>NZ_JAWHPJ010000042.1:0-92551 GCF_032587815.1 Pseudomonas syringae group sp. 26L6
CCGGGCAGGGTTTTCCGGTGCTGGACCTGACCGACAACGAACTGGCCAAACTGCACATCCGCCACATGGTCGGCGGGCATGCCGAGCGCGTCGACGACGAAGTGGTACTGCGTTTCGAATTCCCGGAGCGCCCCGGCGCGCTGTTCAACTTCCTCAACCGCCTGGGCGGACGCTGGACCATCTCGATGTTCCACTACCGCAACCACGGCGCAGCAGACGGCCGGGTGGTCGCTGGCCTGATAGTGCCGGAGGAAGAGCGGCATCTGGTGGGCGCAGCGCTGGACGAGATTGGTTACCCGTATTGGGACGAGAGCGAGAACCCGGCGTATCGGTTGTTTCTGGGCTGAGGACGTGGATACCTCTCGTTCCTCATGCGGACCGGCATACCCACGCGGAGCATGGGCACGATAGAGGTTCTCTGGACACCTTGATTATCGTCCCCACGCTCTGCGTGGGGATGCAGTTCTGGACGCTCTGCGTCCGCCGTGCATGATCACGACAGCCGTTATTGAGCGGGCTCAGCCTCGGTTGGCTTGGTACTGTCTGTTGGCTCGGCTGCCGGTGTGTCGACCGTTTCCGCCTTGAACGATGCAGGCTCGGCTGGCGCTGGCAGTGGTTCGCTTGCCGCGGGCGGCGTGGCTGATTCGGCAGCGGGTTCGGCCTTGGCGGGCGACTCCGTTGCTGCTGGAGCCAGTTTGGCGGGTTCGGCCGCCTTGGCCGGCTCGGCTGCGGCAGGGGCTACATCAGGAACACCCAGATCTGCTTTGGGCTTCTCGACAATATGCGCAGCCTTTTTCACTTCCGGTGGCAGGAAGTTTTCCACCAGACCGAAAAAGCGCTCGTAGAACTTCGCCGATGACACGGTTTCACTGGCCACCTTGACCATCGAGTCGTCAGTGGAGCCTATCGGCATCGAGACAGAGCCCAGCACTCCAACCCCGAGGCTGGCCGAGTTGTTGGTCTTCTTCAGCGCATAGCGATCCTGCAGAGCGTTTGCGAACATGGTCGAACTGCCATCCTTCGCATCAGCGGCGCACACCAGATTAAAGCTGATTTCAATATGCGCATCGCCGGTCTGTTGAAAGCTCTTGCGACCGGCAATCATCTTCGGGTCGCTGCTGGTGATGATATAGCCCTGGCTCAACAAGGCACGCCGCCCCGCTTCGCAATAAGCCAGGTCGGTTGCAGGATAACTGCGGGAGAAGGTCCCGGCGTCATCGAAATGTTCGTGGTCATAAACCGCCTGCTTCGGCGATGAACAACCAGCTGCCATCAACACGGCAGAGATCCAGAATGCGGTACGAACGTTCAGTAGCTTAAACATCGAAAATCCTGAGGAAGGAAAAGACTGCCAGCAAGACTGCGAACTGGGAAATGGCGGTAAGTCTGCAACAAGGCCGACGCTGGATCAACGTACAGATCAAAAGGATTTGGATACAACACGTGTTCAGGCCAACCACCCTACTCGCCTACGGACAAAACGCAGACAACAAAAAAGCGACCCGAGGGTCGCTTTCGTGTTTGCTTCAAGGAGTTCAAGGGCCTTGAAGCGGTGTATGGCGCAGCGGACGGGACTCGAACCCGCGACCCCCGGCGTGACAGGCCGGTATTCTAACCGACTGAACTACCGCTGCGTATCGCTGTAAACCTGTTTGAAACAAACCTTCGGTAGTTTGCTTCCTGTACTGGTGACTGAAAGACCCTTGGGCTTTTCAATCGCAGACCCGGCGAACCCGATCTGTACAAATATGGCGCAGCGGACGGGACTCGAACCCGCGACCCCCGGCGTGACAGGCCGGTATTCTAACCGACTGAACTACCGCTGCGCATTGTGGACTTGCGTCCTTTTGATACTTTGAAAGCCCTCGTACTTCAGCTTTCAAACTCAACGATGGTGGGTGATGACGGGATCGAACCGCCGACCCGCTGCTTGTAAGGCAGCTGCTCTCCCAGCTGAGCTAATCACCCTTTGCTTCGTTGAGGCCGCGAAATTTACGCACCTAACGAACCTAAGTCAATAGCCTGATTGAAGTTTTTTAAAAAACAGGCTCAATCGCAAAACCGCTACCACACATCAAAAGCACAACAAAGAGTCAATGTTGGCAGACTGCACGAAACTATTCGGCGTAGACCATCTTGCGCGTCATGCCGCCGTCGACCACAAATTCCTGCCCGGTCACAAAACCGGCGTTTCTGGACAACAACCACGCAACCATCGCGGCCACATCTTCTACCGTCCCTACCCTGCCGGCAGGATGCTGGGCGTGATCGGTCTCGGACAACGGCTCGGCCTTGCGCAACGAGGGGTCGCGCGCATCAATCCAGCCGGGACTGACGGCGTTTACACGTATCTCCGGCCCCAGACTGATTGCCAGCGCGTGCGTCAGCGCCATCAGGCCGCCCTTGCTGGCCGCATAAGCTTCGGTATCGGCCTCGGACTGGCGGGAGCGAGTAGAGGTAAGGTTGACGATGCTGCCACAGTGCGCACGCAGGTAAGGCGCGCAATGCTTTGCGAGCAGCATCGGACCGCCGAGGTTGACTGCCAGTACACGGTTCCAGTGCGACAGCTCAAGGCTTTCCAGCGTAGTGTTGTGCGGATCGGCAATCGCAGCGTTGCACACCAGCGCATCGAGACGACCGAACTGCCGAAGCACCTCGGCCACGCCCGTTGCGACCTGCTCTTCACTGGCAACGTCCATGGCAATGAACAGGGCATTTTCACCCAGTGCACCGGCCACTTTCGAACCACGCGCACGATCCAGATCGGTCAACACGACTTGCCAGCCTTCGGCAATCAGCCACGCTGCAATGCCGAGCCCGATCCCGCGAGCGGCACCGGTCACCAGGGCGACACGACCATTGTGGACGCTGGAAAATTTCAACGCCCACGCCTCACCCGGCTTGCCACTGGCCGTTTTGCTGGTCTCGCTACTCACAACGCCGCCAGACCACGGGCCAGATCAGCCTGCAGATCAGCCACGTCTTCCAGCCCCACTGCAACCCGAATCAGGCTGTCGCGAATACCTGCGGCCTCACGTTCCTGAGGTGCCAGACGGCCGTGAGAGGTGGTGCTCGGGTGAGTGATCGTGGTTTTGCTGTCGCCCAGGTTGGCGGTGATCGAAATCAGTCGCGTGGCATCGATGAAGCGCCATGCGCCGTCCTTGCCACCCTTGACCTCGAAGCTCACCACCGCACCGAAACCCTTTTGCTGACGCTGGGCCAACTCGTGCTGCGGGTGGCTCTTCAGCCCCGCGTAATGGACTTTTTCGATGCCATCCTGCTGCTCGAGCCACTGTGCCAGTGCCTGGGCATTGGCACAGTGAGCGCGCATGCGCAGGTTCAGGGTTTCGAGACCCTTGAGGAAGATCCACGCATTGAACGGGCTGAGCGTCGGCCCGGCCGTGCGCAGGAAACCGACCACTTCTTTCATCTGCTCGCTGCGGCCGGCAACCACACCGCCCATGCAACGACCCTGGCCGTCGATGAACTTGGTAGCCGAATGCACGACAATATCAGCACCCAGCAACAGCGGCTGCTGCAAGGCCGGCGTGCAGAAACAGTTGTCGACGATCAGCATCGTACCTTTGGCGTGAGCGATTTCAGCCAGTGCAGCGATATCCACCAGCTCGGCCAATGGATTGGACGGCGACTCGACAAACAGCATTTTGGTGTTGGGCTTGATCGCCGCGTCCCAGCCGCTCAGCTCTGCAAGCGGAACGTAATCCACCTCAATGCCAAAGCGTTTGAAGTACTTGTCGAACAGGCTGATGGTCGAGCCAAAGACGCTGCGCGACACCAGCACATGATCCCCGGCACTGCACAGGCTCATCACGACCGCCAGGGTCGCCGCCATGCCGGTGGCCGTAGCAACGGCCTGTTCGGCGCCTTCCAGCGCGGCGATGCGCTCTTCAAAAGAGCGCACGGTCGGGTTGGTATAACGCGAGTAGACGTTGCCGGGCACCTCGCCAGCAAAACGCGCGGCCGCATCGGCAGCCGTGCGAAAGACATAGCTGGAGGTGAAGAACATGGGATCGCCATGCTCACCTTCCGGGGTGCGGTGTTGCCCGGCACGTACGGCAAGGGTATCGAAACCCACACCTTCAAGGTCGCTGTCCAGCCGACCTGCATCCCACTCCTGAGTCATGCCGCCCACTCCTTGTCCAATTTAGTTGTTGTACAGATCGATGATCGCGCTCACGGCCTGAGTCTTGATCTTGGAGGCGTCGTTACGCGCGCTCTCGATCCTGTTCAGATAATGCTCGTCGATGTCACCGGTCACGTACTTGCCATCGAAAACCGAGCAGTCGAAGTTGTCGATCTTGATCTTCTTGCTGCCACTGACCGCTTCGATCAGGTCATTCAGATCCTGATAAACCAGCCAGTCGGCACCGATAAGGTCGGCAACGTCCTGAGTGGAACGGTTGTGGGCGATCAGCTCGTGAGCACTCGGCATGTCGATGCCGTAGACGTTGGGGTAGCGCACGGCCGGGGCCGCCGAACAGAAGTAGACATTCTTGGCACCGGCTTCACGGGCCATCTGGATGATCTGCTTGCAGGTCGTGCCGCGCACGATGGAGTCATCCACCAGCATCACGTTCTTGCCGCGGAACTCCAGCTCGATTGCGTTGAGCTTCTGACGCACGGATTTCTTGCGTGCTGCCTGGCCCGGCATGATGAAGGTCCGGCCGATGTAGCGGTTCTTGACGAAACCTTCGCGGAACTTGACGCCCAGATGATTGGCCAGCTCCAGCGCAGCGGTACGGCTGGTGTCCGGAATCGGGATGACCACATCGATATCGTGATCCGGACGCTCGCGCAGGATCTTGTCGGCCAGCTTCTCGCCCATGCGCAAACGCGCCTTGTAGACCGAAATGCCGTCGATGATCGAGTCAGGACGTGCCAGATAAACGTGTTCGAAGATGCACGGTGCATATTTGGGGTTGGCCGCACACTGACGGGTATGCAGCTTGCCATCTTCAGTGATGTAGACCGCTTCGCCCGGTGCCAGGTCGCGAATCAGGGTAAAGCCGAGCACGTCCAGCGACACGCTTTCCGACGCGATCATGTATTCGACGCCTTCGTCGGTATGACGCTGGCCAAACACGATAGGACGAATGGCGTCCGGGTCACGGAAGCCGACAATGCCGTAGCCGGTGATCATTGCCACGACCGCATAGCCGCCACGGCAGCGATTATGCACGTCGGTCACTGCGGCGAAGATATCCTCTTCGGTCGGCTGCAACTTGCCACGCACGGCCAGCTCATGGGCGAAAACGTTGAGCAGCACTTCCGAATCGGAATTGGTGTTCACATGGCGCAGGTCGGATTCGTAAATCTCCTTGGCCAGTTGTTCGACGTTGGTGAGGTTGCCGTTGTGCGCCAACGTGATGCCATAAGGCGAGTTGACGTAGAACGGCTGGGCCTCTGCAGACGTCGAGCTGCCCGCCGTTGGATAGCGCACATGACCGATGCCCATATGCCCGACCAAGCGCTGCATATGGCGTTGATGAAACACATCACGCACCAATCCGTTGTCCTTGCGCAGGAATAACCGGCCATCGTGGCTGGTTACGATACCAGCAGCGTCCTGGCCGCGGTGCTGGAGGACGGTAAGCGCGTCATACAGCGCCTGATTGACGTTCGACTTGCCGACGATACCGACGATGCCACACATGCGACACAACCCCTACTTAGTGGAACTGGATTTACCGAGCACATCCTGCGGCATTGTAGACGGCAGGATCTGTTCCTTGAACGGCAGATCAGCGGGTACGCTGATGCCGCTGGCGAGCCACTTGCTGGACATCCCTAGAATCAGGTTTTTCGACCAGTCAGCGACCATGAGAAATTGCGGCACCAGCCTGGACTGCTGCCACCATTGATCCTGCTGCACCGGCCCCAGGCTCAACAGCCCTACCGCTACAACGACAAGCAGGCCTCCGCGCGCTGCGCCGAAGACCATGCCGAGAAAACGATCGGTCCCGGAAAGCCCGGTGACGCGAATCAGCTCGCCTATCAGAAAGTTGACCATGGCGCCTACCAGCAAGGTGGCGACAAAAAGAATGGTGCAGCTCGCAATCACGCGGGCCGAAGGTGTTTCTATGTAATTGACCAGATACTGCGACAGCCCCGCGCCAAACATCCAGGCCACAACGCCTGCAATGATCCACGTCGTCAACGACAGTGCTTCTTTTACGAAGCCGCGCTTCAGACTGATCAGGGCGGAGATGGCGACAATTCCCAGAATTGCCCAGTCAACCGGAGTAAATGGCACGTTGCAGCCTGCAGACGGATAAGGCGGCGCATTTTAGCAGAGCGCCCGCCTGCCGGTAAGCAGCGATTACCGGCGCGAGGCATTTTCCTTTAACGCAAGGGCACGAGGTGCCGAACGGTCAGCCCCGCTCAGGCTGAAAGCGCACCACAATACCTTTGAGCTTTTGCTGTTTGTCGAGCTGATCGCGCAGACGATCAGCTTCGGCACGCTCGATAAGCGGGCCGACAAATACCCGATTAACGCCATCGGCAGTGCGAATGTAAGCATTGTAGCCTTGAGTTCGCAGAGTCTTTTGCAGGTTGTCGGCGTTGGCACGGTTGGACATGCTTGCCAGTTGAACCGACCAGCTGATCGACAGCCCGTTGGCATCGACGCCAGCAGGTGCTGCTGGCTTGGCGGGTGCCGCAGGGGCTGCCGGGGCTGCCGGGGCCGGAGCAGGCGCAAGTGCCGGCTTGGCAGCAGGCTTCGGGGCCGGGGCGCTGGCAACCGGAGGTGTGGCCGGTGTGGTTGGGGCAGGTGCGATCGGCATGGAAGGCGGCTGGCTGCTGCTCATGTCATCGTCGCTGGGAACAGGCTCCTGAGGCAGGGCCTGAGGCTCCGGAACAGGCACCGGGTCGACCCGGATCTGCGAAGCCGCAGGTGCCTGGGGCGCGGACGGTGCATCGACCTGCACCTGACGCGTTTCATCTTCCCGCGTGAAGAGCATGGGCAAGAAGATGACCGCCACAGCGATCAGCACCAGTGCTCCAACCATGCGCTGCTTGAATACGTTATCCAGCAAAGCCATTTGCAGCGTCCTCATCGGTGTACCGGGCCACCCATTCCAGGGCCTCGGCAACACAGTAAAATGATCCGAACAGCAGAATCTCGTCATCGGGCGTGGCGTGCGCGCACTGAGCTTCCAGCGCCAACGCAACACTCTGATAGGACGTCACGCAGGCGCCAAGGTTCTGCAAGGCCGAATGCAACTCTTCTGCCGGTCGGCTGCGCGAGGTAGGAAGCGGCGCAACGGCCCACTCATCGATGACCGACACCAGATGCGCGACCACACCCTCGAGGTCCTTGTCGTTCAACAGGCCAAATACGGCGCGACGCTTGCCGACAACCGGCTGGCGCGCAAGGCATTGCTCCAGAAATTGCGCCGCATGGGGGTTGTGACCCACATCGAAAAGCAGATTGAGCCGCTTGCCTTGCCAGCTGACAGTTCTGCGATCAAGACGACCGGCGAGCCGGGTCTGCGCCAGAACCTGCCCTACTGCATCCGTTTGCAGCGGGTACCCCAGCAAGGCAAACGCCTGAAGTGCCAACGCTGCGTTCTGCATAGGCAGGTCCAGCAGTGGCAGACCGCGCAGTTCGACCTGTTCGCCGTGAGCAACACCACGCCAGTCCCAACTGTCCTTGCCTATCGAGAGATCGAAATCACGACCACGCATCAGCAGCGGGCAACCCAACTCACGAGCCTTGGCCAGCAGCGGCTCGGGTGGTTCCGGATCGCCGCACAACGCTGGGCAACCGGCACGAAAGATTCCGGCCTTTTCGAAGGCGACCGACTCACGGGTGTTACCCAGATACTCGGCGTGATCAACACCGATACTGGTGACCAGCGCGAAATCCGCATCAACAAGATTTACCGCATCCAGGCGACCACCCAGACCGACCTCCAGAACGACCGCATCCAGCCGGGCCTGTTCGAACAGCCAGAATGCCGCCAGCGTGCCCATTTCGAAATAAGTCAGGGTTACATCACCACGCGCCGCTTCAACCGCCGCGAACGCATCGCATAACTCCAGGTCGGTTGCCTCGACACCCTGCACTTTCACCCGCTCGTTATAGCGAATCAAATGTGGGGAGCTGTAGACACCGACTTTCAAGCCCTGAGCCTGCAACAAGGCAGCGACAAAGGCACAGGTTGACCCCTTGCCGTTGGTGCCCGTTACCGTAATCACCCTGGGAGCCGGACGCGTCAGCCCCAACTGCTGCGCTACCCGCCGAGAACGATCCAGCCCCATGTCGATGGCGGATGGATGCAGTTGCTCCAGGTAAGCGAGCCAGTCGCTCAGGGATGTAGAGGTCATATCGTGGCCGGTGCCGGTGGAACGACGATAGGCTCGATGACCGGCGCTACAAAACGAGGCGTCGGCAGGTTCATCATCTGCGCCAGCAGGTTACCCAGACGCGGACGAAGCTCGCTACGCGAGATGATCATGTCGATAGCACCATGATCCAGCAGGAACTCGCTACGCTGGAAGCCCTCTGGCAGCTTCTCGCGAACGGTTTGCTCGATCACGCGAGGACCGGCGAAACCGATCAGCGCCTTGGGCTCGGCAACGATGACATCGCCCAGCATGGCCAGACTGGCGGAAACGCCGCCGTAGACCGGGTCGGTCAACACCGAGATAAAGGGCAGGCCTTCTTCGCGAAGACGTGCCAGAACGGCCGATGTCTTGGCCATCTGCATCAGCGAGATCAGTGCTTCCTGCATGCGCGCACCGCCGGAAGCGGCGAAGCAGATCATCGGGCAACGATTTTCCAGGGCGTAGTTGGCGGCGCGCACGAAACGCTCGCCGACGATGGCGCCCATAGAACCGCCCATGAACGAGAACTCGAATGCTGACGCCACCACCGGCATGCCCAGCAGGGTGCCGCTCATGGAAATCAGCGCATCCATTTCACCGGTCTGCTTCTGCGCAGCGGTCAGGCGGTCCTTGTATTTCTTGCCGTCACGAAATTTCAGACGGTCGACCGGCTCAAGATCGGCACCCAGCTCTTCGCGGCCTTCAACATCCAGAAAAATGTTCAGGCGTGCGCGCGCACCGATACGCATGTGGTGGTTGCACTTGGGGCAGACGTCCAGGGTCTTTTCCAGCTCCGGGCGATACAGAACCGCCTCGCAGGACGGGCATTTGTGCCAGAGGCCTTCGGGAACCGAGCTCTTTTTGACCTCGGAACGCATGATCGATGGGATCAGTTTGTCTACCAACCAGTTGCTCATGCTTTATATCTCCAGTACCGGTGTGGCTCGAACGGCTGGCGATCACGCGCCAGTCGCATGCCCTCGGATAAATTCGTGTATGGACGATGATGAAGGATAGCGATCGACCCAAGCCAGACCTGCACATCCCTCACCCCGATTTTTTACAACGACGGCGTTGCACTCTGGCACCACCGCTTACTTGATTCGACCCGCATGCCTTGTGGCAGGGACAGGCTTATGGACGGCGGCCGACCGGCAACCGTCACATCAGGTGCCATGCACTGCACTCATGAACGCAAGGATCTTTTCCCGATCCTTGATGCCCTTGCTCTTTTCGACACCGCCGCTGACATCCACGGCGTAGGGCCGAACCTGGGCAATGGCCTGCGCCACATTCGCCGACGTCAGCCCGCCCGCCAGAATGACCGGTTTATCCAGATCGTCCGGAATCAGCGCCCAATCGAAGGTTTCTCCGGTGCCGCCAGGAACACCCTCTACATAGGTGTCGAGCAGCACGCCTCGCGCATTGCGATAGGTACGGCAAACCTGAGCGATGTCATCACCCGCCTTGACCCGCAAAGCCTTGATGTAGGGGCGATGATAACCATCGCATTCATCCGGTGTTTCATCGCCATGAAACTGCAGCATGTCCAGCGCAACCGCATCCAGCGTCTCGTTGAGTTCGCAGCGGCTGGCGTTGACGAACAGGCCGACAGTGGTAATGAACGGCGGCAACGCGGCAATGATAGCGCGAGCCTGCAGCACTGTTACTGCACGCGGACTTTTCGGGTAGAACACCAGGCCAATTGCATCGGCTCCTGCCTCGGCTGCAGCCAGAGCATCCTCTATGCGGGTAATCCCGCAGATCTTGCTGCGAACGGCTGACATATAGTGAGCAACCTCAGACCTTTCGGAAAGTCCCGGATGTTAGCAAATGCTGCTCGGGTCGTCAGCCGTCCAGTTCTGCAAAGCCCGTAAGAAAATGCGGACCTACAAAACGCTCGGGCAGCGGAAATTCATCACGGTACTCGACCTGAACAAGGTACAGACCATAAGGATGGGCCGTCACACCACCGGTACGCCGAACCCGGCTTTCCAGCACGTCTCGCGCCCATTCGACCGGACGTTCGCCAGTGCCGATGGTCATCAAAACACCGGCGATGTTGCGCACCATATGGTGCAGGAAGGCATTGGCGCGCACGTCGATCACGATCATCTTGCCGTGACGCGTCACGCGCAGGTGGTGCAACTGCTTGACTGGCGACTTGGCCTGACACTGGCCGGCGCGGAAAGCGCTGAAGTCGTGAGTACCGACCAGATACTCGGCTGCCAGTGCCATCCGCTCTACATCCAGTGGGCGATGATTCCAGGTAATTTCCTGATTCAGGTGCGCCGGGCGAATCTGATCGTTGTAGATCACATAGCGATAACGACGGGCAATGGCCTTGAAGCGGGCATGAAACGTAGCGGGCATGACCCGGGCCCAGGTTACGCTGACGTCATGGGGCAGATTGATATTTGCGCCCATGACCCAGGCCTTCATGGTGCGCTCGGCCTGCGTATCGAAATGCACCACCTGCCCGCAGGCATGCACGCCAGCATCTGTGCGGCCGGCACACATCAGTGATACCGGTGATGCAGCCACTTTTGACAAAGCGTCTTCAAGAGTTTCCTGCACGGTCAGCACACCGGATGCCTGACGTTGCCAGCCGCAATAGCGCGAGCCCTTGTATTCAACGCCCAGCGCGATTCGGGAAAAACCCTCGGCAGCCATTTCGGCTGCCGGGTTGTCTATGTTCGCCAAAGTGGTACAGCCTGTCGGTTCGCAAAAAGTCGGTCATTATACGGCCGCAAGAAAAACACGCTACCAAGCCGGACAATTGAAATGCAAACGGCCGCATAAGCGGCCGTTTGCAGGTTGTTGCCTTAGGGGGATCAGGCCAGCCGCGAAAGCATCTCCCGCGCTTCGCTTTTCTGTCCGTCATCGCCCTCGGTGACCACTTCGTCAAGAATATCCCGGGCACCGTCTGCATCGCCCATGTCGATATAGGCGCGCGCCAGATCAAGCTTGGTCGCGGCTTCGTCAGTGCCGGCCATGAAGTCGAAGTCCGGCTCGTCTTCCAGTGCCGCAGCATCTTCGGCCGTGAACCTTGGTTCATCGAGCGGCGGATGCTCGAGATTCTGTGAAAGGCGGTCCAGCTCGGCATTGACGTCGTCGATTTCGGTCGCGAATGCCTGGCTGGCCTGATCGGTTTCAATCTCGTCCGCCAGCGACAGATCAAAGTCTTCCGGAAGCTCAAGGTCATCACTGACAGGCGGCACAGACTGCGTTTCACCCAGATCAAGTGGATCATTGCCAAGGCCGAGCAGGAAGTCATCCTCGTTCTTGAGCGCCGGATCTTCTTCGGACAGGTCCAGATCGAAGTCGGCAAGGTCTTCCGGCGTAGTCGCCGCACGGGCCTCTTCCTGTTGCTGCATGATCGACTCGAAGCTCAGCTCCTCGTCATCCGCTGCTGCAGACACCTTCGGCTCATCCAGCATCAGATCGTCAAGCTCGTTCACAGTGGTGACTTCAGACGTGGGCGCTTCTTCGAACTCATCCAGGCTCAAGTCAAAATCGTGATCGAACGGGTCCGCTTCTTCAGCAGGTTCAGCGGCCAGCGGCGTAACCATTTCAGGTGCGGGCTCGGGATCTGCTATTACAGCGACTTCAGGCTCAGGTTCAACCTCTTGCTCTGCCGAATCATCGGCCAACAGCTCTTCAACATACTTGGCGTCAAGCTCTGCAACCAGCGCAGCAGCACTGGCAGCTGCCGCGGCCACTGCCGGAGCAGCCGACGCAGTAGCAGATTCAGAAACCGCTGGCGCAGCAACAGGCGCTACCGGCTTCAGGGTCGAGTTAAGTTCTTCCTGCTGCTCGACCTCAGCTTCATGCTTTCCCGCTGCCACCAGTTTGCGTTCGTGGGCGGCGTAAGCTTTGTTATTACCCTGCTCGGCGTAGATTTCCATCAGCTTGAGGCGAATATCATCGCGCTTCGGATCTTCCTTCACTGCTTCTTCAAGCAGTTCGACAGCCTGATTCATGCGCCCGTAAGCAATATGGATCTCGGCCTGAAGCAACGGATCGGCAGGACGCTCGCGAGCCGCGGTGGCAGCGGCGGCGGCACCAGCGGCCCCCATGCGAACATTCGGTGGTGGCACGTCCAGGCCATCGAAGCTGGCTGGCGGTGCATTCATGTCCATGTCTGAAACAAAATCCGACTCCTCAGCCAGAGCACGCGCCATACGCTTGTGCTTCTCGGCTTCGGCCTTCGCAGCGCGACGACGCGCCAGGAACAACAGCAACAAGGCCAGAATCAACAATACGGCACCGCCGATCAGGCCAAGCAGTACCGGGTTGTTGAGGATTTTCTGCAGCACGTCTTCATCTTCGGCTGCAGCCACCGGCTCCACAGCCAGCGGCTGATCGGCTGCAGGAGTCGCAACCTCGGCGGCACCTGCCGGCAATGCATCCTCAGGAGCAATCTCCCCAGCCGGTTTGACCGGAGCTCCATTGGCATCGACCAGCGAAGCAGGCACTGCCGCATTGGCAGGCGTGGTGGCTTCCGGGGTGGCAGCAGCCGGAGGCACAGCTGCACCGGCGGCCTGCATTTTGGCCAACTGACCGTTTTTCAGCTCAATCAGTCGCTGTAGCTTGTCGAGCTGGCTTTGCAGGTCGTTCATGCGGCTTTTCAGCTCGGCATTGTCACGGCGCGTGGTGTCCAGAGCTTCCTGAGCCACCGCCAGCTTGTTGCCAAGATCACTGTCACCCGCTGCACCTTTTGCCGCAGGCTTGCCGCTTGCCGAAACCAGGCTCAGGTTGTCGGAGGTATCGACCTTTGAAGGAGCAGCGCCAGCGCGATCACGGCGGGTGGCATCGACCTGGCGCGTGCCGGCAGGCAGGCGACGGCCTTCACGCCAGGCGCTGTACTGCCGGGAAACTTCTGCAACTGCCTGCGGTTGTGGCAACGCGGTGGTTTGCTGCGGAGTCGGAAGGCGCAGCACCTGCCCCTTCTTCAAGCGGTTGATGTTGCCGCCGATGAACGCTTCCGGGTTCAACGCCTGAATGGCCAGCATGGTTTGCTGGACAGTGCCGCCAGTACGTACCTTCGCGGCAATTTCCCACAAGGTATCGTTATTGGCGGTGACATATTGTGCCTGTTTGTCCGCGGCTGGCGGCGGCAATACCGGCGCACTGGCGGCAGGTGCTGGAGCCTCGGGTGCCGCAGCCTCTGTCGACGGCGCGACTGTCGCCAGTTGCGCGGGTGCGGCAGGAGCAGCAGCTGGTGCCGGGGCGGCGGCCGCAGCGGCGGCCTCTGGAGAAAACTTCGGTGGATCGAGCAGAAGACTGTATTCACGCAGCAACCGGCCATTTGGCCAGAGCACCTGAACCAGGAACTTCACGTAAGGCTCGCGCACCGGCTTGCTGGAAGTAATGCGCAGGACACTTTTACCGCTGGCGTTGATAACCGGGGTAAACGTGAGATCGTTGAGAAATGCCTGACGGGTAACGCCCGCCTGAGCGAAGTCGGCAGTGGTCGCCAGGCTCGGCACAACTTGCGTTGCGTTAAGCCCCTGCGCCTCAGTCAACTCTATTTCCGCTACCAAGGGCTGATTCAGGGTCGACTTGACCGACAATTCCCCGAGCCCCAGCGCCTGCGCCATACCCGATGACAGCGCTGAAGCCGCAGCGATTGCTAATACCAGTTTACGAACCTGAACCATAGCCCATCCCTTGTTTAAAGATTCCCCGAGATCCGGGGAGGTAGTCCTGCATTTGGGTGTAAGGCGTATCGCCGCTAAAACAATTATTCAAATTGTTGCCAAGTATCTTTTACACATAGTCTTTTATCAACAATTCGCCAACCTGCACAGCATTCAGCGCAGCGCCTTTTCTTACATTATCTGACGTCAGCCACAGATTCAGCTGCTCGGGATCGTCGATTCCCGCCCGAACGCGCCCCACATAAACCACGTCCTGCCCCACGGCATCACCCACCGGCGTAGGGTAATCCCCCTCATCGACCAGTTCGATTCCGGCGGCAGACTCGAGTGCCGCATTGATCGCCGCAACATCGACCGAACCTGCGGTGCGCAGCGTTACGGTAAAGCTGTCGCCAAAGAACACCGGCACTTGAATGCAGGTGGCAGACACTTTGAGCGATGGCAGCGTCAGCAGTTCGCGTAATTCATCGACCAGACGCCTTTCCAGCGGCAAATGCCCCGACTCGTCAGGCGTCCCCACCTGGGCCAGTACGTTGAACGCCATCTGACGATCAAAAAAGCGGGTTTCCAGCGGGCGGACATTCAATAGCTCGGTAGTCTGACGCGCCAGCTCACTGACGCCTTCGCGCCCGAGTGCGGAGACCGCCAGACAGGCCGTTACTGTCACAGACTGGATATCGATCAACCCGCGCAACGGTGCCAAAGCCAGTGCGACCGCAGTGGCAGAGGCGCTCGGGCTGGCCACCAGCGAGGCGGCCGCGCCGCTATGCAAAAGCGTAGCATTTATTTCCGGCACGATATTAGGTGCCTGCACGGCGGGAAATGCACCGGACAAGTCGACGACCGAGCACCCCGCCGCCACGGCCTTTTCGGCGTAACTGCGGCTTACCGCCGGGCCAGCGGCGAAGAATGCCAGGCGCACCTTGCTGAAGTCGAACTCATCGACTTCCCGTACGCGTACATTCTTGCCCCGAAACGGCACCGAGTGACCCGCAGACTCGATACTTGCCAGCAGGTGCAGATTGCCGACCGGGAAGTTGCGCTCCTCCAGCACCTGGACAACGGTTTCGCCGACAGTACCGGTTGCGCCGATTACGGCGATATCAAAGGACTGGCTCATGCAAAAACCTCAGGGAAATCAGGGAGCGGCACTTTAACCGTCGCACTGGCGACAGGCAATTCAAGCCGGCAAATAGCCGTGTTTTTCAAGGTTCAAGACCCACCGGAAAAAACACGCCATGACTCCAGACACCCAGCCAGCGCTGCCCGTTGATCTCGCGGGAGACCGCCAGCTCGACCAGTTGATAAAAGACATTGCGGTGAATCAGCGCCTCAAGATTGCTCCGCACATGGATATACGGCGCTGGCTCCTGAGTATCAGGGTTTGTCACAACCCGCAAAGGGTGCTCCGGCCCCGCTTCAGCCTGATCCTCGACATTGGTCAGGAAGCGCAGCACCTGACCCTCACCCTCTCCCAGCACCTCAAGGGTTACGGCGACAAAAGGCGCGTCATCGACCTTGATGCCGACTTTCTCGACAGGGGTAATCAGAAAATATTCATCGCCGTCGCGACGCATGATCGTCGAGAACAACCTGACCATTGGTTTGCGGCCGATCGGCGTGCCCAGGTAATACCATGTCCCGTCTCGGGCGATACGCATGTCGATATCGCCACAGAAATCCGGATTCCACAAATGAACAGGCGGCAACCCCTTGGTTTTGGGGATCTGCGCAAACAGATCACCCGCCTTGTTTGAATCGGTCACTCCACTCTCCTGACGCTGGCTTAACGTTCGACGCCCAATAAGGTACGAGCGTAGTCCTCAAGAGGCGGACCCAGCAAATCTTCGGGGCTTTTGTCGTAAAGCGTCAGCAATCCGCCACGGCTGCGAATGCGCGCGCTGTCGATAAGATAACGGGTGCTGGTTTCGATCAGCATCAGTTGAATGACACCGCTGTCGACACCCAGACGGTCCACGGCTTCCTGGTCGGCCCACTGATCGCCGGTGCCGATGCGATCATCGGCCTTGGCAAAACGGGTGTAGAGCAAATAATGTGCGCCTGCACTGCGCGCCTCGATCATGGCCTCATCCAGGCCCATTGGCCCACGGGCACGGCGGACCATCGGGAAGTACTCGATGAACCCCTTGAAGGCCTCTTCAGCCACCACATTGGGCCGCGGATAGGCATTGCCTGGCGGCACGAAGGCACCTTGCGCGATGTAAATGAACGAGTCGGGCTGCACACGCCAGTTGGCAGTACGGCGAGTGTCGCTGTGATCGAGCAGACCCGCATCGCTGAATTGCTCGCGAACCCCCTCGCCCATGTCACTGACTTTCATGCAGCCACTCAACGCCAAAAGCGCGAGCAGCATAACCAGGCTACGCATCATCCCCTCCCAAATACCGGTGACGGAAAACCGGCGAATGGTCGTCGGATGCAGCTTCCGCGCCATCTCTGGCACAGCAGGCACCAAAGCCTTGAAGCATATGCTCAAGACCGGGCCGGGGCGTTATTCCGTAGCAGGGTCGGGTTTGGGCTCGGCGATGACGTCGGCATCGCGCTTGCGCTTGTTGCCCATACGCACGCCGATGTCCATGAGGAAGTGGAAGAAGCCTTCCTGATCTTCCAGCACATTGCTCCAGAACGGCGAGTGGTACAGCGCAACGGCGCCATGCACCAGCGCCCAGGCGGCACAGTAGTGGTAGTAAGGCGGGACATCTTCGAGCTTGCCTTCGGTGATGCGGCCTTTGATCAGCAGGGTCAGGTGTTCGAAGTTGGAGGCGCGGATCTTGTGGAGCTCTTCGACCAGCTCGGGCACCTGATTGCCCTTGACCACTTTTTCCTCCAGGCGATCGAACAGGCGATAGCGCTGCGGATCACGCATACGGAATTCAAAGTAGGCACGTGAGAGCGCCTCCTTGTCCTTGTCGACATCAGCGGAGTGCAGCAGCTCGTTCAGGTCCCGCTCATAGTCGAGCATCAGGCGCAGATAGATTTCTGCCTTGGACTTGAAGTGCTTGTAGATGGTGCCTTTACCAATGCCGACGGCGTCCGCGATCATCTCGACAGTGACGCTGTCTTCGCCCTGCTCCAGGAACAGCTTTAGCGCGGTGTCGAGAATTTCCTGCTCACGGCGGCGAAATTCACGGACCTTACGAGGTTCTTTCTGCATAGAGAGGTCTGTCAGGATCGAAATCGAAGCCGGGTATTATGCCCAATCGGCGCTAAATTGCACGGATCATCCTTACTTGTCGACCTTTATGAACGAAACCGGCGAAAAATTCGAAGTCTGGCGTCCGCTTCGCAAACCGGATACACGACGGCATGCTACGACGCAGGCAGTACCGGAGATGCAGCGACAAACTCCAGGTAACCCGTGATCACTACATACAAGGTGAAATAGGCAAAAATCAGCGCCGAGGCAATGTACGACCAGCGCAACATCCGCTCCCCCATGAAGCGCCCTCCCTGATGTGCCAGCGCGCACAGCGAGATCGACCAGACCACGCCCGCCGCGACGAACCCGGCAAGAAAGGTCGAGGCACTGGCAAGATCAGAACCCTGTCGAGCAATCAGCGCACCGCCGACTGCAGCAAACCAGAGAATGGCGCTGGGTGATGACATCGCCAGAAAAATTCCGCGCAGGAACAACGCCAGGCTGGATTTTTCCGATTGAACATCCTGATTATCGAGGCCGGCGCTGACTGCGGTGGCACTCATGACCATCCTGAAGCAGAACCAGGCCAACACCGCCGTACCGCCGAGCCAGAGCACGTAGCGTACGGCTTCATATTGCAGCAGCACCGCCATGCCGAGCATGGCCAGGACCGCATAGGCCAGATCGCCGACACAGGTTCCCAACCCAAGCCACAGCCCCTTGGAAAAGCCGCGCTGCATGGACAGCGTGATCATGGCTATGTTTGCCAGGCCAATATCCAGGCATAACGACAGACTCAGTAGAAAACCGTTGGAAAACTCCACTCGAACACTCCGACCAGGCACTGAAAAAACCTCGGCATGCCTGACCTGCTGGCGTACACGGGCAAATTTGATGCGATGGCCTTGTATCCCGTTCGGCAAAAGTGCTCATCAAGGACTCAAGAATCGCTTTAGTATTCCAAAACTGTTTAAAAAACGATCACAAGGCACTGGACGGTACGCCATGCTGGGCAATACTTAAGCCACTGACGGGTCATCATTCCCCAAATGACTCGCCAGTAAAGGTGCCTAAGGACTAGCGTGCCTTTGTTTTACTCCTAATGGTCTTAACCCGGCTTCACCCCCCCAGAATCCGGGTTTTTTTTGCCCGCGATTTGCCGTCAGTCAACGTGTACGCCACTCAGCGTTGAACATGCGCCAGCGGGAACAGGCGAGCGAAGTTAGCGGTGGTCTGCTCGGCGAAATGCTCGTAGGACTCGCCCCGTAGCATCGCCAGAAACTCGGCAACTTCGCGTACGTACTGCGGCAGATTCGGTTTGCCCCGATAAGGGATAGGCGCAAGGTACGGCGAATCGGTCTCGACCAGCAGGCGGTCAGCGGGGACTTGCCTTGCGACATCCCGCAGGGCGTCGGCGTTGCGAAAGGTCACGATGCCGGACAGCGAGATGTAGTAACCCATATCCAGCGCCGCCCTGGCCATCTCCCAGTCTTCGGTAAAGCAATGCAGAACGCCCGCTTGAGGCAGCGCCGCATCACGCAGAAGGCTCAATGTATCGTCGCGCGCGCCACGGGTATGGATGATCACCGGCTTGCCAGTGACACTGGCTGCCTCCAGGTGCAACCGAAAAGAAGCCTGCTGCAGCTCGGCAGCTTCGGGTTCGTAGTGATAGTCCAGACCGGTTTCACCTATCGCCACCACTCGCGGGTGATCCAGCTCCTTGAGCAACCAGTCCAGAGGCGGCATCTCACCGGGCTTCACGTCCAGCGGATGAATGCCTACCGAGCAGTCGACATCGGCGTAGCGCTCGGCGAGCGCCTTGACCGCGCCTGCATTGTCGGCGCTGACACCGATACAGAGAAAATGCCCGACCCCTCTGCCCCGGGCGGCTTCAAGGGCTGCATCCAGCGAACCGTCGTGCTGGGCAAGGTCAAGGCGATCGAGGTGACAATGGGAATCTACAAGCATGGGTTAAAACACAACTACATCGTATGGGTTGGACGATCGGACTTCAGAGCACCGACCAGATGAGTTTCGATCAGATTGCGCGCGGTATTGTCGCCATCATTGAATTGCACGCCGACACCCGCAGTCCGGTTGCCCTGCGCACCTTTTGGCGTGATCCAGGCGACGCGGCCAGCCACCGGAACCTTCTCCGGTTCGTCCATCAGATTGAGCAGCATGAACACTTCGTCACCCAGCTTGTAGCTTTTGCTGGTGGGGATGAACAGCCCGCCATTTCTGATGAATGGCATGTAGGCAGCGTAAAGCACGGATTTGTCCTTGATGGTCAGGGACAGAATGCCATTACGTGGACCTGTGTTCAGCGGCAGACTCATGACAACACCTCAACGGTTCCGGATAACGCAGAGTTTACGCCTGTCCTGGCAGGCCTGCCCACTGCACCAGCAATGCTTCAAGCAGCAAGACCCGGTTTAGATTGGCCTTGGACATGACTTTTTGCCTCTGTGCCAGAATCCAGTCCTGAATCTCCAGCACTTTTGCGCGAGAAGACTTCTGCGCCAGGTATTGAACGACCTTGCGCATGTCGCTCAGACCAAGGCCTTCCTCGTCCTGCGTCATCTGATAGCGCAGGATCAGGTGCGACCAGTCACAGAACCAGTCGAACAACAATAACAACGGGATGTCCTTCCAGCCTTCGGCCAGTTGGGTAGCCGATTGCTGTTGCTTGAGCAGCTTCTTGACGCCATCCACCACCAGCGCGCGTTGTTCGCGAACGCCTTGCGTGTAAAGTGCCACGGCAGCCAGCGGCGAACCCGCTGCCAGCGTCAGCAATTCGAACCGTTCTTCCTGCGTGCAATCAGGCAGGGCATTGCCCAGCCAGTCCAGACTCATCTGTTCACTGGGCAATGGGCAGGCCTGCTGCACACAGCGACTTTTGACCGTTGGCAGCAAGCGGCTCGGCTGATGGCTGACCAGCAATAGAACGGTATTGCCCGACGGCTCCTCAAGACTCTTCAACAAGGCATTGGCAGCGTTGATGTTCATCGCTTCCACCGGCTCGACGAGCACCACCTTGCGACCGCCCATCTGGGCGGTCTGCACCACAAAGCTCACCAGGTCACGGACCTGATCAACCTTTATCGGCTTGTCTGCTTCTTCCGGCTCCAGCACATAGTTGTCCGGATGACTGCCAGCCGCCAGCAGCAGGCAGGATTTGCAATGCCCGCAGGCCTCAAGCGCTTCGGGAGCCTTGCACAGCAGGCTGGCCATCAGGCGCTCGGCCAGTGCCCGCTTGCCGATACCGGCCGGACCGTGCAGCAGATAGGCATGAGCGTGTTGAGCACGACCGGCCATCTGCTGCCAGAGTGATGCCTGCCAGGGGTAGGCTTCAGCCACGTCGCAGCTCCAGCAACTGCGGCAGCAATGTATCAAGGGAAGCCTGAACGTCGGCCAGCGGCTGGGCCGCGTCCACCAGACGATACCGCGCAGGATCAGCCTTCGCCCGCTGCAGATAAGTCGAGCGCACCGCGTCGAAGAAAGCCCGGCCTTCCTGCTCGAAGCGATCGAGTCGGCCACGTGCTGCGGCACGTGACAGACCGATTTCCACCGGCAGGTCAAATACCAGCGTCAGATCAGGCCGCAGATCGCCTTGAACAAACTCTTCCAACACAGCAATACGCTGCTGAGACAGGCCGCGGCCACCACCTTGATACGCGTAGGTTGCATCGGTAAACCGATCACAAAGCACCACCTCGCCACGGGCCAGAGCCGGGCGAATGACCTCGGCCAGGTGTTGTGCGCGCGCGGCAAACACCAGCAGCAGTTCGGTGTCGGCACTCATGGCTTCATCACTGGGAGCCAGCAGCAGTTCGCGAATACGCTCGGCCAGCGGAGTGCCGCCCGGCTCGCGGGTCAGCAATACCTGAACGCCCTGCGCGCGCAGCTGTGCCGCCAGGTATTCGCGATTGGTACTTTTGCCAGCACCTTCCGGACCTTCAAGGGTGATAAACAAGCCAGTCACAGGTAATCCTTAATTGTTTCCATCATTGCGCATTCGGCTCGGGCTGCGGGGCATCCGTTGCAGTCGCAGGCTCGGGCTCTGAAGAGGGAGAATCAGTTGATGGTGCCGGTGCAGCAGGCGCAGCAGGTGCCGGGCTGGAGCGATAATCTGCGCGGCGCTTGAGCTGATAGTCACGCACCGCTGAGTTATGGGCATCCAGATCGTCCGAGAACACATGGCTGCCGTCCCCCTTGGCCACGAAATACAGGCTGCTGCCCGCTACCGGGTTGAGCGCGGCATGAATCGCCTCGCGCCCCACCAGTGAAATCGGTGTCGGCGGCATACCGGCTATCACGTAGGTATTGTACGGCGTGGGTTCCTTGAGATTGGCCCGGGTCAACTTGCCGTTGTAGCGCTCGCCCATGCCATAGATCACGGTCGGATCAGTCTGCAACTGCATGCCCAGCTTCAAGCGACGCACGAATACACCCGCAATCTGGCCGCGCTCCTGAGGCACACCGGTTTCCTTCTCGACCAGCGACGCCATGATCAGGGCCTGATAAGGATTGGAATACGGAGCCTCAGACGACCTGGCGTTCCATTCTTCATCCAGCACTTCTTCCAGACGACTGTAAGCCTGCCTGAGCAATTCGGCATCGGTCATGCCGCGCACATAGCGATAGGTGTCAGGAAAGAAACGTCCTTCAGGGAATACATCGGGATGGCCGATTTTTGCCATCAGCTCGCCGTCGGACAAGCCAGCCAGCGTCTGATCGAGCTTGGCCTGTTTGGCCAGCGCAGCCCGCACCTGACGGAAATTCCAGCCCTCGACCAGCGTCAGGCTGTATTGCACAACCTCCTTGCGCTTCCAGACGTCGAACAGCCCCTTGACGTTCATGCCCGGCACCATGCGGTATTCGCCGCTGTGCAGTGCCTGTCCGGAGAGGTTGAAACGCCAGTAGAGGCGCAACCAGAAGGCGTCCTTGATCACGCCATCGGCCTGCAGTCGATTAAGCACACCGGTCGGCGTTGAGCCGGCCGGGACATCCAGCAGTTGCTCCTGAGCGACTTCGAGCGGCTGGTTCAGCGCCTGATGTTGCTGCCAGAACGCAAAGCCGAGCAGAAGGCCTGCCAGAACGACAGCTGTTTCCAGCAACACCAATATTTTTCGGATCACAAATCAGATATCCAGAAGGGTGCGAGCAATACCTTGCAGTTTACGGGTGAGCGGCCCGACCGGCCAGCTCAAGACTGTAAAGCCGCGAACCGGCCAGACGCCGTAGACGCTATTGCATAGAAACACTTCGTCCGCCGATTCAAGGTCGGACAGGTGCAAATCACGGATATCGACAACCAGTCCCAGGTTTCGTGCCTGATCCAGCAACTCGGCACGCATCACCCCCGCTACCCCGCAGCGGCTCAGATCGGCAGTCAGCAGGCGGCCCTGGCTGACCAGAAACAGATTGCTGTAGACACCCTCGATCAATCGCCCGGAGGTATCGCGCATCAAGCCTTCGGCATGCTCGCTATCGCTCCATTCCGAGCGGGCCAGCACCTGTTCCAGGCGATTCAGGTGCTTGAGTCCAGCCAGAAGCGGCTGTTCCGCCAGACGCGTCTGGCAGGCAAACAGGCGCACGCCCTGCTCGGCATGCACACCCGGATAGGCTGGCGCAGGGCCGCCCTGCAGGATTCGACGCGATTGGGCATTGGGGGCTGGAGCGTAACCGCGCTGGCTGTCGCCGCGGGTAAGGATCAGCTTCATGACCCCATCGCCAAGCTCTGCAGCGAAGCGGGTCATTTCTGCACGGATAAGCGCATGATCGGTTGCGATCGACAAGCGCGCGCATCCGTTTTCGAGACGCTGCAGATGGCGCTCCAGGAGCAATGGCTGCCCGGCCTTGACGACGATGGTTTCAAACAGTCCATCGCCGTAGGCCAGACCCCGGTCCTTGAGGGACAAGGCGTCTGCGGGGCAGCCATCGACCCAGGCGGGCATTACTCGGCGAACCGACGGAACACCAGCGAGCCGTTGGTGCCACCGAAGCCGAAGGAGTTCGACAGAACGACGTCGATCGGCATGCGGCGCGCTTCGTGAGGCACGAAATCCAGATCGCAGCCTTCGCTTGGCTCATCCAGGTTGATGGTCGGCGGAGCCACCTGATCAACCATCGCCAGCACGCTGAAGATCGCCTCGACAGCACCAGCAGCGCCCAGCAGGTGGCCGGTCATCGACTTGGTCGAACTGACAGCCAGCTTGTAGGCATGATCGCCAAATACCGACTTGATCGCAGAAGCCTCGGCCAGATCGCCAGCAGGCGTCGACGTACCGTGTGCGTTGATGTACTGCACCTGATCGGCATTGACCTTGGCGTCACGCAACGCATTGACGATGCAGCGTGCAGCACCGGCACCGTCATCAGGTGGCGAGGTCATGTGATAGGCATCGCCGCTCATGCCGAACCCGACCAGTTCAGCGTAGATGGTCGCACCACGCGCCTTGGCGTGCTCAAGTTCTTCAAGCACCATCGCACCTGCACCGTCGGACAGGACGAAACCATCACGGCCTTTGTCCCAGGGACGACTGGCACGGGTCGGGTCGTCGTTGCGGGTCGACAGCGCACGCGCGGCACCGAAACCACCCAGCCCCAGGCCACAGGCAGCCATTTCAGCGCCACCGGCAATCATCACGTCCGCTTCGTCATAGGCGATGTTGCGAGCCGCCATGCCGATGCAGTGGGTCGCCGTGGTGCAAGCCGTGGCGATGGAGTAATTAGGCCCCTGTGCACCCAGATGGATAGACAGGAAACCGGAAATCATGTTGATGATCGAGCCCGGCACGAAAAACGGAGAAATCCGTCCTGGCCCTTGCTCGTGCAGCAGACGACTGCTGTTTTCGATATTGGTCAGACCACCGATACCCGAACCCATCGCGACGCCGATGCGTTCACGGTTTGCATCAGTGACTTCGAGGCCTGCATTACGCACCGCCTGAAAGCTGGCCGCGAGACCATACTGAATGAAGAGATCGAGCCGGCGCGCTTCTTTGGGCGCGAGGTATTCTTCGACGTTGAAACCCTTGACCGAACCGCCGAAACGGGTGGTGAAGGCCGACAAGTCCGTGTGCTCGATAAGGCCAATGCCACTGCGGCCCGCCAGAATGCCCTGCCAACTGCTGGGCACGTCATTGCCCAGTGGCGAAAGCATGCCCATCCCGGTGACCACGACGCGTCTACGCGACACAGGACTCTCCTTCTCTCTTGTTTACGGAACAATCATTTACGAACAATCACAGCGTTTTCTAAAGAAAAAACCGCACGCCGGTTAAAGCAGTGCGGTTTTCCCGTGACAGCAGTCAGCGATTACAAATCTTAAGCCTGATGGCTAGTGACGTAGTCGATTGCTGCTTGAACGGTAGTGATCTTTTCCGCTTCTTCGTCAGGGATTTCGGTCTCGAATTCCTCTTCCAGAGCCATTACCAGCTCGACAGTGTCCAGGGAGTCAGCGCCCAGGTCTTCAACGAAAGAAGCAGTGTTGACAACCTCTTCTGATTTGACGCCAAGTTGCTCTGCAACGATTTTCTTGACGCGCTCTTCGATGGTGCTCATACCTAGTTTTAACTCCTAGTGGAAATGTTCAGGCATCTGGCCAGTGGGTAAGTGTATAGAAGAGGTTTTGCGAATTTCAAGCTTAACGCTCTCCCCTTATGCCCAACCGTACCTTTGCCCATGCATAGATTGCAGCTTTATAACGGATTTTAGACAGCTCGTATGACATTTTTTTGAAACAGATGGTCACATTAGCTCATGTACATGCCGCCGTTAACAGGGATTGTGGCCCCGGTAACGTACCCTGCGCCTTCGGAGGCAAGAAAAGCGACTACATGCGCAATCTCTTCAGCCTGCCCCAGACGGCCCAGGGGTATCTGGGTAATCAGTGACTCACGCTGAGCCTCAGGCAGCTCACGCGTCATATCGGTGTCGATGAAACCGGGCGCAACCGAATTAACGGTTACTGCCCGCGAGCCCACTTCACGGGCCAGAGCCCTGCTGAAACCTTCCAGCCCGGCCTTCGCGGAAGCATAGTTTACTTGACCGGCGTTGCCCATGGCACCCACAACCGAACCAATGCTGATAATACGGCCCCAACGCGCTTTGGTCATGCCGCGCAAAACACCCTTGGAAAGACGGAAAAGGCTGTTCAGGTTGGTGTTGACGACGTCATACCATTCGTCATCTTTCATGCGCATCATCAGATTATCACGGGTGATGCCGGCATTATTGACCAGAATCAACGGTGCACCGACACGCTCCTGAATGGTCGACAGGACCGAATTCACAGACTCGGCATCGCAGACATCGAGCATCAGGCCAAAGCCTTCGATGCCGTTTTCCTTGAACGTTGCACTGATACGCTCGGCGCCGGACTCAGAGGTCGCGGTGCCCACAACGACAGCACCATTGCGCCCCAATTCCAGGGCGATGGCTTGACCAATACCGCGACTCGCACCGGTGACCAGTGCAACTTTACCTTGAAGGCTCATACAGGCTTCTCCTAATCAGGCCAGTGCCGCGCGCGCGGCGGCAAAGGCGTCCGGGGTATCAAGGTTGTAAGTAATCACGCCTTCGGCGCAACGCTTGTTCAGACCGGCCAGGACTTTGCCCGGCCCACATTCCACAAGCTGGGTAGCACCACGGTTGGCCAGGCATTGAATGGATTCAACCCAGCGAACCGGCTTGTACAACTGTTCCAGCAAGTCACGCTTGAGCGTCGCCAGATCACTGACCGCGCTGGCGCTGACGTTCTGTACCAATGCTATTTCAGGTGCCTGCCATTCAATGGCTTCAACAGCCTCGGCGAAACGCTCTGCGGCCGGGCGCATCAGTTCGCAGTGCGAAGGCACGCTGACCGGCAACGGCAATGCACGCTTGGCACCCCGCGCCTTGCACAGCTCCATGGCGCGCTTGACGGCCTCGGCGGAACCGGCGATCACCACCTGGCCCGGCGAGTTGAAATTCACCGCACTGACAACTTCGCCCTGCGCTGCTTCGGCACAGGCAGCGATAACGTCGGCGTCATCAAGACCCAGAATAGCAGCCATGCCGCCTTGACCGGCCGGCACCGCTTCCTGCATCAACTGGCCACGACGCTCGACGAGCTTTACCGCATCAGCCAGGCTCAGGCTTTGCGCAGCTACCAGCGCACTGTATTCACCCAGACTGTGACCTGCGACGAACGCAGGAACGGCGCCGCCCTCGGCCAGCCACACATGCCACAAGGCTATGGAAGCAGTCAGAATGGCAGGCTGGGTCTTGTCGGTCTGATTGAGCAACTCGACAGGACCGCTCTGGGTCAACGCCCACAGGTCATAGCCAAGGGCTTCGGAAGCCTGCTCGAAAGTATCGAGAATCAACGGATGTTGCGCGCCTTGCTCGGCGAGCATGCCGAGCGATTGCGATCCTTGACCCGGAAAGACGAATGCGAGGGATGCAGACATTTGACAAGCCTCTGAATTATTGTCGCCAAAATGGGCGTCCGGACAGGCCGAACGCGGGTATTCAAATTTACATGACTGATCGGTTGGATGACTGACCAGTCTGATGCGTCACATTTTCAGCTTCGGCCGTTCTCAAGCAGCAATTCAAGCCGCCCCTTCAGGCGCTGCGGCAGGTTCTCACGGGATTCGACGATCGCTCGCTGAATCGCACTCTGGAACCCTGAAACACTGGCCGAACCATGGCTTTTCACCACAACCCCCTGCAACCCGAGCAAGCTCGCGCCATTATGACGAGCAGGCGCCAGATCAGTCTGCAGTCGCTTGAGCAACGGCAACGCCAATGCTCCGACAGCCCTGCTTAGCAAATTGCGGTTGAACAGTGTATCGATTCTGGCGGCAATCATGGTCGCCAGCCCCTCGCTCGACTTGAGCAGTACATTGCCGACAAAGCCATCACACACCACAACGTCAGCCTCACCCCGGTACAAACCGTCGCCTTCGATGTAGCCAATGTAGTTGAGCCCCAGGGCTGCCTGCAGAAGACCGGCGGCAAGCTTGACCTGCTGATTGCCCTTGATGTCTTCCGTGCCCACGTTAAGCAAGGCAACCCTGGGTTTTGCGACGCCCAGGGTCTCGGCAAGAACAGAGCCCATTACCGCAAACTGATAGAGCGCCTCGGCGCTGCAATCGACATTCGCACCCAGGTCGAGCAGCTGACAATGGCCAGACCGAGTGGGAATGGCTGCGATCATCGCGGGACGATCGATACCGGGCAGCGTCTTGAGCACAAACCGCGAAAGCGCCATCAGCGCACCGGTATTACCAGCGCTGACACATGCCTGGGCCTGCCCGCTTGCAACAAGCTCAAGCGCAACACGCATGGACGAGTCAGGCTTGCCACGCAGAGCCTGGGACGGACGCTCGTCCATTGCAATGGCTTCATTGGCGTTTACGACACGCAGGCGCGAGCGATCCACAGCACCATGACGGGCAATGAGTTCTTCAATCAGGGAGGCTTGGCCGACGAGGACCAGATGAAGCGAGGGCGTAGCTGTCAGGCACGCGAGGCTTGCCTGAACAATGTTGCGGGGACCGAAGTCCCCGCCCATTGCGTCGATCGCGATGATCGGAGCGGACAAGAAATTACTCGTCAGCGCCCTTGTCGATCACTTTACGACCACGGTATACGCCTTCTGGCGATACGTGGTGACGCAGGTGAATTTCACCAGTGGTCTTTTCTACCGACAGAGTGCTTGCCTCAAGAGCGTCGTGCGAACGACGCATGTCACGGGCAGAGCGGGATTTTTTGTTCTGCTGAACAGCCATAATTGATTAACTCCTAAACGTTTGGGTCACGCTTTAACTGCGCCAATACACTGAACGGGTTGGACCGCGTTACCTCGTCCACGCTCGGTTCGGGCTCATCGAGACCCGCCGGTTGCTGGCATTCTTCAGGATGATGAGCAGGCACAATGGGCAAGGCGAGCAATAGCTCCTCCTCGATCAATGCCAGCAGATCCAAAGGATCTTCGCCCAGTTCCAGCACGTCATAACCTTTCGGTAACGACTGGGTATTCGCACCCTCCTTCACCACGGCGTAACTGCATTCGCTGTGGATCGGCAGGGTCACCAGCTCAAGACAACGCTGGCAAACCATCTTGACCGGGACGTCTATCGAACTGTGGATAACCACAGAACGGCGTTCGTCACGCTCAAAAACGAATTTCGCCTGCACCGTACCGACAGTGTCGGCAAGCGGGTCGCAGAGTCTCTTCAAATCGCCCAGCAGCACTTCACCCTGAAGGGTAGTGCCGCGATCAGACAATTTGCGCGGGTCAACGTGAGATGGAATCGGGTCATTCAACATAGGCGCAGCATTCTAGGGATGCCCCCTTGGCATGTCAAAGGAAATTCAGGCCTGTTCGTCACTCCGGCCACTCTTTAGAATCGACGCTCAGCCTACGGAGAACCGCATGCCATCCCTGCTCCTTGCCTCCAGCTCTTCATACCGGCGCGAACTGCTCACTCGCCTGCGCCTGCCATTCACCTGCAAGTCCCCGGACATTGATGAAAGTCACCGACCGGACGAAACCGCACACGACCTCGTTCGACGCCTTGCCTTAGAGAAAGCCAGGGCGCTGGCGGGCGAATATCCGCATCACCTGATCATTGGCTCCGATCAGGTTGCCGTCCTGGACGGGCAGATACTCGGCAAGCCACATACCTTCGAGCGCGCACTTGAGCAACTGACGGCTGCCAGTGGCGCCAGCGTAACCTTCCTGACCGGACTGGCCCTGCTTAATAGCTCGACAGGCAAGTACCAGGTCGATTGCGTACCCTTTACCGTGCACATGCGCGAACTCGATCAAGCCAGCATCGAACGCTATCTGCATGCAGAGCAACCTTATGACTGCGCCGGCAGCTTCAAGGCTGAAGGGTTGGGGGTCAGCCTGTTTCGCAGCACCGAAGGCAGCGACGCGACCAGCCTGATCGGCCTGCCACTGATACGCCTTGTGGACATGCTAATAAAGGAAGGGGTCAGCGTACCCTGACGCTCAGACAAAGAACCCGGCCATTGGCCGGGTTCTTCATTTCTGCATCAAGCCGTCAGCGCAGGCTTGGACCGTTGAAGCCGACCAGCATGGCAATGCGCTCAGCGATACTGGTGCCCAGCTTTTTCGAAAAGCGGTCGAAAGGCGACTCTTCGACGGTATATTCGACGATATCCTTTTCCTTGATCACATCCCGCGCGACATAACTGGCACTGCCCAGGCCGTCCACCAGACCGAGCGCAACGGCCTGCTCACCGGTCCAGATCAGCCCCGAAAACAGTTCGGGATGATCCTTGACCTTCAGACGATCGCCACGACCCTGCTTGACGCTGGCGATGAACTGACGATGCGTTGTGTCCAGCACCCCCTGCCAGAACTGCGTCTCATCGGCCTTCTGCGGCTGGAACGGATCAAGGAAAGCTTTGTGCTCGCCCGATGTGTAGGTACGACGATCAACGCCGAGCTTGTCCATGGCACCGACAAACCCGAACCCCGCCGCCGTCACACCTATCGACCCCACCAGACTGGCCTTGTCGGCGTAGATCTGGTCGGCAGCACTGGCAATGTAATAAGCCCCCGAAGCACCCAGATCGGTAATGACCGCATACACCTTGATATCCGGTTTTGCAGCACGCAGACGACGGATTTCGTCATAGACATAGCCCGACTGCACAGGACTGCCGCCCGGACTGTTGATACGCAGAATAACGCCCTTGGTCTTTTCATCCTCGAACGCCTTCTGCAGCGCCGTGACGATATTCTCGGCACTGGCCGACTCCTTGTCGGCAATCACACCCTGCACATCAATCAACGCTGTGTGGCTGGAGCGGCGCGATGTACCGCCTTCAAAGTCCAGCATCGGAACGACCACTGCGACAAACAGAAACGCGAACGTCAGCAGCTTGAAGAAAATTCCCCAGCGACGCGCACGACGCTGCTCCTGAACACTGGCCAGCAGCGTCTTTTCCAGAAGTTTCCAGCTTTTTGCTTCTTCCTTGCCATTGATGCCCTCGTCCGCGCTTTGCGAGACGGGTGCCTTCCATTCGTCAGACATGTTCCAATCACTCCAACCCTAAAACTAGACGCCGCGCCCATTCAACCAGGTGCGCAGCTCGGAAAAATGCTCAATAGCCAATCGTGGCTGAAACTGGCGCAACGACTCCAGCGACTGAGCGCCATAACCCACCGCAACCGAATCCATACCTGCGTTGCGGGCCATCAGCAGATCGAATGACGCATCGCCGATCATCAACGAACGCTGCGGCGCAACATCACAATGCGCCATGATCTCGTTTAACATCAGCGGGTCCGGCTTGCTGGCGGTTTCGTCGGCAGCCCGGGTGGCATCGAAGTAATCGCCCCAGCCATTGGCTTGTAGCACCCGATCCAGCCCACGGCGCGCCTTGCCGGTAGCGACCGCCAGACGATAGCCGTCCTCGCGAAACGCTTGCATCGACTCCAGAACGCCCTCGAACAGCGGCGAAGGCACGTTATCCATTGCCATATAGCTGTCAGCATAGCGCTGCCGAAAGTCGACCACCTGATTGTCACTGATCTGCGGATAAAGGGTTCGAATCGCCTCGGGCAGACCCAGACCGATAATGCCCTTGATCGCCGGATCGTCACGAACTTCAAGATCAGTCTCGATAGCCGCGGTACGCATGGCCAGAACAATTCGCCCCACAGAGTCGGCCAGCGTGCCGTCCCAATCGAAAATCAACAGGTCGTAATTACGGCGCACTCAAACGCTCCACTGTCTTGGCCCACATTTCGTCCACAGGCGCCTGCACATTCAGTTTGCTGCCGTCGGGCATCGGTACCGTCAGCATATAGGCGTGCAGGAACAGACGCTTGCCGCCCAGATCACGAATCTCGCGACTGAAATTCTCGTCACCGTATTTGGTATCGCCTGCAATGGCGTGCCCCGCATGCAGCGTGTGCACGCGGATCTGGTGCGTGCGCCCGGTCACCGGCTTGGCTTCGACCATGGTGGCAAAGTCACCGAAACGACGCAGTACCTTGAAGATCGTCAGAGCCTCCTTGCCCTCTTCATTCACTTCGACCATGCGCTCGCCGGAGCGCAGATTGCTTTTCATCAGCGGCGCACGCACCTGTTTCTGAGCCGTTGCCCAGTTACCGCGGACGAGCGCCATGTAGCGCTTGTCGACGCCGTCGCCGCGCAGGGCTTCGTGCAGATGACGCAGCATGCTGCGTTTCTTGGCAATCATCAGCAGACCGGACGTGTCGCGATCGAGACGGTGCACCAGTTCGAGCTCCTTGGCATCCGGACGCAACTGACGAAATGCTTCGATTACCCCGAAACTCAGGCCGCTGCCGCCATGCACAGCGATACCCGCAGGCTTGTTGAGCACGATCAGCGCCTTGTCTTCGTAGACAATCGCAGCCTCGAGGCGCTGCAGCAGAGCCTGCGCAACCGGCACCGGCTCGTCGCGCTCAGGCACGCGTACAGGAGGAATGCGCACGATATCGCCTGCCTGCAACTTATACTCCGGCTTGATCCGCCCCTTGTTCACACGCACTTCGCCTTTGCGCAAAATGCGGTAAATCAAGGTTTTGGGCACACCCTTGAGATAAGTGATCAGAAAATTATCGATGCGTTGACCGGCAAGTTCCGGGGCAACCTCAACCAGCTGGACGCCGGGGGTTGGAGGGGCAATATTCGTCATGCCGCAAATGATAACAATTTTTTATGGATTTGAAGCACTTAATGATTGCTGCTATAGTCGCGAACGCCGCCAAAAGCGGCCGGACAGCGGACCAACGGTTGACAACCGGCCCTGACCAACGCAATTCACAAGGACGGGAGGCCGTCCTACGCAGTGTTCGGTGACAACGGAGCACGCTGAAAACGTAACGAGCGCAGGTGACATGAGGCCGGAAACACGCCTGACAGCAGAGCAGACAGCTCGCTGACGGTGCGGACAGTTCATGGCCAGTTCACAAAGTGCAGTCGCTTTCAGACGCTACGAGCGAATGCTTCGGGAACAACGCCTCAAGCCATGATGCGCGACCTTCCCTATCGAAGATCGCGGTAAATGCCAACCCGCTGCGGATTCTGCGCGCGGCAGCACCCGAATTATCAGGGATACGTGTAGGGTGGAGACGCACAACCATCGGACTGTGTAGCACAAGGCTTGTTCTAGACGCTTCATCTCGTCCGCTACCGATGGTCGATTCCTCCTCCTGACAAAGCTTTTGCTGAAAAGGGTGTCTTATGCCACCACAGCAAGCAGGAAACGTCGTCGCGACCCTCCGCCCCCTCTGGGCGAGGACCTCGCTAGACACTGGAGTGTCCAACCACTCCTGACGTGCCCTGACACCGACCGTGAGAAGTCGTGTGTGCCGAACGCCGTTTCCGGCAGCCCGGAAACCGACGGTACTACATGAAAAGAATGCTGATTAACGCAACTCAACCCGAAGAGTTGCGTGTTGCACTGGTAGACGGCCAGCGCCTCTACGACCTGGACATCGAGTCAGGTGCACGCGAGCAGAAGAAGGCCAACATCTATAAAGGCCGAATCACTCGCATCGAACCCAGCCTTGAGGCTGCCTTTGTCGATTTCGGCTCTGAGCGCCACGGCTTTCTGCCCCTCAAGGAAATCTCCCGCGAGTACTTCAAGAAAGCCCCTGAAGGCCGCGTCAACATCAAGGACGTCCTGAGCGAAGGCCAGGAAGTCATCGTTCAGGTCGAGAAAGAAGAGCGTGGCAACAAGGGCGCAGCCCTGACCACCTTCATCAGCCTTGCAGGCCGTTATCTGGTCCTGATGCCGAACAACCCTCGCGCCGGTGGCATCTCGCGCCGTATCGAAGGCGAAGAGCGCAACGAACTGCGTGAAGCCCTCAACGGCCTGATCGCTCCAGCCGACATGGGTCTGATCGTTCGTACTGCCGGCCTGGGCCGCAGCAGCGAGGAAATGCAGTGGGACCTCGATTACCTGCTGCAACTGTGGACCGCCATCAAGGAAGCGTCCCTGGACCGTTCGGCCCCTTTCCTGATCTATCAGGAAAGCAACGTCATCATCCGCGCCATCCGTGACTACCTGCGTCAGGATATCGGCGAAGTCCTGATCGACAGCGTCGAAGCCCAGGAAGAAGCCCTGACCTTCATCCGTCAGGTGATGCCGCAGTACGCCAGCAAGATCAAACTGTACGAAGACAGCGTTCCACTGTTCAACCGCTTCCAGATCGAAAGCCAGATCGAAACCGCCTTCCAGCGCGTGGTCGAACTGCCTTCCGGCGGCTCCATCGTCATCGATCCGACCGAAGCCCTGGTGTCCATCGACATCAACTCGGCGCGCGCCACCAAAGGCAGCGACATCGAAGAAACCGCCCTGCAGACCAACCTTGAAGCGGCTGAGGAAATCGCCCGTCAATTGCGTCTGCGCGACATCGGCGGCCTGATCGTCATCGACTTCATCGACATGACACCGGCCAAGAACCAGCGCGCCGTGGAAGAAAAAGTCCGCGAAAGCCTGGAAGCCGACCGCGCCCGCGTTCAGATCGGTCGCATTTCACGCTTCGGCCTACTGGAAATGTCCCGCCAGCGTCTGCGCCCATCGTTGGGCGAAAGCAGCGGCATCGTCTGCCCTCGTTGCAATGGCACCGGCATCATCCGTGACGTCGAATCGCTTTCTCTGGCCATTCTGCGCCTGATCGAAGAAGAAGCCCTGAAAGACCGCACTGCAGAAGTGCGCGCTCAGGTGCCGATCCCGGTCGCTGCGTTCCTGCTCAACGAGAAACGCAACTCGATCACCAAGATCGAACTGCGCACCCGTGCGCGCATCATCATCCTGCCGAACGACCAGCTGGAAACCCCGCACTTCGAAGTTCAGCGTCTGCGTGATGACAGCCCGGAAGCACACAACAGCCAGACCAGCTACGAAATCGCCGCGGCTGCAGCCGAAGTGGAAGAAATCGCCCCGCTGGCTGCCGCAACCCGCACTCTTGTTCGCCAGGAAGCAGCCGTCAAGACTGCACCTGCTCGTGCCAATGCGCCGGTTCCGGTTGAAGCCGTTGCGCCTGCCCCAACGCCTGCACCGGTCGCTCACGAGCCAAGCCTGTTCAAGGGCCTAGTGAAATCCCTGGTCAGCCTGTTCGCGACCAAGGAAGAGCCTGCCGCTCCGGTAGTGGTTGAAAAACCTGCTGCCGAACAGCGTCCGGCCCGTAACGAGGAACGCCGCAACGGTCGCCAACAGAGCCGTGGCCGTAACAACCGTCGTGACGAAGAGCGTAAGCCTCGTGAAGAACGCGCCCCCCGTGAAGAACGTGCCGAACGCGCGCCGCGCGAAGAGCGCGCCCCACGTGAGGAGCGTGCACCTCGTGAAGAACGTGCACCTCGTGAAGAGCGTACCGTTCGCGAACCGCGTGAAGCCCGCGAGGATTCAGCACCACGTGAAGAGCGTCCAGCCCGTACTTCCCGCGAGCGCAAGCCACGTGAAGCACGCGAAGATCGTCCGGTCCGCGAACTGCGCGAGCCTCTGGATGCAGCCCCTGCCGTAAACCTTGCTCGTGAAGAACGTCCTGAACGCGCACCACGCGAAGAACGCCAGCCGCGCGCGCCTCGCGAAGAACGTCAACCACGCGCCGAACAGGCCGCGGCTGCCGTGAGCGAAGAGGAAGTGCTGCTTAACGAAGAGCAGGTGAACGACGAGAACCAGGACGGCAACGACGGTAGCGAAGGCGACCGCCCTCGCCGCCGCTCCCGCGGTCAGCGTCGTCGCAGCAACCGTCGTGAGCGTCAACGTGATGCCAATGGCAACGTGATCGAAGGCTCTGAAGAAAACGGTTCCGAAGAAAACGGCTCGGCAGAAAATGCTGAACAAGGCAGCAGCGCCACCGATCTGTCGGCTGGTCTGGGATTCACCGCAGCAGCTGCGGCTGGCGGCGTGATCAGCGCCACAGCAGAAGCCGATGCACACCAGCAGGCCGAGCGAGCCAACAGCACTGCTGTAGACGCTCCAGCCGTAGAGTCTGCGCAGCAAGCGCCTGTTGCCGAAGCCAATACTGCCAAGGCACCGGAAGCTGACGCACCGGCAATTGAAGCATCCACTCCAGAAACTCCGGCAGCAGCAGAACCGGTCGTTGAAGTGCCTGCTGTTGAAGCGCCGGTTGCAGACGATGCGCCAGTCGCCAAACCGGCTCCGGAAGTGGAGGTTCAGCCTGCTGCGGTCGAAGCACCTGCCATTGCTGCGCAGACTGAGCTGTTCGAAGCGCCGCATGCCGAGCGCGTCGTGCCGTTCACACCAACGCCAGAGCCAGCGCCACAAGCGCCTGTCGAAGCAGCGGCTCATGAAGAAGTGCCAGCCACTGAATCTTCCGAACTGCCAACGCCTGCTGCTACTGCTGCCGAGCCTGTTGTCGTGAAGGAGGAGCCTGCTCCTTACGTCGCGCCCAAGGCCGTCGAAGAAGCAGCGCCTGCACCTGCAGAGCAACAACCTGTGATCGTGGAAACACCGGTCGCACCGGTCAGCAGCACCGGCCGTGCACCGAACGATCCTCGTGAAGTTCGTCGTCGCAAGCGTGAAGAAGAAGCACGCCGTCAGCAGGAAGCCGCTGCGGCCAGCACTCCAGTCATCGCCGAAGCAGCACCTGTTGCCGCTGAAGCAGAATCGGTCCAGCCTTCTCAGGCTATCGAGGAAAAGACTGAAGAAGCGGCGACTGAGCAACCAGCAGTCAAACCGCAACATGAAGCCGAGAAAGAAAACGAGCCTAAGCCACTCGTCTAACTCTGGCCCATGAAAAAGCCCCGCCTGTGCAAACAGGCGGGGCTTTTTTACGTCTGTGACTCAGGGAAATACATCGACTGCAGGAGCGGACCGGGCGACGCTTCGCTTGTCCGCGAACTGCCGGGAACCGGCAGCAAAACCAGCTGCCTCGGTGCACCAGATACAAGCAAGATGGCCGGTTTTGGGTCCGCTTCGCAGCCCATCGCGGACGAGTCCGCTCCTACATTTCCAAAGATCGCGGACGAGCAAAGCGTCGCCCGGTTTCACTATTAGGGTGGCAGTCAGACCTCAGTAGAGGTTCGGCTCCATTTCCAGCTCTACACCAAAACGCTCGACGATGTCGCTTTGGATGCGGCGCGCAAGGTTCAATAGCTGCAAGCCACTGGCCTGCCCGTAATTGACCAGTACCAGCGACTGGAGCTTATGCACGCCAGCGTCGCCGTCACGATAACCCTTCCAGCCAGCCTGCTCGATCAACCACCCCGCTGCCAGCTTTACCCGGCCATCGTCCTGCGGGTAGCCGACGACACCAGGGTGCTGCTGTTTGATCGTCGCGTACAGTTGGGCAGGGATAATCGGGTTTTTGAAGAAACTGCCGGCATTGCCCAGCACCGCCGGGTCAGGCAGCTTTTCACTGCGAATGGCGCAGATTGCCCGGCTGACATCGAAAGGCGTCGGTTTATCGATACCCAACTCGTCGAGACGCTGCCGAACCGGACCATATTCAAGGTGCAGATTGGCTATGCGGCTAAGCTTGAAGCGCACCCGCAGGATCAACCAGCGCGCGACCTGATGCTTGAACACGCTGTCGCGGTAGCCGAACGCACAGTCCTCCAGGGAAAACTCGCGCAATTCACCCGTTTCACGGTCCAGCGCAGTCAGGCTATGGAATATATCCTTGATCTCGACGCCATAAGCACCGATGTTCTGCATGGGTGCCGCCCCAACGGTGCCTGGAATGAGACTGAGGTTTTCCAGCCCCGCCAGCCCCAGTTCCAGACAGGACTGCACGAACGGATGCCAGGGCTCGCCAGCCTCTGCCTCGACAATCGACTCGAGACAGTCCTCATGCACGATGCGAATGCCGCGACTGGCCATGCGCAGCACCAATGACTGCACGTCACCGCTGAGCAGCAGGTTACTGCCACCGCCAATAACCAGCAGCGGTACATCGTACTCGACCGAATACGCCAGCGCCTCGCGAACATCGTCATCGCTATGCGCTTCGGCAAACAAGCGGGCCTGAACATCCACGCCAAAGGTGTTGAAAGGTTTGAGGGAAATCGCGGACTGCACCTGCAAGGTCATACTCTCGCCTTCCCGAACCACTGGACGAAGCGCATCAACCCTCCAGCAAGCGCCTTACGCGCTCCAGGTCTTCAGGCGTATCGACGCCACCGGGTGGCGCTTCAAGCGCGTCGGCAACGTGAATTCGCACGCCATTCCACAACGCACGCAGTTGCTCCAGGCTTTCGGTGTTTTCCAGCCAGCACGGACCCCAGCTAACGAAGTCATGAAGAAAGCCCGCACGATAGGCGTAAATACCGATATGACGACGATAAGGCACGCCAGCGGGCAACTCGTCCCTGTTTGCGGCCAGCGCGTCACGCGCCCAAGGCAACGGGGCACGGCTGAACGTCAGCGCCAGGCCGTTGATGTCTGTTGCGACCTTGACGATGTTCGGGTTGAACAACGCGGCCACATCGTCGATAGGCTCGGCCAGCGTAGACATGCCGGCTTCGGGGTGAGCCGCCAGGTTGGACGCCACCTGATCGATCACCGCAGGCGGGATCATCGGCTCGTCGCCTTGCACATTGACCACAATCGCATCAGCAGCCAGCCCCAGTTGCGCAGCCACCTCGGCCAGACGATCGGTGCCGGAATTGTGATCCTCGCGGGTCAGCAGCACTTCTGCACCAAAAGCCTGACAAGCCTCGACGATGCGCGCATCGTCGGTGGCAATCACCACACGCTCGGCGCTGCTTTTGCACGCCTGCTCCCAGACAAGCTGGACCATGGGCTTGCCAGCAATGGTTTTCAGTGGCTTGCCGGGGAAGCGGCTGGAGCCATAACGCGCAGGAATGACAACGGTGAACGCTGCTGTCATTTTTCCAGTCGCTCATCGGTGCTCAAGGTGCGCGCTTCGCTTTCGAGCATCACCGGGATGCCGTCGCGTACCGGGTAGGCAAGGCCTGCCCCTTTGCTGATCAGCTCGGTCTTGTCGGCGCTGAGCTTCAATGGTCCCTTGCACACAGGGCAAGCGAGGATATCGAGTAGTTTGGTGTCCATAGGAGATCCTGAAGCAATCATGGAGAGAGACGTAGCAGTTGCTCATCGAACCAGTCGACAAAAGCATCGGACGGTACTGCATCCACTGCCAGATACCACCAGTCATCGGCTGCAAAGGCACGACATTTCACCGCATCCTTCTCGGTCATGACCAAGGGCAATGCCGGTGTGAATGTCAGCGCCTGGGCACTGTAGACCGCATGGTCGGCGAACGCGTGAGCCACCGGCCGCCAGTGTAATCCTTCGAGGGTATTGAAGAAACGTTGAGGATTGCCGATTCCGGCGACCGCATGCAGCGCCTGCCCGGCCGGGAAATAATCCACCGGCTGACGTTCGTCACTGCGCAGATTGATCAGGGCTGACGGTTTGAGCATAAAGGCGTAGCCATCGTCGCGATCAGCCGTTGCGCCGTTGTAAAGCAAGGCGTCGACACTGCCTAGGCGCTCAACCGGCTCGCGCAATGGCCCGGCAGGCAGACAACGACGGTTGCCCAGCCCGCGGGCGGCATCGATCAGCACCAGCTCCAGATCGCGGGCCAGACGATAATGTTGCAGGCCATCGTCGGAAAGAATCAGATCCAGAGGCTCGGCAGCGAGCAGGGCCTGCACGGCGCGACTGCGATCCGGATCGATCATCAGCGGCACGCCACTGCGTTTGACGATGAGCAAAGGCTCATCGCCCGCCTCGCTGGCACTCTGGTCGGCCTTGACGCGCCACGGCAGGCTGGGAGGCTTGGCACCATAACCGCGACTGACGACACCGACACGCAGGCCACGACGACGGCAGTGCTCGATCATCCATAGGATCAGTGGCGTCTTGCCAGTGCCGCCGATGGTGATATTACCCACCACAATAACCGGCACCGGAGCGCGGTAGATAGTGCCCTCACCCGCCAGAAAACGCGCGCGCTTGCCCTCTACGACGCGCCGATAAAGGCCTTCGAGCGGACGCAAAAGCGCCAGCGCAGGGTGGCCCTTGTACCAGGCATCAAGCAAACGGTCGGTAAATGCCATCAGTTAGCCGGTGTGGCCTCGACAGTGGTCATGCGCAAATGGCTGAAACCCAGTTTACCCGCCGCATCCATGGCCGTAATCACCGATTGGTGCGGGGTCTTGCCGTCGGCACTGATCGACAACGGCAGGCTGGTATCGCCCGCCGACTCGCGTTGCAGCGCTTCGATCAGGGTTGCCAGATCGTTCTTGGGCAACAGTTGGTTGTTCAGCGAGAAGATCCCGTCGGCGTTGATGGCGATGTCCAGATGCTTAGCGCTGGCGTCCACCTCCGGCGTACCGGTGACCGCCTGTGGCAGATCCACCCGCAACTGGGTTTCACGGGTGAACGTGGTCGTCACGATGAAAAACAGCAGCAGGATGAACACCACATCAATCAGAGAGACCAGATTGATGTCGATGTTTTCCCGGGGTCTGCGACGGCGAAATTTCACTTCTTCTTGCCCCCGCCCGCTCTGGCCAGCGACTTGAGATCGATTTTGGCGTCGATCAGATCGACATCGCGGTCGCCCTGCACCACTTCAACCAGACGAATGGCCTGCTGCTCCATGCCGACCACCAGCTCATCGACGCGACTTTGCAGAAAGCGATGAAAGAAGATTGCCGGAATAGCCACGATAAGGCCCGACGCGGTACAGATCAGCGCCTTGGAGATACCACCGGCGAGTACACCGGCATTGGCCGTGGCCCCCGAACTGTTGAACGAGCCGAAAATATCGATCATGCCCAGCACCGTACCCAGCAAGCCAAGCAGCGGTGCCATGGCGGCAATCGAACCCAGCGCGCTCAGGTAGCGCTCCAGTTCATGGATAACCCGGGCGGCGGCTTCTTCGATGCATTCCTTCATGATCTCGCGACCGTGCCTGGAATTGGCCAGACCTGCGGCGAGAATTTCACCCAGAGGCGAGTCGGCACGCAGTTGCTTGAGCTTTTCGCCGTCGAGCTTCTTTTCCTGAATCCACTGCCAGACCTGTCCGAGCAGATGCGGCGGCGTGATACGGCTGGCACGCAGCGTCCACAGACGCTCGATGATAATGCCGGCAGCGGCGATGGAGCTCAAAATAATCGGCAGCATCATCCAGCCGCCAGATTTGACCAGTTCCCACACAGTGATCACTCCCTCGAAAAATTGGCGCCACTCTATCATAGGGTCGCCAAGTGCCGAACGCCGAGATCGATATCCCTTCACTCAGTCACGCCAGAAACGCCGTTGCGCGCGCTCTGCCTGCGGCGTGCCGAACGTACCCAGCCGCAGACTGACAGCGCCCAGCTCAGCGCTGTCATAACTGGCCATACCCAGCCATCGATAACGCGCCATAACCAACGGATGCGGGTGGCCGAAGGCATTGTTACGGCCACGGGAGATCAGCACGCCAACCGCTCCGACGGCCTGAAGAAATACTTTGGATGACGAGGTCCGGCTGCCGTGATGCGGGGACTGCAACCAATGGGCGCGAAGGTCGAAACCGCTGGCGATTGCCGCACGTTCCGCGTCGACGTCGATATCACCCGTCAGCAGCAGACGCTCGCCCCCGGCGTCGACACTCAACATGCAGGATGCGGGATTGCCATCAGGCCCCTGCTCCCAGCGCCAGGTGGAGAACACCACCCCATCCCACTCCCAGCGCGCATCGCTCTCACACAAGCGCGCGTCGAGTTGCGGCGCGAGCCTGGCCAGCTCACCGCCCAGTACACGGTCAACCGGAAATGCCTGATGAACCGCCGCTGCGCCCCCGGCATGATCGGAGTCGGCGTGACTGATCAACATCAGGTCCAGATGACGCACACCGGCCTTGCGCATGGCGGGCACGACCACACGCTGACCGATATCGAACTCACCGAAACGTGGACCTGCGTCGTACAAGAGCGTGTGATTTCGAGTGCGCAGGAGAATGGCCAGGCCCTGCCCCACGTCCAGCTGCAATACTTCTACCTGGCCTGCAGGCACTGAGTCGAGCGGCGGAAAAACGCACAACAACAGCAATGGCCAACCCAGCGGACGCATCGGCACGCCTTTGGGCAGTAATAAAATGAAGGCCCCGAGCAGACTAAGCAGCCACGCCCAGCCCGGCATTGCACTGGGCAACCAGGCGGGCAAGACTGCGGCAACCCAGCCGAGAAACATAAACAGCCACTCCAGCGCTCCTCCGGCCAGCCAGAGCAAGCCTTCGCCCACAACAGGCACCGGCAGCAGCAGTGTTCCAAGCAACGCAGGCGGCAGGACGATCAAGCTGACCCAAGGCACAGCCAGCAAATTGGCAAACGGACCGCTGAGGCTGATCGGCAGGTTCAGCGCCAGCAGAATAGGCAGCAAGCCAATTGCGATCAGCCACTGCGCACGCGTCCAGCTTTGCCACCAATTCCAGGCACCGAGACGTCCACTGAAAATCAGCACCAGAATGCCAACCGCCGCGAAAGACAGCCAGAACCCCGGCTGCAGTGTCACCAGCGGCTCGAAAATCAGCACCGCGTTGAATGACAGTAACAACGGCCAGACAACGCCCAGGTGCCGAAAGCGCAAACGCCACAGCAGCACCATCGCGACCATCACACAGGCACGCCGTACCGGCACCTCGAAACCGGCCAGCAGCCCGTAACCCAGCGCAGCGATGAACGCCAGCGCACAGGCACAAGGCAGCCAGGGTAAAGCCCGTGGCCACAGCCCCCAGCGTGCAAGGCCTGCGACCAGCGCGTAAATCACCCCGGCCAGCAAACCGATATGCTGGCCGGAAATCACCAGCAGATGCACCGTGCCGGTGTCCTGCAGCACCTGCCAATCGGTGCTCGACAATCCGGAGCCATCGCCCAGCACCAGCGCCGCCAAGCCGCCCTCTCTGCCCTGCGCATCGACCGCCAGCAAGCGCTGACGAATAAGGTCGCGCCACGCCCCGCGCGCAGGTGTCAGCAGTTGACCATCCACCACCGTACCGGTGGCACCGATGCGCTGCGCCAACAGCCAGGCTTCGTAATCAAAAGCATCAGGATTGACCAGCCCGGCCGGCCGCTTGAGTTTGACCGCCATGCGCCAGCGCTCACCGCTGTTGACCTGCGGACCGCCGTACCACGCCACCCGGATGCGTGCAGGCAATATCGCCCTGCGCGACCTTGCCCCCTCCAGTTCGAAACGCACCACGCCCTCGGCGACACTGGGCAAACCGACCACCTTGCCTTGCAGCCACAGCGTCTGACCGTCCAGACGATGAACCAGACGGTCATTCAACGCCCACTGCGCAGAAACACACGCCCAGGTAAAACCGAGCAGGAACAGCGCCAGTGGATAGGTACGAAACGGTAGCAGCATCAACGCCAGTATCGGCATCAGCAGCAACAGCCAGGTCGGCGGCAAAGCAGGCAGAAAGCGTAAGGCCACAAGCCCCGACGCGAGCGCGATCATCCCTGTGCGCATGGTGATTCCTTGAAGCGGAAAGCTTCAAGGATCAGCGCAATATGGAAATGTCGGAAGTGATGGTGTGTTGCAAAACCTGAACAGCCGGTCTCGGCAGACAGGCGACCCGCCAGGCTGGCGGGTCGCAAAGCATGTGTTACTGACGCATACCGCGCCCGCTCACCAGCAACCGTGCGCAGCCGAAGTACAGCACAAACGTTGCCACGATCATGAACGCCAGGGCGATGCTGATCTTGATGTCGGAGACGCCCAGAATGCCGTAGCGGAAGGCATTGACCATGTGCAGGACCGGGTTGGCCAGCGACACGGTCTGCCAGAACGGCGGCAACAGGTTGATCGAGTAGAACACGCCACCCAGATAGGTCAGCGGGGTCAGGACGAAGGTCGGGATGATCGAGATGTCATCGAAGTTGCGCGCGAACACTGCGTTGATGAAGCCCAGCAGCGAGAAGATGGTGGCGGTCAACACCACCACTAGGATGGTTACACCCAAGTGATGCACTTGCAGGTCGGTGAAAAACATCGACAGCATGGTGACGATGAAACCGACCATCAGACCACGCAACACACCGCCCAGGGTGTAACCGACCAGAATGGTGTGCGGCGAGACCGGCGAGACCATCAGTTCTTCGATGGAGTGCTGAAACTTGGCACCGAAGAAGCTCGAGACCACGTTGCCGTAGGAGTTGGTGATCACCGACATCATGATCAGCCCCGGCACGATGTACTGCATGTAGGTAAAGCCGCCCATGTCGCCGATCTGACGACCGATCAGGTTACCGAAGATCACGAAGTACAGAACCATGGTGATCGCAGGCGGCAGCAGGGTCTGCGGCCAGATCCGCATGAAGCGATGGACCTCGCGGTAAACGATGGTCTTCAGGGCAATCAGGTTGGGGCGCAACTCGCCGCTCTGCACGGTCATAGCGCCACCTTCGCAAGGTTTTTTTCCACCAGGGACACAAACAACTCCTCAAGGCGATTGGATTTATTGCGCAGGCTCAAGACTTCGATGTTCTGGAAAGCGAGCTGGCTAAAGAGCGCGGTGATGCCGACATTCTTGTCGACCTGAACTTCCAGGGTGTGGCTGTCGAGCAAACGACAAGGGAAACCGGGCAGCTGCGGCGCGGTCTGCCAGGACGCCTTCAGATCCAGCACGAAGGTTTCGACAGTCAGGGTGCTGAGCAATTGCTTCATGCCGGTGTTCTGCACGATCACCCCGTGGTCGATAATGCCGATGTTGCGGCACAGCTGCTCGGCCTCTTCCAGGTAGTGCGTGGTGAGGATGATGGTGATGCCTTTTTGATTCAGTTCGGTCAGGAACGTCCACATCGAACGGCGCAACTCGATGTCCACACCAGCAGTGGGCTCATCGAGGATCAGCAGACGCGGCTCATGAATCAGCGCACGGGCGATCATCAAGCGCCGTTTCATACCACCTGACAGCGACCGTGAAGGCACGTCGCGCTTGTCCCAAAGGCCCAGTTGAGTCAGGTACTGCTCGGCGCGCTCCTTGGCGATCTTTGCCGGGATGCCGTAGTAACCCGCCTGGGTGACGACGATGTCGAAGGTCTTCTCGAACTGGTTGAAGTTGAACTCCTGCGGCACCACGCCAATGGAACGCTTGAGCGCAGCGGGCTCGCGATCCAGATCGTGACCGAAGATGTTCACCGTTCCGCTGGTCTTGTTGACCAGCGTCGAGATGATACCGATGGTGGTGGACTTGCCTGCACCATTAGGGCCAAGCAAAGCGAAGAAATCACCCTCGGCCACGTCCAGATCAATGCCACTCAAGGCCTGGAAACCGTTGCCGTAGGTTTTGGTTAGCTGCCGAATGGACAGAGCGGAAGACATATCGGAAAGAGTACTCATCAGGAAAAAGGAATGAAGCTGACCGGGAACACACGCCTGTCATGACGACCCAGGCGTGCAATGGTGCTCGGCTGGGTCATTCAAGTACAGACACATCTGTTAATAGTAAATATCAAGAGCCGGACATGAGCCCGATCAACTGTTTTAAATGCTCAGACTGCATGCTCAGGTCAGCGGACTCATGACGGCCTTGCGATACGCCGGACGCGTCTTGAGGCGTTCATACCAGGCTTGGAGGTGGGGCAGCGGCGGACGTTCAATCGGCATTTCGAACCAGCCGTAAGCGAAGCACCCCAAGGGAATGTCGCCCATGCCAAAAGCTTCGCCGGACAGGTAAGGCTGGCGAGACAGGGCCTCATCGGCGACCAGCAGCAGACTGTGCAGGGTCTTGATGCCTTGCTCGATGGACGGCCAGTCCTGTTTCTCGGGCGGGGTGCGTACCACGCCCCAGAATACCGGGCTGAACGGGGCCGCGATGGTCGAGGAGGTCCAGTCCATCCACTTGTCTGCGTTGGCGCGAGCCTGAAGGTCAGTGGGGTATAAGTCCGAGTCCGGGGCATGGCGGGCGGCCAGATAGCGTACGATCGCGTTCGACTCCCAAAGCACGAAGTCGCCGTCTTCAATCATGGGAATCCGGCCATTGGGGTTTTTCGCGCGGTAAGCTGCTTCATTGACCAGCCCGAATGCCCCACCGGCGTCCTGCGTCTCGTAGGGCACGCCCACTTCTTCGGCAATCCAGAGTGCCTTGCGCACATTGCTGGAATTCTTCCGTCCCCATATCTTGAGCATTGCGTTCCCCTCGCAGTCGCTGATAAATAAAGGCTCACAGTCTACCCCGAAGCGGCGGCAACTTCCTCGTCAACCAGGGGTCACTATCGATGTCGCCTCACCACTGCCCGGCGACCAGTTCTTGATCGCTGCCACGGCGGCGGTCATCACGGAGGAATACCTATGCTGTTGTTGTGGATTGTAGTGCTGGTCGTCGGCATTGCCTGGCTGGCCCATCGGCGTACCGCCCCGCTCCCGGCGCTTGGCGTGGTAGCCGTCTACCTGCTGGCCATGGGCATTTTCAGCCACGCGCCAGGATGGCTGCTGACTGTTTTCTGGGTGCTGTGGCTGGCAGTGTTCGTACCTGTTGTGCTGCCCGACCTGCGCCGCAAGCACTTCACTGCGCCCATGTTCAGCTGGTTTCAGAAAGTGCTGCCGCCCATGTCGGAAACCGAGCGCGATGCGATTGACGCCGGTACGGTCTGGTGGGATGGCGAGCTGTTCAGCGGTCGCCCGGACTGGGACAAGCTGCTGGCCTATCCAAAAGTCCAGCTCACCGAAGAAGAACAGGCCTTTATCGACGGGCCGACCGAAGAACTCTGCGCGATGGTCAGCGACTGGGAAATCGGTCAGGCCATGGACCTGCCGCCTGAAGCCTGGGCGCACATGAAAGAGCACGGGTTCTTTGCCCTGATCATTCCGAAAGAATTCGGTGGCAAGGGCTTCTCGGCCTACGCCCACTCTCAGGTGGCCATGAAACTGGCCACCCGCAGCGGCGACCTGGCCTCCACCGTGATGGTGCCCAACTCCCTCGGCCCTGCTGAATTGCTGCTGCATTACGGCACCGACGAACAGCGCAACCATTACCTGCCACGTCTGGCACGTGGCGAAGATATCCCCTGCTTCGCGCTGACGGGTCCATTGGCAGGTTCCGATGCCGGCGCGATGCCCGACACCGGGGTTATCTGCAAAGGTCAGTGGCAAGGCGAGGAAGTCATCGGCCTGCGCCTGACCTGGGAAAAGCGCTACATCACCCTTGGCCCGGTCGCCACCCTGCTCGGCTTGGCTTTCAAGGCTTACGACCCTGAGCACTTGCTCGGCGAAGAGGAAGATCTCGGCATCAGCCTTGCATTGATTCCGACCGACACGCCAGGCGTTGAAATCGGCCGTCGCCACTTGCCGCTGGGCGCAGCGTTCATGAACGGCCCGAATTCAGGCAAGGACGTCTTTGTTCCGCTGAGCTACCTGATCGGCGGCCAGCCAATGCTCGGCAAAGGCTGGATGATGCTGATGAACTGCCTGTCGGTGGGACGTTCGATTTCGCTGCCCGCGGTCGGCACCGGCGCTGCCAAGTACACCAGCCTGGTCACCGGCCAGTACGCCAAGGTACGCGAGCAATTCAATGTGCCGCTGTCGGCGTTCGAAGGTATTCAGGAAGCGCTGGCGCGCATCGGCGGCAACGCCTGGTTGATGGACAGCGCGCGCATGCTGACCGCCAATGCGGTCGATCTGGGAGAAAAACCCTCGGTGCTCTCCGCGATCCTCAAATACCACCTGACCGAGCGTGGCCGCGAATGTATCGGTCACGCCATGGATGTGCATGGCGGCAAGGGCATCATCATGGGCCCAAACAACTACCTGGGCCGCAACTGGCAAGGCGCGCCGATTTTCATCACCGTTGAAGGGGCGAATATCCTTTCACGTAACCTGATGATCTTCGGCCAGGGTGCCATTCGCTGCCATCCATTCGTGCTCAAGGAAATGGCCTTGGCCGGTCGCGAAGACAAGCAGCAGGCGCTGCTCGAGTTTGACGCGCTCCTGCTCAAGCACATCGGTTTTGCGGTGAGCAACGCCGCCAGCACCCTGATTCTTAATCTGGGCTTTGGCCATTTTGAAAGAGCACCGGGCAACAGCCTGAGCCAAGGCTACTTCCGCGCGTTGAACCGTCAGGCAGCAGCTTTCGCGATGTTGGCGGACTTGAGCATGATGCTGCTGGGCGGCGAGTTGAAACGCCGCGAACGCCTGTCGGCGCGTCTGGGGGATGTGCTCAGTCATATGTATCTGGCTTCGGCGGCACTCAAGCGCTACCACGATCTTGGCTCGCCAGATCACATGAGCCCGCTGTTTCGCTGGGCCATGGAAGAAAGTCTGGGCCATTCGGAACGTGCCATGGACGAAATCCTCGGCAACTTCCCTAACCGTGTGCTGGGTGGGCTGTTGCGTGCAGTGGTGTTCCCGTTCGGTCGTCGCCACAAGGGCCCTTCGGACAAGCTGGACGCCGAAGTTGCACAGGTGCTGGGCCGCGCCAAGGGCGATCCGACGCTGGAAGAGTTGCTCGCAGGCTGCTATCGCCCGCAATCGGCAGAAGATCCGGTCGGCGCGCTGCAACATGCCATCGACTTGCTGACTACTGCATATCCGTTGCACAAGAAGCTGCAAACGGCGCTCAAGAGTGGTCAGATCAAACCGGCCGCAGGCGAGCATGCCATCGACGCTGCGTTGCGCATCGGTGTATTGCAGGCAGAAGAGGCACAGACACTGCGTACAGCCGAAGCCGCCCGTCGCAAGGTGATCGACGTGGATGATTTCGACAAGGAAGAACTGACCCTGGCAGCGGGCAAGATTCGCTGACGTTCAAGGTCACACCACACAGCAGGCGCGTAGAGCTTTATACTCTCGCGCCTGTTTTTGCATTTGAGGATTACCCGATGGCCGACGCCACTCTCGATCACCAACTTGGCCTGCTGGCACACCTGCGCAGCATTCTGGTCGCGCTGGGCGAGGCCGAGCAGGTTCCGGAAGAAAGCCACGCGCTGTTCATGGAGCGCTTCGACGAACTGGTCGAGCAACTGCCACAGGACCCGATAGAAAGCCAGTACCTGGGCCAGGACATCCTGTGTCAGGTCATCCAGCGCTACCCGCAAATCGCCCACCTGGTGCCTCGCGACCTGCTGTGGTTTTTTGCCGGTGACTGCCTGCATTTCATGCCGGATGATGAAATCGAGCTGTATCAGGCGCTGGAAGAGCGCCGTTACGAAGCCGAGCAGAACGATGAACCATTTGACTGGAACCAGGAAAAGCAGCTGCTGGCCATGTCGACACAGGGCAGCAAACACTGATCACCTCTCGTTGTAACGCCTGGCCCGGAGTCTGTTCCGGGCAGGTTGCCTGTTACTCACGCCAATGCGTATCAGCAGGCAACACATCGATAAATACGATCATTCCGTTCCGGGATTCGAATCAGTTAATCGAATAGACAGGCATACCATGACACTCCCTTGCGCCTGAAAAGGCCACCTGATAAGGAGTGCTCTCTTTCCATGACTCAATTTCGTAAAGTCCTGTCGATTCAGGCAGGCCAACCTGCCTCTGACGGCGCGGGAGTCAAACTGACACGCGTTTTCGGCGGACGGGGCGTGGAACAATTCGATCCATTCCTGATGCTGGACGAGTTCGGGTCGGACGTGCCTGATGACTATATTGCGGGCTTTCCACCTCATCCGCACCGTGGCTTCGAAACGGTGACCTACATGCTTGAAGGCCGTATGCGTCACGAAGACCATATGGGCAATGTAGGCCTGCTGCAGGGCGGCGGCGTACAGTGGATGACCGCCGCACGCGGGATCATTCACAGCGAAATGCCTGAACAGGAAGAAGGCACCATGCGAGGTTTTCAGCTATGGCTGAACCTGCCGGGCAAGAACAAGCTGAACGACGCCAGTTATCAGGACATCCAGCCGGAAAACGTTCCTCGCCTGACCACTGAAGCCGGTGTGCAGGTGGTGGTATTGGCCGGGCATTTCGACGATGGCCAGGCTCAACAGGCCGGCGCGGTACAGCGCCCGGATACCGAGCCCTTGTACTTTGACTTCGACATGCCTGCCGGCAGTCGTATCAGCCCGCGCATGCCCGACGGGCATCTTGCATTGCTGTACGTTTACGAAGGCAGTATCGAAATAGAAGGCAGCGCACAGCCAGTGAGCAAGCGCCATCTTGCGCGCCTGTCTGACACCGGTGATTTGCAGATCAGCAGCACCAAGGGTGCACGCGTCTTGTTGATTGCCGGCAAGCCCTTGCGCGAGCCGATCGTGCAGTACGGGCCGTTCGTGATGAACACCCGCGAAGAGATTGACCAGGCGTTACGTGATTTCCGGGAAGATCGTCTGACGGCGTGACAGGCTAAAGCCGGCAGATATTCTCACGCAGGTAATCAAAAAACCGTGCACTTCGCTTGAAGTGCACGGTTTCCTGACCACGGCTTGGTGACAGAGAGACGGGCGCGACTCAGACCAGCACAGGGTTCTGCTTGCCTGGGTCGATCTTGTAGCGTTCGATGGCCTGAGCAACGACTTTACGCTCGACCTTGCCGTCATCGGCCAGCGCCTTGAGCGCAGCCACTGCCACGAAGTAACGGTCTACCTCGAAGAAATGACGCAGCGATTCACGGGTATCGGACTGACCAAAACCATCCGTACCCAGCGCCACGAAACGACGCAGGGGTACGAATGGACGGATCTGGTCAGCGAAAATCTTCATGTAATCCGTTGCCACGACGACCGGCCCTTCCCTGTCGGCGAGACAGCTTTCAACGTAGCTCAGGCGCGGCTCCTGCTCAGGGTGCAGCAGGTTCCAGCGCTCGACGTCCTGGCCTTCACGGCGCAGCTCGGTGAGGCTGGTAACACTCCAGATTTCACTGCTCACACCAAAGTCGTCCTCCAGCAATCTGGCGGCCGCAATGACTTCGAGAAGGATCGACCCGCAGCCCATCAATTGCACGTGTTTGCCGGAGTTGACCGACGCACTGGCCTGCAATGGGTACATCCCTTTGATAATGCCGGCTTCGGCGCCCGAAGGCAGATCAGGGTGCGGGTAGTTCTCGTTGAGCAAGGTGATGTAGTAATAAATGTCCTCATTTTCGGCAAACATGCGGCGCATGCCGTCCTGAATGATCACCGCCAGTTCAAAGGCGAACGTCGGGTCGTAAGACACACAGCACGGTATCGTCGACGACATCACGTGGCTGTGCCCGTCATCATGCTGCAGGCCTTCGCCCATCAGCGTGGTCCGGCCTGAGGTGGCCCCCAGCAGAAAGCCCCTGGCCCGGGCATCACCCGCCGCCCAGGCCAGATCGCCCACACGCTGGAAACCGAACATCGAATAGAAGATATAGAACGGCACGGTCATCACGCCATGGTTGGCGTAGGACGTACTGGCTGCAATCCATGAGGAAATGGCGCCGGACTCGTTCAGCCCTTCCTGCATGATCTGCCCGTCGGTGCTTTCCTTGTAGTAGCTCAGTTGCCCTGCATCCTGTGGCGTGTACAACTGACCGACATGGGAATGGATACCAATCTGGCGGAACAGGTTCTCCATACCAAAGGTTCGCGACTCGTCCGGCACAATCGGCACGATCAACTTGCCGATGTTCGGGTCCTTGAGCAGCGTCGAGAGGATGCGCACAAAGGCCATGGTCGTCGATATACCGCGATCACCGGTGCTTTTCAGCTGGGTATCCAGCACCGAAAGCGGCGGAACCTGCAAGGTGGCCGCGTCGCTGAAACGCGCCGGAATGTAACCGCCCAACTGAGCCCGGCGGGCCTTGAGGTACAGCGCTTCGGTACTGCCCTCGGCGGGTTTCAGATAAGGCATGTCGCCCAGTTGATCATCGGTGATGTCCAGAGAGAAACGGTCGCGGAAGGCCTTGATTGCCTCTGCCCCGAGTTTCTTCAACTGGTGGTTGATGTTCTGCCCCTCGCCCGCCTCGCCCATGCCGAAACCTTTGACCGTCTTGGCCAGAATCACGGTCGGCCCGCCCTTGTGACGCATTGCGGCAGCGTAGGCGTTGTAGACTTTTTCCGGATCGTGCCCGCCCCGCGAGAGCTTCCAGATATCGTCGTCGCTCATGTCGCTGACCAGCTCCAGCAACTCCGGGTACTTGCCGAAGAAATGCTCACGCACGTAGGCGCCGTTCTGGGATTTGTAGTTCTGGTACTCGCCGTCCACGCACTCCATCATGCGCTGACGCAGCAGCCCGCTCTTGTCCTTCTCCAGCAGAGCATCCCAGCCACTGCCCCAGATGACCTTGATTACGTTCCAGCCAGCGGCGCGATACAGGCTTTCGAATTCCTGAATGACCTTGCTGTTGCCACGCACCGGGCCGTCGAGACGCTGCAGGTTGCAGTTGACCACGAAGATGATGTTGTCGAGCTTTTCGCGCCCGGCCAGCGCAATGGCCGCCTGAGACTCGGGCTGGTCCATTTCGCCATCGCCGAGAAAGGCCCAGACCTTGCGCCCCTGATGCTCCTTGAGCCCGCGATTTTCCAGGTAACGCATGAAACGCGCCTGATACGCCGCCGTGATTGGCCCAAGCCCCATTGAAACAGTAGGGAACTGCCAGAAGTCCGGCATCAGGCGCGGGTGCGGATAGGACGAGATGCCATCACGGTCCGTTTCACGACGGAAGTTGTCCAGTTGCTCTTCGCTCAGGCGACCTTCCAGGTACGCCCTGCCGTAAATGCCCGGCGAAGAATGGCCCTGGATGTAGACCAGATCGCCGGCGAACTGCTCGGTACGACCCCGGAAGAAGTGATCGAACCCCACGTCATAGAGCACGGCGGCAGACGCATAGGAGGCAATGTGGCCGCCCACACCGGAATGCTTGCCGGCACGCAGTACCATCGCCAGGGCGTTCCAGCGGATGAACGCGTTGATACGCTTTTCAACCTGGAGGTCACCCGGATAAGGCTGCTGACGGTCGCTGGGAATGGTGTTGACGTAGGGCGTCGTGACCCGACCATAGAAATCGCCGTGTTGAGCGACATCGAAGTCCAGCAACTGATCGATCAGGTAGTGCGCGCGCGGGCGCCCTTCACTGTTGAGTACCGACTCAATCGATTCGAGCCATTCGCGGGTTTCTTGCGGATCCTCGTCAAGAAACCGGGGTTGCTGTGCCATCGTCGTCTCCTACTGTGATGCGGCAGTGGACGCCGGACAGGCGTCTGCCTTGAAAAATCTGATTGCAATTGCAATCACATGCCGGAATTTATCCCGTGCTCGGTTACTATTGCAACCCTCAAGAATTTCAGACAAAGGTGATTCATGTCGTCAGCCGAACCGGATACGTGGTTCAGATTCGTCAGGGCGCACCGCTGTCTTATTCGCGAAATCGAACGACGTCTGGCGGCGGCCGAGCTGCCCCCATACGCTTGGTATGACGCGCTCTGGGGTGTGGAAAGCGGGCCTCAGGGCATGCGCCGCATGCATGAGCTGGCCGATGTCATGGCCATCGAACGCTACAACCTGACCCGCCTCATCGACCGCCTTGAAAGCGAAGGGCTGGTGGAACGTCACAGATCCGACAGCGACGGCCGGGGCGCGGTGGCAGCGATCACCGACAAGGGCCGGACACTGCGCAAACAGATGTGGCAGATCTACGAAACGGCGGTCGACGAGCTGTTTCTGGCGCAATTCGACGCCCCACAGCGCCGCGTGTTTGCTGATGCGCTGGAGCGTGCCGCACTGGCAGCCCGACAAAGTGGCAGTAAAAGCTGACATCAGACCAGCCGATAGCGTTGCAGGGCGAGTTTCAGCGGCTCGTAGCTCAGTTGCCCGCCCTCCGCAAGCGCGGTCAGGGCCTGAACGACAATCCACTCGGGGCTGATTGCAGGCTTACCTTGCGGCGCAGCGGAATCGGCTCCCAAGGCAACAAACCGTCCGGGGACATGTTCACGCAGTTGCTCGGCCACGGCCTGCGGATAACCGGTGACCGCCACCACGGCGTCGTGCCCTTCGCCGAGGCAATCACGCAAGTGCCAGGACCGAGGGGTCTTCAAGGGATGGAAGCGATTCCAGCGTCGGCCCGAGCCGGCATCGCGCGCCAGTCGGGTATAGCTGGGGCAGCTCCAGATTTCGCAATCGACATTCCAGTGCTCCTTGAGCAGGCTGGCCGCCTGACGCACCGAACGCAGGGCCAGGCCCGCGCCCAGCAGGCGCACACGACGGCCGTCATTGCCGGAAACGGCATCGCCAACCCGATACATACCTTGCGCAGCCGCCGCAGCCTGCGTCTCGCTCAACGCACTGACCTGATCATTGGATTCGTCATGCAACGCCATGTAATAGAAACCGGCCCGGCCCTCAACATACAGGCTGTGCAAGGCGTGCAGCGTGATCGCCCGCGCCTCCGCGGCATCCGCAGGGTCGTAAGGCTGACACTTGCGGTTTGAAAGGAGCCACAACGGCAGCCACGGATGAGCGCCCTTGGGCCAGCGAGATGGCAGCGTCTCGATGTCGTTGCAGAAAATTCCACGTTGGGATGACTCCGATGCCAGCGCGCTCAGTTCGGCCGAGGTTTCGCTGCTGATCATGTAGATCAGAGGCAATTCGACCTTGCCGGCCTGTGCAGCAAATCGCAAAGGCCAGGCGCTGGCGAGCACGCCCTCCTGTTCGCAGGCCATGTGCTTGCTGGCTCGCACCACGGATATACGCCGCGAGGTAGACGGGTCTCGGGTCAGACGCTCGACGATGTCGGCCATCGCAAACAGGGGTGAACAGCACCCGCGCAGCGCAAGCCCCGCAGCCGCTTGAATCTTTTCCATGCAAGCCAGCGCTGCAACCCGGGTTTGCGGCGCCAACTGGTGGCCATTTGCGCTGTTCATCACTACTCCTTGCTGTCGGACAAGCGTCCTTGCACCTTAATGGAACGAAGAATATGATTGCAATCGCAACAAAATCCCATCCGGTGTGCGTGATCGCAGTGCAGGGCCCAACGCCCAAACACGCGTGCGCTCGTATGCAAATGCTTCGACGAGCGCACTTTTTTACAGCCTTGACCGGTGTTCAAAATCAAAAGACACAGGTAGTCCATGTTTTCATGTACTACTTAAATTACACATGCGGATAATGAGTACAGCCAGGCCGAGAACAAAACAATAAACAAGGTATTACATGGAGGTTCGTACCGTGAAAGCCCAACTTGACTGCCCACCGTTGAAGATAAACGGGGCCCCTGCCCCTCTCCGTCAACTGATCGAAGACTTTGAAAACGATCTGCACCACATTGGCGATTTTACCTACGCCTACTTTTCCACGCCCAAGACGCGCAATGTCAAACCCGTCATTTTGTCCAATTACCCAGACTCCTGGCTGAAATCTTATGTAGCCTCAAACTATCACCTCATTGATCCCATCATCAAACATGCCTGGCATAGCATTACGCCATTTTTCTGGAGAGAGGCCCGCAATGCTGTTCAGGGCGTCGAAACCGACGATTTCCTGAAGCGGTCAGCCAAATATCAGCTGTCCTCGGGGGCCACTTTCACCCTGCACGATGCCAGTGGGCTTTTTGCCGCACTGAGTCTTTGCAATGCCCGGCAGCAGAACGATTTCGATCAGCGAATCCGCGAAAAAGCCGCCGATATCCAGATGAGCCTCATCCGCTTCCATGACCGTTTGATCAAGACCCGAGCGCCCCATGAACTCTTTCCGCAGCCCGCCCAGTGCAAGTTGTCCACCCGCGAAACAGGTGTGTTGAAATGGGTGGCGATGGGCAAGTCGTACAGCGAAATCGCTGAAATATTTTCCATCTCGGAACGCACTGTGAAGTTTCACATGTCCAATGTCTCCAGCAAGCTCAAAGTGCGCACTGCCAAGCAGGCGGTCTACAAAGCCATCAACATGGGCATGGTCTGATTCAGGCAGCGCTGTGCATGCAGGCTTGCGGTGCGGAGCCTGATACGCCAAGCGCTATCGGCCAACGCAGCAGGTCATCCGTGACAGGCTGTCTGAGGGCAATATTCCCGAGCAGCCGCTGATGGTTGTCGGCCGTCACCGGCATCTCCAGCAGCAGCACTGTCTCGCCTGGCGATGCTTCACCGGTCGACAGCACATGGTGCTCCCATCCGGACTTGCGCACGATCCGCGCCATTGCCTTGCTGACCACCGTGATGATCGATTGCAAACCGGACAACGCAGCATGGTTGTGCATGGAGAACAGCAGCATTTCGGTCAGTGGTGCGTGCAGAATACCCAACGAGCGTGCCCGAGCCGTGTCGACAAAGAACCGGCTCGACTCCGCCATGGCAGCATTTTTGGGCGCAGGGCAGTCAAAAAAACTGCGGAATGGGCCTTCCAGCATGTAGGGATCACAGGTGTTGATCAGCCTTAGTCCGGCCAGCGGAACCCCGTTCCAGCTTCCGACAAGGTAAGTGGTAGCGGCATTGTCGTATTCATCAAATTCAAATGCATGACTCACACGAACTTTCCACTCAAGCCGATCTGAAAAAATCTTCTTGCGCATGGAATATAGCGTTTCCAGCAACGTAACGGGCATCGTCGTGTAACTGGCTAACTGAAACTCAAACCCGCTCGACATATAAACTCCACCTTGCACAACCAGTGTGAAGCATCGCGTATTTCAAACGGTAAATCTACTGTACCTAAGAACAGGTCAACACCTTGAAATATAACATTCTGTTATTTGCACTTAGGTACAGTGTTATTTCAGCCAAAAATAAGGAAATCTGCTTCGGCGTTCTGGATAGCCAGGACGGCTGCGCCCCAAACAATAATGACTCCATAGGGATAATGGTATGAACAGTCTATATGCCGGTATCGACACCTTGAACGCGGTTCCTGTTCTGGACGATATTACCCAACACGAAATCTCTGCCCTCAAAACCCGTTTCAACCTGGCAGATGCGCACACTCATCAGGATCAGAGCGACACTCAGCGCATGATCGTCGCCAGCCTGCCCGAGCTGTGGTATCAGGCGCAGAACCAGACCCAATACCAGAGTGAGCAGGCTTTCATTCATGCCTTTTTCACCTTCCATGGCCAGCACCATGCGCTGAAACGCCACGACGAAATCTATCTCGTCTACGCAGCGTCCATCGCCATGCATATTACCGCGACCTACCTGCGCAAACAGAACATGAGTGTCGGGCTGATCGAGCCTTGCTTCGACAACTTGCACGATCTCTTGAAACACATGGAAGTGCCCATGTCGGCACTCGATGAAAGCCTGTTCACCTCATCGACCGAGGTGTACGCAAACTTGCAGAAAGCGGCCATCGGGCTGGATGCGATCTTTCTGGTCGACCCCAATAACCCGACCGGTTCCAGCCTGTTTGCCGACGGACCGGATACGTTCGTCGAAGTGGCCAGATACTGCCGCGATTACAACAAACTGCTGATACTCGATTTCTGTTTCGCCTCGTTCTTCAAGGCGGCCGGTCGGGAACGCGTGGACGCCTACGCGATTCTCGACGACATCGGCACGCAATACCTGGTCATGGAAGACACTGGCAAGACCTGGCCGCTACAAGACACCAAATGCGCCACCCTCATGGCCAGCCAGGATATCAACGCCGATATCTATAGCATCGTCACCAGCGTCCTTTTGAACGTCTCGCCATTCATCCTCAATGTGGTTACCCGCTACATCGAGGACAGCAACGACGATGACTTCAACTCAGTGCGTTCGGTGCTGGACGTCAACCGCCGCATGGCCCGGGCGGGTCTTGAGGGCAGGGTTTTGCAGTATGTGGAACCGATGATCGACACCAGCGTGGCGTGGTTCGAGATCCTGCCTCCAGGCATTAACGCCGATGAGTTGCAGGCTTATCTGCTGCAATGGGACGTGTACGTGCTGCCGGGCAAATATTTCTACTGGAGCCAGCCCGAAAAAGGCCAGCGTTACATACGTCTGGCACTGGCACGCAAACCGGACGAATTCGCGGCTGCGGTTCAGGTCATCGCCAAGGCACTGGAGAACTTCCATGTCTGACTACGACCTGCCAATGATCGACGCAACAGTGTTCATGGGCATGCACCACGCCGATCCCGGTGTGCGTGACAAATCCCTGGGCTTCTTTTCCCGGTTCTACGAAAGCAGTGTGCAGATGAATTTTGCCCAGATAGGCATTTGCGACGCCATTATCTGGAAGAAAAGCCGTGCCTTGCAGGACGTGTACTACCCGTTCATGGATGTACTGCACACCGACATGGCCATCCAGCGCCAGGGCTGCAGCGAATACATACTCCAGCGCGCCGCGACGGACACGCTGCTCAAAGGCCTGCCCGTCGAAAAGAAAATGCTGGCGGCGCAGGTACTGGAGCAGGAAATCCCGTTTTATACCCATGATCCAGAGCTGCTGCGCCTGCACGTCCTGCAGCCTTTCCTGCAGCCGTTCGAAAGCCCCGTCAGACAGCCTGCGTTCCCGGAGATGTTGCAACGTCTCTATGACCAGTCGAGTGCCATGGTGATCCGCAACGAGGACTTTGAACATGTCTGGTAAAACCATTCTGGTGCCGCTGGTAACGCCTCTGAACGAACAGGCGCAGGTCTGCGAAACCAGTCTTGAACGTCTTTTGAGCAGCCTCGCAGCCAACGTCGACGGCTACATTCCATGCCTGACCTCCGGAGAAGGCTGGCGGCTGTCGCGTCAGCAATGGCTACAGATGCTGGAGCTGACCCTACGCTACGCAGGCGACAAGCTGGTCATCGCCGGGATTGAGCGCGGTTCGACGCAGGAGGTACTGGACTTTGCCCTGATGGCTCAGGATGCCGGCGCGCAAGCGGTGATGTTCACCTCGCCGTTTACACCCGGTATCAGTCAGCAGGTGATCATCGACCATTACCAGACCATTCATGACGCGACGCATCTGGATATCTTCATGTACAACGAGGCCGCCCTGTCAGGCAACGAAAAGACCTTCGCCACCCTCGAGGCCATCGCGCAGTTACCCAGAGTGATTGGCCTCAAGGACTCGCCGTCCATGTCCCGCTCGCAGGATCAGGTGGATGCCATTCGGCAACAGGGCGTCGACTACTTTATCGGCTGGGAAATGCAGCTGGCTGGCGAACTGGAGTCAGACGGCAATGTGGTGTCCCTCGCCAACCTGGAACCGCTGCTCTGTCGGCAAGCGGCTGACCGCCAACAGCCAGCGCTCAGTCAGGAAATCGCGACGCTCAATGAACGGTATCTGCTGAGTGCGTCCGACTGGTACGCCCAGGTCAAGCGCGAGCTTAAAGCCCGTGGCGTGATCGACAGCGACCGGGTTATGACCGAGGAGGCTGCCTGATGGAAAACATGCAAAAGCAACTGTTTCTGGCCAATCGTGCACTTATCGAAAAACTCGTGCCTATCCCACAGGAGCTCCTGGCATTCGAACAGCGCTGGATCGACGACGCCATCGAACGCAGCATGACTGCGGATGTTCCTGGTGATCTCGCTGGTCTGCGCAGAATGCTGGCCGAACTGGTCGAACTGGAGAGCAGCGAAGTGCCGCCCAGCGCGCACTATGTCGGCGGCGACATGACGCTCGACGAGTTCCGGATTCTGGTTCAGGAGTTTGCGCTGGATGGTCTGACCGAAGCGCAGGTTTTCTATCATCTGATGCCCAGGCTCAGCCTGCCCGCGCAAATGCCCATGCTGCGCATGATGATCGACGAGTTTGGCTCGGGAAACCTCAAGCGCTCGCATACCACGCTGTATCAGGACCTGCTGCGCGAACTGGACATGCCGCTGGACCTGCAATTCTACGTGGAGGCCAACTCCAGTGCCGGTTTCACCTTTCCCAACATGTTCTGCTGGCTGGCCATGCGCGCGGATGATCCATCATGGTTTGCCGGGGTCATTACCTACTTTGAGACCGTGGTGCCGTTCTTTTTCGAGTGTTACACCCAGCTCTGCGAGCGATTGCAGATCCAGGCTCATACCTACTACTCCGAACACGTTCATATCGACGTTTTCCATGCCATCGAGGGGCAGCGCCTGCTCAAGGCCATGGACGTCAGCGGTGATCTGGACCCGGTGAAAGCCTGGCGAGGCATCTGCATGGGGCGCGAGATCACCAATCTGGCATTCGACCTGGCCGTAGAGAAAGCTCGCCGACTCAAGCACTTCAACAAGGAGGCCAACCTTGAACGAGCCTGCTGAGTTTCGTCGTCCCGACACGTTCACCGTGCATATCGGCCAGGAGCAATACCTGGTACCGAGTAGTTGCCCGCATCGTGAGGGGTGGCTGGAGCATGGAGTGGTCAACGAGAAACGCCGATCCATTACCTGTCCCCTGCACTTCTCGGTGTTCAGCCTCGAAACCGGAGAGCAATTGAGCGGCCCGCCTTGTGGCAACCTGCAGGTTCGGCGACTGAGGTAGAAGCGCGTCCCACGGCAGGATTCGCTCCTGCCGTGGAGGCGTCATGTGAGGCGCAGGAACCTTTTCAATTCCGCACCTTGGGCAATCGCATCGTGTCGGCCCAATTCGATCAGTTCGCTGCAATAACCCGATTCGAACAACAGATAGCTCAGGACACTGGCGCCACTGCTTTTGGTCGCGCCCGGCCCGCGCAGGAACGTGCGCAATGCAGGCGGAAGTTCACGGCGGTGCCGGGCAGCGATTTCGTCCAGCGGGCGGCTTGGGGAAATCACCAGCACTTCCACCGGCTCCATACCCGGCTGCCTGATCTGATCGCAAGGCAGCAACGCGCTGGCCATGTTCAAGCGCTCCAGCAACTCGATATCGCTTTCCAGATTATCGATGAAGGTGCTGTTGAGCATGTGGCCGCTGATCTGCGCCAGACTTGGCTGTATGCCGATTGGCGCACGCGGTGCCGGCCTTTCGGTTTTCAGCCCGCGCGGATTGCCACTCACGCCTACGACCAGAACACGATTGGCACCCAGGTGCAGCGCCGGACTGATCGGTGCCGACTGACGCACGGCACCGTCACCAAAGTATTCCTGATCCAGCATTACGGGGGCGAACAGCAAGGGAATGGCTGAACTGGCAAGCAGGTGATCCACGGTCAATTGAGTCGGGCGGCCGATACGTCGATGACGCAGCCAGGGCTCGATGGTGCCGCGGCCCTGATAGAACGTGACTGCCTGCCCTGATTCATAGCCAAAAGCTGTTACCGCCACGGCGCGCAGGTGATGGGCATCAATGGCGGCCTCGATCCCGGACAGGTCCAGCCGCTCATTGAGCAGTTCACGCAGAGGCGAGCTGTTGAGTAAGGCAACCGGGATATTTCGCCCGAAGCCCATCAGGCTGCGGCCAAAAAAACGGCTGGCCTGATGAATCACACCAGACCAGTCGCTGCGCAGCACCTGATGGCTGCGGAACGACTGCCAGAATTCGGTCAACTGGTGAATGGCAATGCGAAAGTGCAGCGCGCCGCTGGCCAGTTTCACCGCGTTGATTGCCCCGGCTGACGTACCGACAATGACCGGAAAGGGATTGGGAGAACCGGGCGGCAGCAAGTCGGCAATGCCTGCAAGTACGCCAACCTGATACGCAGCACGCGCACCGCCACCTGACAAAATAAGCCCGGTCACGGGCTCGACTTCGGTTACAGCCTGGGTCACTACTGCGGTATCTGGCATCTACAACTGGCCTCGATGGTCAACGACGCTTTTTATCTACGTTTGTTATATAGCTTCGGTTCGCCAGCCGGTCGACTCTTGAAGCGCCGATGCGCCCAAAGATACTGTTCCGGGCATTCAGTGATAGCACTTTCTACCCATTGATTGATACGCAAGCAATCGGCTTCGTCGCTTTCACCCGGAAAATCCTGCAGCGGTGGGTGAATCACCAGCCTGTAACCGCTACCGTCAGCCAGACGCTGCTGAGTGAACGGCACCACTTGAGCACGGCCCAGACGCGCAAATTTGCTGGTAGCGGTCACGGTCGCGGCCTGAATGCCGAACAGCGGCACAAAGATGCTCTGTTTAGCGCCATAGTCCTGATCCGGTGCATACCAGATGGCCCGGCCGGCACGCAGCAACTTGAGCATGCCGCGCACGTCATCGCGCTCGACAGCCAGCGAATCAAGGTTGTGCCGCTCGCGTCCGCGACGCTGGACGAAATCGAACAGTGGGCTCTTGTGTTCGCGGTACATGCCGTCGATGGTGTGTTGCTGGCCCAGCAGTGCCGCACCGATCTCCAGCGTGGTGAAGTGCAGCGCCATCAGAATCACGCCCTCGCCTTTCTCCTGAGCATTCTGCAGGTGCTCGAGCCCTTCGATATGAGCAAGTCTGGCCAGACGTTTTTTCGACCACCACCAGCTCATGGCCATCTCGAAGAAGGCGATCCCGGTGGAGGCGAAGTTTTCCTTGAGCAGACGCTTGCGCTCGGCGGCGGACAAATGAGGAAAACACAGCTCAAGATTGCGTGACGCGATATTTTTTCGATCAGTGGCCACTCGGTACATGACCGCACCCAATGCCCGACCAATGGCCAGCAGGGCGCGAAACGGCAACTGGACAACCAGCCATAAAAGCCCCAACCCCAGCCACAAAGGCCAGAAACGGGGGTGAAGGAAACTGGCTTTAAAGCGTGGGCGATCCATTTGGGCTTCCGTCAGAACAAAGGCCGCGCATTCTACAACGGTTCTACCTGCTTGCGGCTCGCGGGCGTTCTCGCTATAAGTCTCGGCACTTTTAGCGACAAGCTGTTGTGTATATCAACCATGAGCCAGATTGAATCGCAAAACCCGGAACCTGTATTTCAGCTCAAGGGCAGCATGCTCGCCATCACTGTGATGGAGCTGGCCCGGACCAACCTTGAAGCGCTCGACAGGCAACTGGCGGCGAAAGTGGCACAAGCCCCCAACTTCTTCAGCAATACGCCGTTGATCCTGGCTCTGGACAAACTCGCTCCGAACGAAGGCCCGGTGGATCTCCCCGGGCTGGTGCGTATCTGTCGCCAGCACGGTCTGCGCACCCTGGCGATCCGTGCCAACCGCATCGAAGACATCGCTGCAGCCATTGCCGTTGATCTTCCGGTGCTGCCGCCGTCCGGCGCACGTGAGCGCGTAATCGACCCGATTGAAGTCGAAGCGCCGAAAAAGATCCCGGAAAAACCACCCGAACCGCTCATCAAGCCGACCCGCGTGATAACCGCTCCGGTGCGCGGCGGTCAGCAGATTTATGCCCAGGGCGGCGATCTGGTTGTGGTTGCGCCGGTCAGTCCCGGTGCGGAACTTCTGGCCGATGGAAACATCCATGTGTACGGCCCAATGCGCGGCAGGGCACTGGCGGGAATAAAAGGCGACACGAAAGCACGAATCTTCTGTCAGCAGTTGAGTGCAGAGCTGATTTCGATTGCCGGGCAATACAAGGTTTCCGAGGACTTGCGCAGGGACCCTCTATGGGGCTCGCCGGTCCAGGTCAGCCTGTCAGGTGATGTGTTGAACATCATTCGTCTTTAACGGATACTGCCGCAATTTTCAAAGTATCTCTGATTCGTCGCGAAACCGTCGTGAAGGCGGCAGGAAGTTCTGACAAGCACTGCTTTTCAGCGGGTATATGAGTTGAAAGTAATAGCTTAACGCTACCTTTCCGGAATCAGACCCCAGAATTGACACAATGCTTCGACGGGCGCGGCGCCAGGAGATGCTCTTCAGGGACTTAATGTCCTTTTCCTCTAGGGGTGATACACCTTGGCCAAGATTCTCGTTGTTACATCCGGCAAGGGTGGTGTGGGCAAGACCACCACCAGCGCCGCTATCGGTACCGGTCTCGCATTGCGTGGTCACAAGACAGTCATCGTCGACTTCGACGTCGGCCTGCGTAACCTCGACCTGATCATGGGTTGCGAGCGTCGGGTCGTGTATGACTTCGTCAACGTGGTCAATGGCGAAGCCAACCTGCAACAGGCGCTGATCAAGGACAAGAAGATCGAAGGCCTGTACGTGCTGGCTGCCAGCCAGACCCGTGACAAGGAAGCACTGACCAAGGAGGGCGTTGAAAAAGTCCTCATGGAGCTGAAGGAATCGTTCGAATACATCGTCTGCGATTCGCCGGCCGGTATCGAGACCGGTGCTCACCTGGCCATGTATTTCGCCGATGAAGCGATCGTCGTGACCAACCCCGAAGTATCCTCTGTGCGTGACTCCGACCGTATGCTGGGCCTGCTGGCCAGCAAATCACGTCGTGCCGAACGCGGCGAAGACCCGATCAAGGAACACCTGCTGCTGACTCGCTACAACCCTGAGCGTGTCAGCAAGGGCGAAATGCTTGGTGTGGAAGACGTCAAGGAAATCCTTGCTGTTACCCTGCTCGGCGTGATCCCCGAATCCCAGGCTGTCCTGAAAGCCTCCAACCAGGGCGTGCCGGTCATCCTCGATGACCAGAGCGATGCTGGCCAGGCCTACAGCGATGCCGTTGACCGCCTGCTGGGCAAAGACCGGGAACATCGCTTCCTGGATGTGCAGAAGAAAGGATTCTTTGAACGTCTGTTCGGGGGTAATTAATGAATATTTTTGACTTCTTTCGTGACCGCAAAAAAGAAAGCACGGCCTCGGTAGCGAAAGAGCGTCTGCAGATCATCGTTGCGCACGAACGCGGCCAGCGCAGTACGCCGGACTACCTTCCTGCACTGCAGAAAGAGCTGGTGGAAGTGATCCGTAAATACGTCAATATCGAGTCCGATCAAGTTCAGGTTGCGTTGGAAAGCCAAGGCAGCTGCTCGATTCTGGAACTCAATATCACCCTGCCAGATCGCTGATCAGGCAGTCGCTTGCGGCGGTATCGGCGCACTTCTCAGGAAGCTGCGCCCTTACCGCCGTTGGCGTTTCTAGCGTTTCGAGGCCGTTGCATGCCGTTGTCGAACATCCGCATCATTTATCAGGACGCAGCCGTTCTGGTAATCGATAAGCCTACCCTGCTGCTTTCCGTCCCCGGCCGCGCCGATGACAACAAGGATTGCCTGATTACCCGCCTGCAGGAAAACGGCTTCCCCGAAGCCCGCATCGTCCATCGTCTGGACTGGGAAACGTCGGGCATCATCCTGCTGGCCCGCGATGCCGACACGCACCGCGAGCTGTCGCGTCAGTTTCATGATCGCGAAACCGAAAAAGCCTACACCGCACTGTGCTGGGGCCAGCCGTCGCTGGACAGCGGCAGTATCGACCTGCCGCTACGCTACGACCCGCCTACCAAGCCCCGGCATGTGGTGGATCACGAGGGTGGCAAACACGCGCTGACATTCTGGAAAGTCGTCGAACGTCACGACACCTACTGCCGGGTCGAACTTACCCCTATTACCGGCCGCTCGCACCAACTGCGGGTGCACATGCTGTCGATCGGTCATCCGCTGTTGGGCGACGGTCTGTATGCCCATCCCGAAGCGCTGGCGGCGTACCCGCGCCTGTGCCTGCATGCCAGCATGTTGAGCTTTACCCATCCGGGCACCGGCGAGCGGTTGACCTTCGAGTGCCCCGCGCCTTTCTGATCTGAATGACACGCTGGCTATCGTGCAGATGCTCCGCGTCATACAGCTGCTCTGACTATCGTTCCCACGCTCCGCGTGGTAATGCCGTTGGTGACGCTCCGCGTCACACAGCGGTTCTGCGACTTCAGGTGGATTTAGGGTCGACTCAAGTCACCTTTTCGCCCCTCGGCGAGTTACTTTGATGGGGCCAAAGTAACCAAAGCCCCCCGCTCCTGTTTCCGGCCCGACTTCGTCGGGTTCCTTCGCCCTGTCACTGATCCGGGGGTCGCCGCAACGGGCCATCCATGGCCCGGTGCGGCTAGCCTGGCGTCCTGCCAGGCTACCCCCGGATCAGCGCCAGGACTCAGCCGTCACTAACGTCGCACTCTGCGTCGTCAGTGCCACCGCGGTTGAAAAGCGCTTTTACTCTCGGCGCTGTGCGTCAGCTTAGACTATCGTGCCTGCGCTCCGCGTAGGCATGCAGTTCGTGACGCTCCGCGTCACACAGCGGTTCTGCGACTTCAGGTGGATTGGCGTTCGGCTCAAGTTACCTTTTCCCCCCTCGGCGACTCACTTTGAGGGACCGAAGTGAGCAAGGCCCTTGTGGCTCCGGTTTCCGGCTCAACTTCGTCAGGCTCCTTCACGGTCGAAAAGCGTTTCTGTGGCAGCGGCAACGACTGAGCCAATGGGGTAAACTCGCGCCATTGCTGTCTGGAGCTATTTATGCGCGCAGAGTTGAACAACGGCCTCATCGATTTTCTGAAGGCTTCTCCCACCCCGTTCCACGCCACCGCCACCCTCGTGCAACACTTCGAAGCTGCGGGTTTTCAGCGGCTGGATGAACGTGATACCTGGGCAATAGAAACTGGAGGTCGTTACTTCGTCACCCGTAATGACTCCTCTATCGTCGCCTTCCGCATGGGCCGTCAGTCGCCACTCACCGGCGGGATTCGCATGGTTGGCGCACACACGGACAGCCCGTGCCTGCGGGTCAAACCGCAACCGGAACTGCAACGCCAGGGCTTCTGGCAACTGGGCGTCGAAGTCTACGGCGGCGCGCTGCTGGCACCGTGGTTTGACCGTGATCTGTCGCTGGCAGGTCGCGTCACCTTCCGCCGCGATGGCAAGGTTGAAAGTCAGTTAATCGACTTCAAGCTGCCGATTGCCGTGATTCCCAATCTGGCCATTCACTTGAACCGCACTGCCAATGAAGGTTGGGCGATCAATGCGCAAAACGAACTGCCGCCAATCCTCGCGCAAGTGGCTGGCGACGAACGCGCGGACTTCCGTGCGCTTCTGACGGATCAACTGGCCCGCGAACACGGGCTGAATGCAGACGTGGTGCTCGATTACGAGCTGAGCTTCTATGACACACAGAGTGCCGCCGTTGTCGGCCTCAATGGGGACTTCCTGGCAGGCGCACGCCTGGACAACCTGCTGTCGTGTTATGCCGGGATGCAAGCGCTGCTGAACAGCGAAAGTGACGAAACCGCTCTGCTGGTATGCACCGATCATGAAGAAGTCGGTTCGTCGTCGACCTGTGGCGCAGACGGCGCAATGCTTGAGCAGATCGTCCAGCGCCTGCTGCCGAGCAGCGAAGACTACGTGCGGACCATTCAGAAATCGCTGTTGATATCGGCCGACAACGCCCACGGCATACACCCCAACTACGCCGAAAAACATGACGCCAATCATGGTCCCAAGCTCAACGCCGGGCCGGTGATCAAGGTCAACAGCAACCAGCGTTACGCCACCAACAGTGAAACGGCCGGTTTCTTCCGCCATCTGTGCATGGCTGAAGAAGTACCGGTGCAGAGTTTCGTGGTGCGCAGCGACATGGCCTGTGGCTCGACTATCGGGCCAATCACCGCCAGCCATTTGGGGATTCGCACGGTAGACATCGGCCTGCCGACGTTCGCCATGCATTCGATTCGCGAACTGGCTGGCAGTCATGATCTGGCGCATCTGGTCAAGGTATTGAGCGCGTTCTATGCCAGCCACGAGCTGCCATAACGCCTGCAATGATTGATTCTCGTGGGGGCGGCGTGCTGCTCCCGCGTAACAGTTCTGACGCCCGGTCAAACGCCCTGATTGAAAAATAAAGTTTCGCGGCTTACACATAAAAAACAACGCAGGTTTTATCGGTTTTACCCCTGGCACCTTTGTGCCGTACACCGTTGATTCGTTTATAAAGGGACATCATGTCCCGAACCGCACCGACGTACCCTGTCGATGATTCAGTACGAATAACCCGGTTACGTGACTCAGGTATCGTCCTCGTCGGTTTTATTGACGATATCGTCATCGTCGTTCACGTAATACGGAATGTCGGCTTCAACGCCGTTTTCTCCCGTCCTGGCCACCAGTTGTCTGTACCGCTTACCGTCCCAGAGCCTGAAAACAAGCGTGGAGTCTTCTCCTGCCGATAACGTGGAACCTTCACTGCCAATAAGTTTGCTGCGAGCGCCTGCTGTCAACACACTGTTCTTTCCAGCGGTCAGTCTGCTTTGGTCTCCCGCCATCAACGTGCAGTCATGCCCGCCGGTCAACTTGCTTCTGTCTCCAGCGGTGAGGTAACTGTTGTTACCGGCCAGTAGTTTACTGCGGTCCCCCGCCGTCTGATTACTGTCTGCACCGGCGATAAGTCTGCTGCGGTCACCTGCCAGCTGTACGCTGCCTGCACCGGCTATCAGCGTGCTGCGAAAACCTGCGGTCTGCGAACTGCCCTTGCCGGCGATAAGCATGCTTTTGTGTCCGGCCACCTGAATACTTTCATGGCCCGCAATCAACGAGCTGCCATAACTTGCAATCTGGTTACTGCCGTAGCCCGCAGTCAATGTGCTGCGAATGCCCGATGTGAGACTGCTGCCATAACCGGCAATCAACACACTGCGAAGTCCGGCGATCAACGTACTGCCATAGCCTGCCGTCAGAAAACTTCGGATTCCGCTGGTCAGGGAACTGCCATAACCGGCGATCAATGAGCTGTCCTGCCCGGCCGTTGCCGTACTGCCATACCCCGCCGTCAATGAACTTCCATGCTCGGCAGTCTGGGTACTGCCATAACCTGCCGTGAGCGTACTTTTATAGCCTGCCGTCTGCGTACTGCCGTAACCCGCGATCAGCGAACTCTCATGGCCGGCGGTAGAGGTACTTCCGTAGCCGGTGGTGAGCGAGCTTTTTTCCTGCGCGGTTTGCGTACTGCCATAACCGGCTGTCAACGTGCTCTCGTAACCTGCCGTCTGCGTGCTGCCGTAACCCGCGATCAGCGAACTTGCATAACCTGCGGTGGAAGTGCTTCCGTAGCCTGTAACCAGGTCACTGCGTTCCTGCGCCGTTTGCGTACTGCCATAACCCGCAGTCAATGTGCTCTCGTAACCTGCCGTCTGCGTACTGCCGTAACCCGCAATCAGCGAACTTGCATAGCCCGCAGTGGAAGTACTTCCGTAACCAGTGGTCAGCGAGCTGCTGTCCTGTGCGGTTTGCGTACTGCCGTAACCGGCGGTCAACGTGCTCTCGTAGCCTGCCGTCTGCGTACTGCCATAGCCAGCAATCAGGGAGCTTGCGTAACCCGCAGTCGACGTGCTTCCGTAACCTGTGACCAGGTCACTGCGTTCCTGTGCCGTCTGGGTACTCCCATAACCGGCAGTCAATATGCTTTTGAAGCTCGCCGTTTGGGTGCTTCCATATCCGGCGATAAGCGAACTGTTTGAGCCTGCCGTTGAAGTGCTGCCATAACCTGCGACCAGGTCACTGTACTCTCTGGCCGTCTGAGTACTCCCATAACCGGCGGTCAGCATGCTTCTGTAACTCGCGGTCTGGGTGCTGCCATACCCTGCGATCAGCGAACTGCCCGAACCTGCTGTTCCAGTACTGCCATAGCCCGCGATCAGGTCGCTACCGTCCCTGGCAGTCTGAGTGCTTCCGTAGCCAGCGGTCAGAATACTTTTGTGGCCTGCTGTCTGCGTACTTCCATAGCCCGCAATGATGAAGCTCTCATGGCCCGCGGTGCCCGTGCTTCCATAGCCTGCGGTCAGGTTACTGTCAGCGCCGGCCGTTTGCGTGCTGCCGTAACCGGCAATCAGCGAGCTGTCGGCACCGGCTGTCCCGGTACTTCCATATCCGGCCGTCAGGGTGCTGCCTTCACGGGCAGTCTGGGTGCTGCCGTAACCTGCAGTGAGCGAACTGCCGCTGCCCGAGGTTTGCGTACTACCGTAACCGGCAATCAACGAGCTGTCGGAACCTGCCGTGCCAGTGCTGCCGTACCCAGCCGTCAGGTTGCTGCCTTCCTGTGCGGTTTGCGTACTGCCATAGCCCGCAGTGAGCGAACTGTCGCCTCCAGAGGTTTGCGTGCTGCCGTAACCGGCGATCAACGAGCTGTCGGAACCTGCCGTGCCAGTGCTGCCGTATCCGGCGGTCAGATTGCTGCCTTCCTGTGCAGTCTGCGTACTGCCGTAGCCCGCCGTCAGGGCGCTGTCCCCTCCTGACGTTTGCGTACTGCCGTAACCGGCAATCAGAGAACTGTCAGAGCCTGCTGTGCCGGTGCTACCGTATCCAGCGGTCAGGTTGCTGCCCTCCTGCGCAGTCTGCGTACTGCCGTAGCCTGCCGTCAGTGCGCTGTCACTTCCTGATGTCTGGGTGCTGCCATATCCGGCGATCAATGAGCTATCCGCGCCTGCGGTGCCGGTGCTGCCGTACCCAGCGGTCAGGTTGCTGCCCTCCTGCGCAGTCTGGGTACTGCCGTAGCCTGCCGTCAGTGCGCTGTCCCCTCCTGACGTTTGCGTACTGCCGTAACCGGCAATCAGAGAACTGTCAGAGCCTGCTGTGCCGGTGCTACCGTATCCGGCGGTCAGGTTGCTGCCTTCCTGTGCAGTCTGCGTACTGCCGTAGCCTGCCGTCAGTGCGCTGTCACTTCCTGATGTCTGGGTGCTGCCATATCCGGCGATCAATGAGCTATCCGCGCCTGCGGTACCGGTGCTGCCGTATCCGGCGGTCAGGTTGCTGCCTTCCTGTGCAGTCTGGGTACTGCCATAACCAGCCCTGAGCGAGCTGTCACTCCCGGAAGTTTGCGTACTGCCATAACCTGCAGTCAGCGAGCTGTCGGAGCCTGCCGTGCCGGTGCTGCCGTACCCAGCGGTCAGATCACTATGGCTTCCCGCCGTTTCGGTGCTGCCGTAACCCGCGACAAGCTGGCTGTGGCTGTCACCAATCAACGTGCTGCCGTAGGTCGCTGTCTGCAGCGTCTGCGTGGTGACGGCGGGAAGATTGCCCTCCGCGCCGACAGCGGCACTCACTGATGCCACGTCAAATACTTCATGACTGACAACAAGCTCGCCACTGGCCGGACGAACCTCGACAGCCGCAGGGGGACTTGTCGATGAGTAACTGGCCCGGTGCATCAAGAGGTAATGTGCAGCACTGCTTTTGTCACCGACATGAACGACTTGCGCCCGCTGGAATTTCACCATTCCGCTCTCGGACAACGCAATGAGGTCGGCAACGGCCACTTCACAGACAACCCATCGCGCATCGGCATGAACACTCAAAAAGGCGCTGGTTCCAACACCCCACAATAAACCTGCCAGTCCATTTTCATGTGCTTTTGTCGGTTGCCAGTGCCTGCACTCAACGGTCCCTGAGACAGGCCACACCAAACCGCAGTGATCGGCCATGTTATTTGCACATGTCCGTAATACCAACGCTTTTTCAAGATTAATTACAGCGCCCTCATAGATCCTTTAAATGAAAGTAGCCGCACTCATCAATTCACACGTTAACGGCCAGCTACGATATCAACCTTCACATCCCACACGCGAAACTGCGCCAGGCAATCCACTTACCGACCACGCGCAATGACGCTCTAAAAACGTATCACACCCAACTAATAAATATTAATCAATACGGATTTTTACTATTTATTTTCGACAACCGGAATAAAAAAACCTTAACTTTTTCACCTCAAAAACTTTTTAAGTTACGCTCACCCCTTTGCAGCTTAAAGTTATTTTCTCATTAAATTTTTAAATAAGCCGGACGTCTGCGCGCACGCACTCGACCTGAGCGGCCCGCACAGCCAAGGTTTTCAATGAAGAGGAAGGTCACGTCTTACTGGCTGGCACCCGCAACTAACAAAGCGCTGAATACACCGATATTAATTTACTGAAACTTGCCGCATGCCCGGAGTTTTTGAAGAGCCGCACTCAACTACAACTTGCCACGCACATTGGCGCGCACATGAATAGCATCATGACGCCAGTATTCAAGATCGCAATCAATCAGTCGATCACGCTGGTCATAGTTTATTCTTGCAATACGCAGGCCGGGGCTGCCCAGGGAAACCTTCAAGGCGGCTGCAGCGTCGGCATGCAGTGCCGTGGGGACCATATCAAAACGTACTTGTCCGTAATGCAGGTCATAACAGCGGGCATAAAGCTCGGTGAGTGACTCGTTCAGGTCGTGATCGAGGATGCCGGGGAATAATTCCGGCCTCAGGTAATGCTCAACATAGAGCACCAGCCGCTGATCGATACGCCGGGCGCGGCAGATCTGGATCACGCTCGACAGCGCAGGCAGTTCGAGCATTTCGCAGATCATCGCCGAAGCCGGTTGCAGACGTGCCGACAGCAGCTGAGTGTGAGCCACTCTTCCCTGCGCGCAGACCATTGCGTGAAAATGGCTGCGCCGAATCAAGTCATACGCCAGTCGTGGCGGGGAAATGAACCAGCCGCGACGCTCTTCACGGTAAATAAGCCCTTGCGCCTCCAGTTGCACGAGGGCCTCACGCAACGTGATACGGGTGGTAGCAAACACCTCGCTAAGCTTGCGTTCCGCAGGCAGCTTGCTGCCATGCGGCAACAAGCCATGTTCGATCTGCTCCTGCAGAGCACTGCAAATCGTTGTTACCGCCCGTGGCACATCTTCGCGCATTCCGGTATCCGTCTGGACTAGACCAGCTCTATTGCGGGGCACACCTCAGTGCAACCGACGCCATTAACTCCATTGCTTCAAGCCTAGGCCGGGCACATGACCATTCTGTGACATGACGAAACACGATCCATGCCAACTGCTCCGAAAAAAGGCCTTTAGCCGTTGAAAAGCAAGCACGATCCCATGGTCTACGCTTAGCGCCAGGCACTGCCGAACCACGTTAAAAACAGCTTCTGGCACTGAACACGACACGAAAATGTCATGCAAAAAGCCTAACTTGGCTCAGGTATTGCTGATCTAGACCAAACAATCCGAAACGAACACTTCTTGCAAGAAGTGCACTAGGAGCTCCGAATGAAACATCTTTTGTTGGCATCACTCCTCGGTTCAGCCATGGCAATGAGTTCGCTGGTCATGGCTGCGGACACAGACCTTAAAACGCTGGAGGCTGCGGCCAAGGCTGAAGGTGCGGTCAATAGTCTCGGCATGCCGGATGACTGGGCTAACTGGGGTGGCATCTGGAAAGACCTGGAAACCAAATACGGCCTCAAGCACATGGACACCGACATGAGTTCGGCCCAGGAGATCGCCAAATTCGATGCGGAGAAAGACAACGCCAGCGGTGACATCGGCGACGTGGGTGCCGCGTTCGGTCCTATAGCCGTTGCCAAAGGCGTGACCCAGCCTTACAAGCCAACCACTTGGGAGCAGATTCCGGAATGGGCCAAGGACAAGGACGGCCATTGGGCGCTGGCCTATACCGGCACCATCGCCTTTATCGTCAACAAGAACCTGTTGCACGGCTCTGAAATACCGAAAAGCTGGGCCGACCTGAAAACCGGTAAATACAAGGTTTCCATTGGTGATGTAAGCACTGCTGCGCAAGCAACCAATGGCGTACTGGCCGCAGCCATTGCCATGAAAGGCGACGAAAGCAACATCGAGCCAGGCCTGGCACTGTTCACCGACCTGGCCAAGCAGAAACGCCTGTCACTGGCCAACCCGACCATTCAAACCATCGAAAAAGGCGAAATCGAAGTCGGCGTGGTCTGGGACTTCAACGGTCTCAACTACAAAGCCAAGATGGCCAAACCGGATGACTACGTGGTGCTGATCCCGTCGGACGGCTCGGTGGTTTCCGGCTACACCACCATCATCAACAAATACGCCAAGCACCCGAACGCCGCCAAACTGGCGCGTGAATACACCTTCAGCGATGCCGGTCAGATCAACCTGGCCAAAGGCAATGCGCGTCCGATTCGCGTCGAACACATCAAGCTGCCAGACGACGTGAAAGCCCAGTTGCTGCCGCATGAGCAATACCTCAATGCCAAGCCGATCAAGGACGCAGATGCCTGGGAAAAAACCTCCAAAGCGCTGCCTCAGAAGTGGAACGAGCAGGTCATCATCGAGATGAACTGATTCTCTCCTGCGGCTCAGGGATGAAGTCGTGTACATCGGGCGAGCCAGACTCGCCCGTTCTTTTAAAGCGAGTCGCCCATGAAACACAACGTCATCCTGATCGTGCTCGATGGCCTCAACTACGACGTGGCCCGCCACGCAATGGGCCATCTTCAAGCCTGGCATGATGCTGGCCGCGCCGCGCTCTACAAGCTGGAATGCGAGCTACCCGCCCTCTCCCGCCCCCTGTACGAATGCATATTGACCGGGGTCGCGCCTATCGACAGCGGCATCGTGCATAACAACGTTTCACGCCTGTCTAACCAGCGCAGCGTCTTTCACTACGCTCGTGACGCCGGCCTGACCACTGCAGCGGCGGCCTATCACTGGTTCAGCGAGCTGTATAACCGCACGCCGTTCGACACGGCACGCGATCGTCATACCGAGGCAACGGAACTACCCATTCAGCACGGGCTGTTCTACTGGGCCGATCACTACCCGGACTCGCACCTGTTCGCCGACGCTGAAAGCCTGCGCCTGAAACATGCACCGAACTTTCTGCTGATTCACCCCATGAACATCGACGACGCCGGGCACAAGCACGGCCTCGACACTGCGCAATATCGCAACACCGCCCGCAATGCCGACATCATTCTGGCTGACTACCTGCAACGCTGGCTGGACGCGGGTTATCAAGTGCTGGTGACCGCCGACCACGGCATGAACAACGACCGCTCGCACAATGGCCTGCTGCCGGAAGAACGCGAAGTGCCGCTGTTCGTGCTGGGTGATGCGTTCAGCCTGAATGTCCATGCAGCGCCACGCCAGACCGACCTGTGCGGCACCATCTGCGAATTGCTCGGCATACATCACGACAAACCGGTCTGCCGGGAGATGCTCAATTGACCCGATTTTCCCGAGGCAAGTGGCTGGGGCTGTTGTGCCTGGTGCCCTTTGCCGTGTTCTTCATTGTGTTTCAGATTGCGCCGCTGCTCTGGGTGGCGATTCACAGCCTGCAAAGCGACGCCGGTTGGGGCTGGGAGAACTTCACCAAGGCGTTCAGCTCGAAGTTCTATCGGCAGGCGATCCAGTACAGCCTGGAGATCAGCTTCTGGTCGAGCCTGTTCGGCATCATCATCTCTGTGCTGGGTGCCTATTCGCTGCGCAAGGTAGACTCGCGGCTGCGGGATTTCGTCAATTCGTTCGCCAACATGACCAGCAACTTTGCCGGCGTTCCATTGGCGTTCGCGTTCATCATTCTGCTGGGTTTCAACGGCGCATTGACCCTGATCCTCAAGCAAACCGGGATCATTGATGACTTCAACCTGTACTCCAAGACCGGGTTGATCATCCTCTACACCTACTTCCAGATCCCGCTTGGCGTGCTGCTGCTTTACCCGGCATTTGACGCGGTGCGCGAGGACTGGAACGAGTCGGCGGCGCTATTGGGTGCCAGCAGTTATCAATTCTGGCGCTATATCGGCCTGCCGGTCCTGACCCCTGCGCTGCTCGGTACGTTCGTGATTCTGCTGGCCAACGCGCTGGGCGCGTATGCCACGGTGTACGCCCTGACCACCGGCAATTTCAACGTGCTGCCGATCCGCATTGCCGCGATGGTGGCAGGCGATATCACCCTGGACCCGAACATGGCCAGCGCTCTGGCGATGATTCTGGTCGGGCTAATGACTCTGGTCACAGTCGTCCATCAATGGCTGTTGAAGAGGAGCTACCATGTCGCGCGCTGAACGACGGCCTGCGGGCATTTACCACAAAACCGTGGTTTACCTGCTGTTCCTGATCCTGTTATTACCGCTGGCCGGGACCTTTCTGTACTCGATTTCCACCAGTTGGTCGGCGACCATTCTGCCCAGTGGCCTGACCTTCAAGTGGTACGTGGCGCTGTGGAGCGATCCGCGTTTTCTGGCGGCGTTCGGCCAGTCACTACTGGTATGCGTCGGCGCGTTGATACTCTCGGTGGTGCTGATTCTGCCGCTGTTGTTTGTCGTCCATTACTACTTCCCGCGCCTCGACGGGCTGATGAACATCCTGATCCTGCTGCCGTTCGCCGTGCCGCCCGTGGTCTCGTCGGTGGGCCTGCTGCAACTCTATGGCTCCGGCCCCATGGCCATGGTCGGCACGCCGTGGATTCTGATCGGCTGCTATTTCACTGTTGCCCTGCCTTTCATGTACCGCGCCATCACCAATAACCTGCAGGCCATCAACCTGACGGACCTGATGGACGCCGCCCAATTGCTTGGAGCCAGTACCTGGCAAGCAGCGTTCATGGTCGTGCTGCCTAACCTGCGCAAGGGCCTGATGATCGCGCTGCTGCTGTCATTCTCGTTCCTGTTTGGCGAATTCGTGTTCGCCAACCTGCTGGTCGGCACTCGCTATGAAACCCTGCAGGTCTACCTGAACAACATGCGCAACAGCAGCGGTCACTTCAACAGCGCGCTGGTGATTTCCTATTTCCTCTTCGTGCTGGTGCTGACCTGGGCCGCCAATCGACTGAACAAGGACAAAGACTGAAATGAGTTTTGTCAGCATTGAAAACCTGCAGAAAAGCTATGCCAGCACGTCAGTGTTCAGCGACATCAACTGCAGTATCACGAAAGGCGAGTTTGTCACCTTGCTCGGCCCGTCCGGCTGTGGCAAGTCCACGTTATTGCGCTGCATTGCCGGGCTTACGCCAGTCAATAGCGGGCGCATCCTGCTTGATGGCACTGACCTGGTGCCGCTCACACCACAAAAACGCAACATCGGCATGGTGTTCCAGAGCTACGCGCTGTTTCCCAACATGACCGTCGAGCAAAACGTCGCGTTTGGCCTGCGGATTCAGAAAGTCAGTGCGGCCGACAGCGAAAAGCGCGTTGCCGATATTCTGCGCATGGTCGAGCTGCACGACTTTGCCACGCGTTATCCGCATCAGTTATCCGGCGGGCAATGCCAGCGCGTGGCTCTGGCGCGCTCGCTGGTCACTCGCCCACGCCTGCTGTTGCTTGATGAGCCGCTGTCGGCACTGGATGCGCGAATTCGCAAAAACCTGCGTGAGCAGATCCGCGCCATTCAGCGCGAGCTGGGCCTTACCACGATCTTCGTGACCCACGATCAGGAGGAGGCGCTGACCATGTCCGACCGCATCTTCCTGATGAACGAAGGCCGGATCGTGCAGAGTGGTGACGCAGAAACCCTTTACACCGCTCCGGTTGACGTGTTCGCTGCGGGTTTCATCGGCAACTACAACCTGCTGGAAGCCGAAGACGCCACACGTCTGATGCAACGCCCGATCACCAGCCGCATTGCGATTCGCCCTGAATCGATCCAATTGAGCCTGACCGGCGAACTGGAAGGCGAAGTACGCAGTCACAGTCTGCTCGGCAACGTCATCCGCTACCGGATACAGGCCCGCGGCGTGGAACTGGTGGTCGACGTACTGAACCGCAGCGCCGACGACCTGCACCCGGATGGAAGGCGTGTAACACTGAACATCGAACCGTCGGCGCTCTGTGCTCTGAACTAACCGTGCCCTGAACTGATTTTGTTCTGCACGGATAACGCCACACGCTTGCCGATCAAGACGCCAAGCGTGAAGCTGACAGCTGATTCAACAGACTTTTAGGAGAAACGCACATGCCCCTGGCAATTTTCGACCTTGACGAGACCCTGATCGGCGGCGACTGTGCCACGCTCTGGAGCGAGCAGATGGGTCGCCTGGGCTGGGTCGACTCAACCTCGTTCATGCAGCGCAACGACGAACTGATGGCCGCCTACAGCGCAGGCGAGCTGGCAATGGAAGACTACATGGCGTTCAGCCTTGAACCCATGGCTGGCCGTACGCCTGAAGAAATCGATCATCTGGTCGGCCCGTGGGTTGAGGACGTCATCGAGCCGATCATCTACAGCGACGCCTGCAAATGTATTGCTCAGCATCGCGCCAAAGGCGACCGGATTCTGGTGATCTCGGCGTCAGGTGTGCACTTGGTAAAACCCATCGCAGAACGCCTCGGGATCGACGAAGTGCTGGGTATCGAACTGGACGTGCAACATGGCGTGTACAGCGGTGCCACGGTCGGCGTGCTGACCTATCGGGAAGGCAAGATCACGCGCCTGATGGAGTGGCTGGACGCCGAAGGGGAAAACCTTGAGGGGGCGAGCTTCTACTCGGATTCACGCAATGACCTGCCGCTGCTGCTCAAGGTTGACCACCCCAATGTGGTCAACCCCGATGCCGTGTTACTGGAACACGCGCGGAAAGCAGGCTGGCCGATGCACAACTGGAGCTGAGTCCAGAGGCACCACCGGGTCAGACCAGGCTTTCGTCGATGACCAGCACGATCTTGCCGGACACCGTGTTGGTCGCCAGCTCTTCGAACGCAGCGTCGGCATCCTTGATCGCAAAGGATTTCGCCAGTTGCGGCTTGAGGCGGCCTTCAGTGAACAGCGGCCAGACGTGCTGGCCCAGGTCGCTGAGCAGGTCGGCCTTGAATGTGTCATCGCGACTGCGCAAGGTCGAACCCATCAACTGGATACGTTTGCCCAGCACGTGCGCCAGATCCACCTGCGCCTCGCGCCCGCTCATGATACCGATCAGCACCCAGCGACCGTCCAGAGCCAGCAGTTTGACGTTGAGTTCGGCGTAGCTTGCGCCCACCGGGTCGAGAATGACGTTGAACGGTGCAAAATCGTTCAGGCCTTCAAGACTTTCGCTACGTACTACGCCGCCCTGTGCTCCCAGTTCGACGCAATAGGCCAGACGCTCGGTCGAACCGACACTGACCCAGACCGGGTTGCCGAACGCTTTGCAAAGCTGAATACCGGCTGAACCAACCCCACTTGCGCCTGCGTGCAACAACACCTTTTCACCCGGCTTGAGGCCTGCCAGCTGAAACAGATTGAGCCACGCGGTGGCATACACCTCAGGGATGGCGGCGGCCTCATGCAGCGACAGCCCTTCTGGAACTGGCAGTACATGTCGCCCGTCGACCACCACTTCTTCAGCCATCGCCCCGCCCGCCAACAGCGCGCAGACGCGGTCTCCGACCACCCAGGACGTACCCGGACCCACTTCGGCGATCACCCCCGAGCACTCCAGACCGAGCGTTTGAGTGACGCCGGGCGGCGGCGGATACTTGCCCTCGCGCTGTAACAGATCGGCTCGATTCAAACCTGCCGCAGCCACTTTGATACGTACCTGCCCCACATCAAGGGCCGGACTCGGCTCCTCGACCCATTCCACATGTCCTTCAACGCCTTGCAATGCCTTCACGGTGCCTCCATAGTGAGTCCAGACTGAGCCCGTGGCTGTTTTGCCCGGGCTTTTGCATTATGCGGCCGGGTCCGAAGGAACCGGCGACCTCAAAGACGGCCTAATATGCGTTATCAATTGTCCTCGCGTCGAATCAGCATGAAGCAATTATTCCCCAGCACTGCCCTCGCACTGTTTGTCGGCCTTAGCGTTTTGCCGATGTCAGCCAGTACCTTTGCCGCCAACAGCTGGGATAATCTTCAGCCGGACCGCGACGAAGTGATTGCCAGCCTCAACGTGGTTGAGCTGCTCAAACGACATCACTACAGCAAGCCGCCCCTGGACGACAAGCGTTCAGCGATTATTTACCAGAGCTACATCAAGCAACTGGACCCCTCGCGCAGCTATTTCATGGCCAGCGACATTGCCGAATTCGACAAATGGCAGTTCCAGTTCGACGACTTCCTCAAAAGTGGTGACCTGAATCCGGGTTTCACTATCTACAAGCGCTACCTGGACCGCATCAAGGCGCGTCTGGACTTCGCGCTGGCTGAATTGAGCAAGGGCGTCGACAAGCTTGATTTCAATACCAAGGAAACCCTGCTGGTGGACCGCAAGGACGCCGCATGGCCCAAGGACACGGCCGAGCTGGACGAGCTATGGCGCAAGCGCATAAAAGATGAAGTCCTGCGCCTGAAGATCGCAGGCAAGGACCCGGCGAAGATCCAGGAAACCCTGACCAAGCGTTACAAGAATCAGCAGGCCCGTCTGAACCAGACTCGCGCCGAAGATATCTTCCAGGCCTACATCAACACTTTCGCCATGTCTTATGACCCGCACACCAACTACCTGTCGCCTGACAGCGCGGAAAACTTCGACATCAACATGAGCCTGTCGCTGGAAGGCATCGGCGCCGTGTTGCAGAGCGATAACGACAACGTGAAAATCGTGCGTCTGGTCCCGGCAGGCCCTGCGGCCAAAACCAAGCAGGTCGCGCCAGCCGACAAGATCGTGGCCGTTGCCCAGGGCGACAAGGAAATGGTCGATGTGATCGGCTGGCGTCTGGATGAAGTCGTCAAGCTGATCCGCGGTCCGAAAGGTTCCGTGGTCCGTCTGGAGATCATCCCGGCCAGCAATGCGCCGAATGACCAGACCAGCAAGATTGTCGCCATCACCCGTGAAGCGGTGAAACTTGAAGAGCAGGCGGCCAAGAAGTCGATCCTGCACCTCAAACAGGATGGCAAGGACTACAAACTCGGGGTCATCGACATCCCTGCGTTCTATCTGGACTTCAAGGCCTACCGTGCTGGCGATCCGGAATACAAGAGCACCACCCGTGACGTGAAGAAACTGCTTACCGAGCTGCAGGCCGAGAAGGTCGATGGCGTGGTACTGGATCTGCGTAACAATGGTGGCGGTTCGTTGCAGGAAGCGACCGAGCTGACCAGTCTGTTCATCGACAAGGGCCCGACCGTGCTGGTGCGTAACGCCGACGGCAAGGTCGATGTGCTGGAAGACGAAGCCAAAGGCGCGTTCTACAAAGGCCCTATGGCCTTGCTGGTCAACCGCCTGTCCGCTTCGGCATCTGAGATTTTCGCTGGCGCGATGCAGGATTATCACCGTGCGCTGGTGATTGGTGGCCAGACCTTCGGCAAGGGCACCGTGCAGACCATTCAGCCGCTCAATCATGGCGAACTGAAGCTGACTCTGGCCAAGTTCTATCGGGTTTCCGGTCAGAGCACCCAGCATCAGGGTGTAGTGCCGGACATCACTTACCCGTCGCTGATCGATACCAAGGAAATCGGCGAGAGCGCGCTGCCCGAGGCCATGCCATGGGACAGCATCAAACCGGCGATCAAGCCGGCAATCGACCCGTTCAAGCCGTTCCTGGCGCAGTTGCAGGCGCGTCATGAAGCACGTTCGGCGAAAGACGCCGAGTTCGTGTTCATTGAAGACCGTCTGGCGCTGGCCAAGAAGCTGATGAACGAAAAAACGGTCAGCCTCAATGAAGCCGACCGTCGTGCCGAGCATGCGTCCATCGAAAGCAAGCAGCTCGCGCTGGAAAACACCCGCCGCAAGGCCAAGGGTGAAGAGCCGCTCAAAGAGTTGAAGAAGGAAGACGAAGACGCGCTGCCGGTGGAAGACGAGAAAACCAAACCCGAGGACGATGCCTACCTGGCAGAGACCGGGCGTATTCTGATCGACTATCTGGGGCTAAGCGCCGCTGTGGCGAAAAAATAAGACAGACTCATTGATGGCCATTTAGCGTCAACGTCATCAAACAGTCATGAAGCTGTCGTGAAATACGGGGCTGAACGCGCAAGCGCTCAGCCCTTTTTTATTCTCTTCGAGACGACCATGACCCTAACCGAGCAGTTGAGCACACTGAGTTCGATTCTGGCTCGTGGTGATTTGCACAGCTTGTTCCAGCCCATCGTGTCGCTATCGGAACGTCGCATTCTGGGTTATGAAGCCTTGACCCGCGGACCGTCCAACAGCGCGTTGCATTCGCCCCTGAACCTGTTTTCCATCGCTCGACAGGCAGGCCGCCTGAGTGAGCTGGAACTGAGTTGCCGTGACAGCGCCTGCCGGCGTTTCAGCCAGCAGAAGTTGCCGGGCAAGCTGTTTCTCAACGTCTCTCCCGAATCGCTGCTCGAAACGTCTCATCCACCGGGCCGCACCCTGGAAATGCTGCGCCGTTATCAAATCGCGCCCAAGGATGTAGTCATCGAACTGACCGAGCAGATGCCCACCGATGATTTCGACCTGCTGTACAACGCGCTGCACCACTACCGCGACATGGGCTTCTCCATCGCGCTGGATGATCTGGGTGCCGGTTATTCGAGCTTGCGACTCTGGTCGGAGCTGCGCCCGGACTACGTGAAAATCGATCGGCACTTCATCGACGGAATTCACCAGGATGCGGTGAAGCGCGAGTTCGTTGGCTCCATGCTGCAGATGGCCAAGGCTTCCAGAGCGACCGTGATTGCCGAAGGCATCGAATTGCCCGAAGAGCTGGCGGCGCTGAAGGACATGGGCGTGGATCTGGTTCAGGGCTATCTGCTTGCCCGTCCGCAAGAGCGCCCGCCACGCGACACCCGCGCCATGCTGCCCAAGGCAGAGACCACCAGCGCGCCGTTGAACGAAGAAGCGGCAGACCTTTCTGCCCTGCTCAACCCGCAACCATCAGTCAGCCAGTCCACGCCCACAGCTGAGGTGCTGGAAGCGTTTCGCAGGCAGGCCAATCTCAATTCGCTGGCCGTGCTGGACGACGAGGCCAGGCCCTGCGGCATCGTCCATAGGCATTCATTGTCCGAGGCACTGCTCAAGCCCTTTGGTACCGAACTGTTTGCCCGCAAGCCAATCAGCCGCCTGATGAGTGATGACTTTCTGGCCGTGGAAGTCAGCCAGACACTGCAACAGGTCAGCCGACTGTTGACCAGCCGAGCCCGGCAGCGCATCGAAGAGGATTTCATCATCATCTCCAACGGTACCTATCTGGGCCTGGGACGGGTCATCAATGTTCTGAAGCTGATTACCGAGATGAAAATCCAGCAGGCACGTTACGCTAACCCGCTGACCCTGCTGCCCGGCAATGTTCCGATCCAGCAATGCCTGATGCGTCTGCTGCAACAGGGCCGCGAATCGGTGATCTGCTATGTGGACATTGACAGCTTCAAGCCTTTCAACGACATCTACGGCTACGCCCGTGGCGATGAAGTGCTGCTGTGTCTCGCGCAGTGTCTGAACGACCGTATCGACCCAAGCAGAGACTTTGTCGGACACATCGGCGGGGATGATTTTCTGATGGTGCTGGGCATTGAGGATTGGGAGCGCCGCCTGAAAACCCTGCTGGATGATTTCCAGAATCAATGCCGACGTTTCTACCGCGCGGAGCATCTGGAAGCCGGTTGCTTCGTCGCCCTCAACCGACAGGGGCAGCGTCAGGAATTCCCGTTGCTATCGCTGTCGATTGGCGTAGTGCATCTGCACGAAGAAAGCTGCACGCTGGTCGATGCCAGCCAGCTGGCCGACCTGGCCTCACAAGCCAAACATTTCGCCAAGGACGTTGCTGGCGCGAGCATTCATGTGATCGATTCGACGCGGCTGGATTTATTGGTACAAGCGTGAGGATAAATGAGCTGAACGTGCGACTTCGCGAGCAAGCTCGCTCCCTCGGGTTCGCTGTTGTGGGAGTGACCGGGCGGCGATCCGCATTACTCACGAAGGGGTCGATACAGCCACTGAAGATTCGGGGGCCGAATCGCTACTGCACCTCCACTTCCGGGTAGCTGTATTCAAACACCCGAACCACTTCGGCGGCGTGCCACGAGGCGGCGGCGACGCCATCTGACGGCCCAGAGAAGCGTCCGAGGCGCTCTGCGCATTCAAAAAAACCTGGGCGCGGCAAGCGGCTTGCGCCCTGGCTGATCACCAGAGAGCTGCGCAAAGGCTGTTCCGCGCGGGCGTCCATGGCGGCCAGATGCTCCAAGGCTGCGGTCAGGGTCTGCATGGCCGGACTGGGCAATTGCAAACGCTCGACCAACGCGCGATAGGTCAGCAGATGACGCTGGCGGCGCGCCTGATCGAGCTCATTGAGCAGGCCGTCCCAATGCTGACGGCTGATGCGCACGCTCACGACTCGCCTCGCCAGCCCGGCACTCCAAGCTCCCATGCCAGGCTGCGCTTTATTGCAGCATCCGGCTGACGAGTACCATTCTCGATCAACTCCAGATAAGACGGACTGATGCCGACCGTACGCGCCAGGCTGGCCACTTCAAGACCTTTGGCCTCGCGCAGTGCCCGCAACTCATCGAACCCTGGAAGCTCACCGGCAGCGATGCCGGAAGTCGATGCAACCGGTTCCTGGCGCGGCTTGCCGACCAACCCGGCAGCCTTCAGCAGTGCCTGGTACTGAGCCCAGGGCAGCACTGCATATTCCGGCTCACCGTCACGGGATATCACTTGAAGATCCATAGAGTCACCTTGTACTACACGACCGCACACTGATCAGGCTTGATTCATAGGCTGGCATCTTAACAGCGGAACGCTATGGCTTGTGTTCAATCGGTGAGACTTACACCTTACCCCGCTCTTTCTCCAGCAGCGCCTGGGTCTTGAGCAGTTGCTCGACCACGATGAGTTTCTCGGGCGGTTGCTGCTCGCGCCACGCACGAAAAGCATCCAGTTCGTCGCTCAAGTGCTTGGTGACCCAGGCCAGCACTGCGATGTCATCGAACATCCCCAGGCCTGGAATCCAGTCAGGAATAGCGTCCAGCGGGCTAAGGAAATACATCAGGCCCGCGACAATGGACAAAATGGCTTTAGGACTGATGCTTCGGTACTCACCACGCCAGTAAGCCAGACACAAGGCCTGGAGCAAACGCAGATCGTCCTTGAGCTTGCCCAGACGATTACCTTCACTGTTGCCCTTGCGTGCGACAGCAAACAGCAACCCTGGCAGTCGCCCCGCTGCCAGCAGACGCCGGGCTCCGGGCAGATAACGAATAAAATTCCACGGTGCTTTCATACCCACTCCCGTTCAGCAAAATGTCTTTCGATAAAAGCAGATCCGGCGAACCTGCCTGGCCGGTACCACAAGGTTATCCACAATAATTGTGGATAACCTTGTGAACAGTGGCTTTTTTCATGCCTGAACTCCCCGTTATCGGGGGACCACAGTCAAATCGGGCGTTTTTTACTCACAAAAAAGCTACAAAGGTGTGAAACCGCCCCCTCGCTCAAGCGAGTGCCGTTACCTTGCCGGACTATCGGACAATGCTACTGCGCGCTTCCATGATAGTGGGACTGCCCGAATGTCCAAGCGTTCGGGAAATAAGCCGGACACAAAAACGCCCTGTCGAGACAGGGCGTTTTCTGTAGCCAGGTAGTGCGTTACTTCTTGGCCGGAGCCGAAGCGGCAGGAGCTGCCTCTTCTTCTTCGTCAGCATCAGCACCAGCTGTCGGAGCAGCTGCCGGGTCTTTGATGCCAAGCAACTCAAGGTCAAAGACCAGTACCGAATTTGCCGGGATCGCAGGGCTCGGGCTCTGCGCGCCGTACGCCAGATCACTAGGGATGAAGAGTTTGATCTTCTCGCCTACGTGCATCAGTTGCAGACCTTCGACCCAACCCGGGATAACGCCGCCTACAGGCAGGTCAATCGGGCTGCCGCGTTCAACGGAACTGTCGAAGACCTTGCCGTCAATCAGTTTGCCTTCGTAGTGAACAGTCACAACATCGGTAGGCTTAGGCTGAGCGCCATCCGCTTTCTTGATGATTTGATACTGCAAGCCGGAAGCAGTGGTGACCACGCCATCCTTTTTGCCGTTCTCTTCGAGGAATTTCTTGCCAGCGGCCGAAGCCTCTTCGCTCATCTTGGCCAGACGCTCCTCGGAGCGCTTCTGCAGGGCCGAGAAGGCTTCAACCAGCTCTTCGTCTTTGAGTTTCTGATCTTTCTTGCCGACTGCGTCTTCGATACCCAGGGCCACAGCCTTGGAATCCAGATCATCCATACCTTCCTGAGCCAGGCTTTTGCCCATGTTCAGACCGATGCCATAAGACGCTTTTTGTGCCGGAGTTTTCAGCTCTACGGTGCTGGCTTGCTTGTCACAACCTGCGAGTACCAGACCGACCAGGGCAATCGCCGCTGCCAACCGATGCTGTTTCATGCTAATTCCTTGTTCATGCGCCAAAAGGGCAAACGAGTAAAGCCGCGAGCTTATCAGGCCGCCGCGATCAATGGCTACCGGCATGAGAGGGAGAAAACGCCGATAAGTTCAGGTATCCAAAGGTTTTCCCGGCGCGGCACTGGATTGTTCAGTTGCAGTTCAGTTTGTGATTCGCATGGGAAACACGCGGGTTTGCAGTGAAGGGCTCATGACACGGGGCTGACCACCCCGGCATGAGGCCAGCGCTTACTGGTCTGCAGCACACGCAGGTGCCCGGCTCGTGCCACTGCGCGAACAAAGTCCTGCACATTGATCGTACCTGCGGCGAGTTGCGCCTGGATGGACTCAGCCCCCGAGTACACGCGCGATACGCTTCGTAAAAGCCGAAGCTCCTCGTCGGACCGGCTGGGTGTGTACGCGAGCAGCGCACCATCGGCTGCCGAGAAATAAACTGCCGACATCTCGAAGCCGTAACGAATTGGCGAGCCTTTGGGTCGCTGTGCAGGCTTGTACCGATAACTGAACATGCGATGCAGATCGTCCGGGTCGAAGAAATCACTCACTACTTCACGCCCGCCCTCAGCTACGAGGTTGGCAGATGAAAAATACATGCCGTCAACACGATAGCCATCAGGTAATGCAGGCCGGTAGTAAGCATCGGGGTGAAACGCCGAACAGGGTGCGTAGACCGGAGCGCCATCTTCAAGGATCGGCTCGGCGATCAGGTAAGCGCGCGTTACCGGGTTGAACAGTAGGAAACCGATGATCTGCGAATGAATGCGAGTACCAATCCGGCCGTGCGCGTAACGTGCAGCTTCATCAGCACGGGTGAACGGCACGCTGAGGCTCAGAGGCCTGGGTGGCCATTGCACGGCGCAGCTTGCAGGCGATGTCACAGGAGGCGTGCGAGTGGCGGCATCGTCCGGATAAGGGCGCCAGTCTGTAGACACTTTCCCGACCCGCCCCCACAGACGACTGGGCACTATCACTTCCAGATCCCCGGCACCTGCGAGCAACCGGACCACATCACTGGGCAGCATGGTGAGGTTCTGCAGCGCCTTGTGGATCTGACTGAGTTCACTCAGGTGCGGCATGCCTGGCGGTCCGGCTACGCGCGCGAACAGCGTGTCTTCGGCGGCAGAACGGGACAGCGTGTATTTGATCAAGGAGCCGTCAGGTCCGGAAAGATAAGTCGCCGGACAAACCTCCTGGTCATCGATCGCTGCATAGATGTCGCCCGCTGAAAAACTGTTCGGGTAGGTAACCTTTTCACGCTCCGGCCATTCTTCAAGCCCGGCCTGAAGTGACGGGTGAGAATGGTAAATCGCATAGTCGTCATACCCTTGCGGGTAGAGCACATACCCCTCCTCATCGTTGCGCGGAAAGACTTCGTTGGGGTCAAAGCTGAACCGGCTGCCGTTCATGGGTTCGGTCGCAACGTACTTGCCATCCTTGCGAACCAGAATAAAGCCGCCGTATTCACGGTCACGCCGATTGCCGATCCGCTCATGGGCATAGCGCGCCGCATCATCAGGATGATCGAAAGGCACGCTAAACGCTGGCATGCCGGGATGATGGTCAACGGACCGTTTTTCAATTCTTTTTCTGGGGTGCATCCGAGGCTCCTTGAAAGCCTGACTGATTGAGTCATTAGCGTAAGGAAACTCAGGGTGGCGGGTGACATAGATGAATATGACAACAGGTAGACGCCGCGGCACCCGGCAACATGAAACTAAAGATAATTTTTAACCGTTAACGGATGTGGTTCGATCCGCTGCGTGGGCGAATCTGCCCAGCCCCTGTTTCGATCACCACGACTGGCGATCAGGGCTTATGCAGTTTGTCGTGCTCAGGAACGTGTTATGCAATCGAACAATCGTTTTCGCCCGATGCGCTCGAGAGTTTGCCAGTTGGCAGGCCTTGCAGCCATCACCGCAGCAGTCATGTTGCCGGTCAGCTCAGCCTACGCGACCAAGAAGCCACCTATTGTTGTAACCGAGGGCATCAAGGCATACAGGCTGTGCACAGGCCCCGACAATCTGTCACACGTCATCGAAGGCTCGATTGATCAAAAGGCAATGACCGATGTCAACGCCCTGCACTTCAAGGAAACCCCGGCGCACTCGCAATATGACTGGCACGCCGCACCGGAAGAGCAATACGTGATCACCCTTTCAGGCACGCTCGAATTTTCCACCACGGGTGGAGAGAATTTCGTACTGCGCCCAGGGGAAATATTATTGGCACAGGACACCACCGGCCCTGGCCATCGCTGGAAACTGATAGACGACCAGCCGTGGCGACGCGCTTACGTCATTACCAAACCAGGCGACAAGGCTGCATTCGTACCAAAGGACGGAGCTGCTTCGAAGGGCTGCTGACGTCCAGAGCTCAATGCGGGTCTTGCAGCGGGACAACCTGATCCAGACTGGCAAAACGCTCCACCAGAAAATCGATCAGACAACGCACCCTGGCGGACAAATGCAACTGCTGCGGATAGACCGCGTAGACGTCCGCCCGAGTGGGTGTCTGGTCTTCAAGCACCAGACGCAGACGGCCACTGCGCACGTACCGGGCAATGTCCCATTCAGCCCGCAGCAAAATGCCGAACCCTTCCAGCGCCCAGTTCAGTGCGACCTCACCGTCATTGCAGCCCAATGCGCCATGTACCTTGACGTTCTGCGTACGCCCCCCGTTGCTGAAGCTCCATACCCCGTAGGGTGTTTCGTTCTGACGCAGAAAAATACAATTGTGGTGCTGCAGTTCCGCCAGACGTGTCGGCGTACCGTGCTTTTCCAGGTACAGCGGTGATGCGCAGAGCAGACGTCGATTGGATGCGATCTTGCGCGCATGAAAGGCCGCGTCCGGAAGGCTGCCGAAACGAATGCCCAGATCAAAACCATGGGTGGCCAAATCCAGTGGGTGGTCACTGATTTCCAGCTGGATCTGAACCTCGGGGTAACGGGCAAAAAAAGCCGCCAGTGCCGGGCCTATATGGCGGCGACCGAAACCCAGTGAAGCGTTGACCCTGATGAGCCCTTTGGGGCTGGCAGAACTGCTGGTGATCAACTGCTCGACTTCATCGATCTGGGTCAGAATCCGCGCCGCATGGCTGAAATACAACTCGCCCTCGGCAGTCAGACTCATGGACCGCGTGGTGCGATTCACCAGGCGTGTGCCGAGCCGCGCCTCCAGAAGGCTCAAGCGTTTGCTGATGGCAGGCGGCGTCACGCCCAGTTCGCGGGCTGTCGCGGCAAGACTGCCCTGCTGAGCCAACAGATGGAAAAACGACAGGTCCTGTGTCTGGTTCATTGGTAACTCAAAGTTAATTATGTAGTGATTTCGAGTAACTCATACGTTCCGGTTCACTACATATACTCCGTCCACACCCTGTCGAACAGAGCGTTCGCAGGCACAACAAAAAGCACCGGACAGTGGAGTGGACCATGAGCAGTTACAACATTGCAGCAGTACCCGGCGACGGCATTGGCGTGGAAGTGATCGCCGCAGGTGTTGAAGTCCTGCAGGCGCTGTCAAAAAAATCCGGCTTCGACCTGACCTTCAAACACTTTGACTGGAATTCGGATAACTACCTGAAGAACGGCCACTACATTCCTGGAGGCGGTCTGGCCGAACTCAAGACATTCGATGCGATTTTCTTCGGCGCAGTGGGTGCCTTGAATGTACCCGACCATATTTCCCTGTGGGGTTTGCGCCTGCCGATCTGCCAGGGCTTTGACCAATACGCCAACGTACGTCCAGCGCGCGTTCTGCCTGGCGTAAAGAGCCCGCTGCACAACGGCCACGAGATCGACTGGGTCGTCGTTCGCGAAAACTCCGAGGGCGAGTACTCCGGCAATGGCGGGCGCGTGCATCGTGGTTTGCCAGAGGAAGTCGCAACCGAGGTTTCGGTGTTCACACGGGCCGGTGTAGAGCGCATTCATCGCTTCGCTTTCGAACTGGCGCGCACTCGCCCGCGCAAGCACCTGACCATGGTCACCAAGTCCAACGCGCAGCGCCATGGCATGGTGTTGTGGGACGAGATTTTCTACGAAGTGGCCAAGGACTTCCCGGACGTCAGGATCGACAAGGAGCTGGTGGATGCCGTGACCACGCGCATGGTGCTCAAGCCATCGTCGCTGGATGTCATCGTCGCCACCAACCTGCACGCCGACATCCTTTCCGATCTGGCTGCCGCCCTGTCCGGCAGTCTGGGCATCGCCCCTACCGCCAACCTCAACCCAGGCCGCAACTTCCCGTCGATGTTCGAACCGATTCACGGCTCGGCCTTCGATATCACCGGCAAAGGCGTCGCCAACCCGATTGCAACGTTCTGGACCGCTGCGATGATGCTTGAGCATCTGGGTGAATCGGCAGCGGCCAAGACCCTGATGTCGGCCATCGAGGCGGTCACCGAAAGCGGTCTGCATACCCCGGACCTCGGTGGCACGGCCACCACCAGGCAGGTCACCGACGCGGTACTGCAACTGATCAACCGCTGAGGCGCGTTCGCCAGATCATCGTCGTATCGCGGTACAACGCCACGGAGACCGGCCTGCCGAGTCTCCGGGCATTTCCTGACAACAATAAAAACTCAGGACCCGGTCATGAAAAGCATTCTAGGCAAACTGTACGTACAGGTTTTACTCGCGGTCATTCTAGGCGCCATCGTTGGCGTTGTGGCACCGGAGACCGGCGCAGCGCTCAAACCCATCGGCGATGCATTCATCAAGCTGATCAAGATGCTGCTCGCACCAGTGATTTTCCTGACAGTGGTGTCCGGCATCGCGCGCATGGAAAACATGAAGGAGCTGGGCCGCGTCGGGTTTCGGGCACTGATCTATTTTGAAGTGGTGTCGACCCTGGCGCTGGTCATTGGTCTGGTCGTGGTGGATGTATTCAAACCCGGTGCCGGGATGAACATTGATGTGGCAACGCTGGACTCTTCCAGCCTGAGCACCTACACCAGCGCGGCGAAGCATTCGTCGTTCATGGACTTTTTGATGGGCATCATTCCCGACACCATCATCGATGCATTCGCCAAGGGCAATATTCTGCAAATCCTGCTGTTCTCGATCCTGCTCGGCATCGCTCTGGCTCAGGTAGGTCCGCGCGCCAAACCTTTTGTCGATGCGCTGGACAGCCTGATGCAGGGCATGTTCAGAATCGTCAACATGGTCATGCGCCTGGCACCGCTCGGCGCATTCGGCGCAATTGCCTTCACCATAGGCAAATATGGTTTCGGTTCGCTGTTTTCTCTGGGCAAACTGATGGCCTGCGTTTACCTGACCTGCGCAGTGTTCGTGATCTTCGTACTCGGGCCGATATGCCGCTACAGCGGGTTCAGCCTCTGGAAATTTCTGCGTTTCATCAAGGAAGAACTGTTCACGGTGCTGGGCACCAGTTCATCTGAATCGGTGCTGCCACAGATGATCTCGAAAATGGAGAAAGCCGGCGTGTCAAAACCGGTCGCAGGAATGATCATTCCATCCGGCCTGACCTTCAATCCGGACGGCCAGGCGATCTACTATACGATTGCTGCGATCTTCATCGCCCAGGCGACCAACACGCCACTGACCCTGACCGACCAGTTGATCGTACTGGTGGTGCTGATGTTCACCTCCAAGGGGTCGGCGGGTGTCACGGGCTCAGGCTTCATCATTCTCGCCGCGACCCTCGCGTCACTTGGCACCATCCCGGTCGCGGGCATGGTGCTGTTACTGGGCGTGGACCGTTTCATGTCCGAAGCGCGGGCGATCACCAATACCATCGGCAACGGCGTCGGCACCATGGCCATCGCCAAATGGGTTGGCGCACTGGACAGCGAAAAGATGCACCGGGCGCTGAATGGCGAGGACGAGCCGAAACAACCCGAGCCTTTGCCCCTGCCGAAAACCGGTCAGGCCAGACCTGCCGCGATCACGGAAGGGATCAGTCCGTCGCCGACCTGAATCAGGCCAATTCGGAAATTTCGATCAGGTTCAGATCAGGATCGCGCACGTACACAGAACGAATCGGCCCGGTGGCGCCGGTACGCTCCACCGGACCTTCAACGATAGGCCAGTCCTGCTCCTGCAGGTGCGCGATGACTTGAGCCAGCGGGATGCTGGCAATGAAACACAAGTCCAGCGCACCTGGCACAGGTAGATGGGCCTTGGGCTCGAACTCTTTACCACGCTCATGGACATTGATTTTCTGATTGCCGAAGCGAAACGCCAGTCGACCCTGGCGAAAGCGTTCAGGGGCCATACCCATGACACGTACGTAAAAATCCTTGCAGGCGTCAACATCAGCAGTGGTCAATACAAGATGGTCCAGATGATCAATCACGGGATCAGCTCCGTTTGGAATAGAGTTCTGTTTACGGCAAAGGCCGCATTTCGGATCAGATGATGCCAAGCCGACGCCATTCGGCGCGAGTGGCTGCGTCTATACCATGTGCTTCGAGAACGGCGTCGGTGTGCTGACCCAAGGTCGGCGCGGGCGTTCTTACCTGGCCCGGCGTGCCTTGAAGTTTAGGCACAATCCCCGGGAGTGTAACGGGCGTGCCGTCATCCAGCGCGCTCTGCAACAACATGTCACGCGCCTGATAATGCGGGTCGCCGGCGATATCGGCAGCGTCGTAGATCTTGCCTGCCGGGATACGCGCCTCGTTGAGCGCAGCAAGAACTTCGTCCATCGAGCGCTCGGCGGTCCAGGTCGAAATGGCAGCATCAATGCGTGCCACATGCCTGACCCGCCCGTCGTTGTGCTCAAGCTCGGGGTCATTGGCCAGATCCATTCGACCGATTTTTTCCATCAACCGGCGGTAGATACTGTCGCCATTACCTGCGATCAGCGCGTACTTGCCATCATTGCAGCGGTAGGCGTTGGTCGGTGCAATGCCTGGCATGCTGCTGCCTGCTGGCTCACGGACAGTATTGAATACCGAATACTCGGGAATCAGGCTTTCCATCACGTTGAACACTGACTCGTACAACGCGACATCTATCTGCTGCCCATCACCGCCGTTCTGCTCGCGGTGACGAAGCGCCAGCAGAATGCCGATCACGCCGTGCAACGCTGCAAGTGAATCGCCGATCGACACACCGACACGCACCGGCGTACGCCCTGGCTCGCCCGACAAATGACGCAAACCGCCCATCGCCTCGCCTATTACGCCAAAACCCGGCCTGTCACGGTACGGGCCGGTCTGCCCATAGCCGGAGACGCGCAGCATGATCAGTTTCGGATTGAGGGCATGTAGCTCTTCCCAACTGAGCCCCCAACCCTCAAGCGTACCGGGGCGGAAATTCTCCACCAGCACATCGGCATCACGGATCAGCTGGCGGGCCATCTCCTGCGCTTTTGGTTGACGCAGGTCGAGGGTCACCGACTGCTTGTTGCGCGACTGCACCGCCCACCATACGGAGGTGCCGTTGTGCAGCAAACGCCATTTGCGCAAAGGATCACCGGTCAGCGGCGGCTCGACCTTGATGACCTCGGCACCGAACTCGGCAAGGATCTTCGCCGCAAAAGGTCCGGCAATAAGCTGGCCCAGCTCCACCACCTTGATGCCCTGAAGAGGTAAATTCATGACACGTCCGTTCTTGTTGGGAATGGATAGATGATCTGCGCAAATGCGGTGGATGGAAAGCCGGAGGTGTTTGACAAGGTTCTGCCCTCGCCCCCCCCCAACCCGGTGAGGCTCATTCAATCAGTTGCTGCACGCCAGCTGAAAACTCATAGAAGCGTCACCCGAGGCACCGTCCTTACCGACCATGAGACCTAAGGAAGGTCTGAAGTAGCCGGATGTTTTCCGGCTACCGAGTCCTCAGCACTTT
>NZ_JAWHPJ010000043.1:0-578 GCF_032587815.1 Pseudomonas syringae group sp. 26L6
GTCAAGGTGCAGTTTCATTGGGATCGTGAAGGCAGCGGCGATGACAAGAGCAGTTGCTGGCTGCGCGTGTCGTCCAGTTGGGCTGGTAATCGCTACGGTGGCATGACCATCCCGCGAGTCGGCATGGAAGTGCTGGTGACGTTTCTGGAGGGCGACCCTGACCAGCCATTGATCAGCGGTTGCCTGTACCACGCCGAACACATCCCGCCCTACGACTTGCCTGCGCATCAGACGCGCAGCGTGTTCAGAACCCTGAGCAGCCCCGGCGGCAATGGCTCCAACGAACTACGCATCGAAGACCGGGCTGGTCAGGAGCATATCTACATCCATGCACAGCGCGACTGGGACCAAAACATCGAGCACGAGCAGAAAATAAGAGTCGGTCATGAGCGACACGACCGGGTCGAGGGCAACAGCTACAGCGAATTCAAGGCTGAAGAACATTGCACTGTCGATGGCAACCGGCTGACCGAAGTCAAAGCGGACGATCACCTGACGGTGGGTGGAACACAGCACATCAGGGTAGTTGATGGGTTACTGGCACACGCCGGGCAGGAAATTCATCTCAAGGCCGGTAA
>NZ_JAWHPJ010000044.1:0-80542 GCF_032587815.1 Pseudomonas syringae group sp. 26L6
TGTGACGCGGAGCGTCACGCAAGGCATTCCCACGCTGGAGCGTGAGGAACGATAATCTCAACTACCGTACGACACTCCGCCGACATGCCTTAGCCTCGATTATCGTGCGACGCCGCGTCGGCAGGCCTTAATCTCGATTATCGTGCGACGTTCTGCGTCGGCAGGCCTTAATCTCGATTATCGTGCGACGCTCTGCGTCGCATGCAATTCTGGACGCTCTGCGTCCTCTCTTGAGTGTGCCGTGCGGCACAGATCTGTGATCAGACGCCCACAAAAAAGCCGTGCCCGGTTAACCGGTGCACGGCTTTTTCACAGCAAGCGGTTGCTTACTTGTTGATCGAGTCGGTCAGCACTTTGGCTGGTACGAACTTGATAACTTTCTTGGCAGCGATTTCGATGGCAGCGCCAGTCGAAGGGTTGCGGCCAGTGCGAGCCGGACGCTCTGCAACTTTCAGTTTGCCGATACCTGGCAAAGTGATTTCCACGCCGTTTTCCAATTGGTCGGCAACAATTTGGCCCAATTGCTCAAGAGCATTACGCGCGGTAGTTTTTGGCGCGTCGATAGCTTCAGCGATATCGGCGATCAATTGGTCTTTAGTAAGAGCCATGGTGGTGTTCCTTCCCTATCAAATTCATTTGGATTGCAGAGTGCAACGTCGGCCCGTGGCCAGGCAATGAACCTGGCCACCCGCTAGCAGCCACGATTAATCGCGAAAGTGTAGATACTGAAACCGGGCAATGGTTCGACCTACGTGTGCGCTAACTGCATGCTTGACGCGCTAAGTGCGCAAGACCGCGCAAAACTAGCACAGAGCCGGACAAATATCCGCCTCTACCTATCCTTTTGGTCAGGTTTTAATGCCAATTGCACAAAAAACATCCAGCAAACACGCCCTGCTGGCGAAAACCAGCCTGCCCGGGGCCAAGTGGCGCACGCGTGCGTTACACTTGCCGTCTTGCAACGAGCTGCACGCTCTTCACCTTTTTCAGCCGAGAAGCCCATGCCGATCCGTCATTGCATCGTCCACCTGATCGATAAAAAACCCGACGGTACGCCCGCTGTTCTCCATGCACGCGACTCCGAACTCGCTGAGTCCCAGGCCATCGAGAACATGCTGGCCGACCTCAACGAGAGCTACAACGCCAAACAGGGCAAGGCATGGGGCCTGTTCCATCCAGAATCCGGCGCACACCCGTTCAGCGGCTGGCTGAAAGAGTATCTGGACGGTGGCAACGACTTCACCGCGTTCTCGCGCACAGCGGTCGAGCACCTGCAAAAGCTCATGGAAGAATCCAATCTGTCAGTGGGTGGCCACGTGCTGTTTGCCCATTATCAGCAAGGCATGACCGACTACCTGGCCATCGCCCTGCTGCACCACAGCGAAGGTGTGGCAGTGAATGCCGAACTGGACGTCACCCCTTCGCGCCACCTGGATCTGGGCCAGTTGCACCTTGCTGCGCGGATCAACCTGTCGGAATGGCAGAACAACAAACAGTCCAAGCAATACATTTCGTTCATCAAGGGCAAGAACGGCAAGAAGGTTTCCGAGTACTTCCGAGACTTCATCGGTTGCCAGGAAGGCGTTGATGGCCCCGGCGAAACCCGCACCCTGCTCAAGGCCTTCAGTGACTTTGTTGAAAGTGAAGACCTGCCGGAGGAGTCAGCCCGCGAGAAGACCAAGACCCTGGTCGATTACGCCAGCAGCCAGAGCAAGATGGGCGAGCCGATGGGCCTGGAAGAACTGTCCGAACTGATCGACGAAGATCGTCCGCGCGCGTTCTATGATCACATCCGCAACAAGGACTATGGCTTGTCGCCCGAGATCCCGGCCGATAAGCGCACCCTCAACCAGTTCCGACGTTTCACGGGACGCGCCGAAGGACTGTCGATCAGCTTCGAGGCTCACCTGCTGGGTGACAAGATCGAGTACGACGAAACTGCAGGCACCCTGATCATCAAGGGGCTGCCGACCCAACTGACCGATCAGTTGAAGCGACGGTAACCGACATGCTGATACGCACCCTCAAGAAGTTCGCGCTGATCATGCTGGTTGTGGTGGTTTATCAGAACTGGGGCAAGATCGAGAACTTCGTCAACCCGCCGCCAGCGAGCGTTGCGCAGAGCTACAGCCAGGCGAAAGTGGTGATGTACGCCACTGACTGGTGTGGCTACTGCAAACAGACGCGGCGCTTTCTCGACAGCAAAGGGATTGCGTATAAGGAGTTCGACATCGAGAAGTCCGAAGAAGGCCGCAAGGCCTACGAAGCACTGGGTGGCAGAGGCATACCGCTGATCGACGTCAACGGCACCTTGATCCGGGGATTCGACCCGGATCAGATACTGGCAGCATTGAAATAGCCTGGAATACCGTGCCAAAGCTCCGCGTCACAGACCTTTGCCACACTGCACACTCAAGAGAGGACGCAGAGCGTCCAGAACGGCGTGCGACGCAGAGCGTCGCACGATAATCGAGATTACGGCCTGCCGACGCGGCGTCGCACGATAGTCGAGATTACGGCATGTCGGCGTGGCGCCGCACGATAGTCGAGATTATCGTTCCTCACGCTCCAGCGTGGGAATGCCTTGCGTGACGCTCCGCGTCACAAATCTTTGCCGCACTGCACACTCAAGAGAGGACGCAGAGCGTCCAGAACGGCATGCGACGCAGAGCTTCGTAAACTTCAGCGCTTCTCGACCCGAAATCCTATTCTCGGGAAGTGCACATGCACGACGCCAGCGCGTTCATCTTCGCGGCGCAGGATCAACTCTTCGCGCCCGGTAAAGATCAATTCACCCTCAACCGCCTCGACGCCATAGTCGACTGCCGAGACAGCGACCTTGTCGCCCGCCTTGAAGCCATTCGGATCAACAAAGACTTCGTCGGGCAGTGGCGCAGGCGTTGCATTTCTGGCGATTTCAATGGCATCAGCCGAACTCAGGTCGCTGAACGTGCCATGCCCAAACCCCAGAACGCGATCAAGCCAGGCACTGACACCCGGATAATCATCGACAAAGTGCGCAGTCACTGGCGTCTGCTTGAGAAACCACAGCGTATGGGCAACCGAAAAATCGGCAATCGAAGGTACGCCAAACAGAAAATCACCACCGCGCGACAGCTGCAACTCCAGGCGTGACATCAGCGTGGGCCATTGATGCTTGACCTGCTCGACAGGCGGGCGTGAAGCCGTGCCACCGTTGAACAGCGTGGATCGGTCGGCAATGAACGCCTTGGCAGCGTCTGGCGGCACCTTGGCAAATCGTACAGCCATCGACTCAGGCTGAAACACCAGGCTCACGGCATGCAGGAACAGCACCGAATCCGCCCAGGCGGCCAGACCGGCAACCGAAAACTCCTGACCTTGCGGATAAAACGCTGGCGAAGCCTTTTCCTGCTCAAGGCGGCGCGCCATCAGTGCCGTGTCGCAGTAGATATCTGCGCCAGCCTGCAACACCGGCGTCCTGCGATAACCGCCTGTCAGCGCGGTCAGGTCGGGCTTGGGCATGATCGACGGGATCGTCACCGAGCGCCATGTGAGGCCTTTGAAACCCAGCATCAGGCGGGCTTTTTCGGCAAACAGTGACGTGGGGTAATGGTGAAGAATCAACTCGGACATGTTCAGCCTCTGCGCACTCGGGAAGCACACAGCTTAACCCGCAGCACCCTGCCCGCCCACAGACTCAAGCTGATGACACTACATCACGCTCATGAATCGGTGATCAGGCGTAACTGGCTGCCAGTGCCTCTTTGGCGCTTTTTCTGAGTTTCTTGATCAGCCGCTCCTGACGCAACGCCTCACCCTTGCTGGGCCACTGTTCGACGTAGACCAGGGCCATTGCCGGGCTGGAAGAGAAAAAGCGCGCGCCCTTGCCACTCTGGTGCGCAGCAAATCGCCGCTGCGGATCATCACTGATGCCGCAGTACAGCGAACCATTGGCAGCGCGCACCAGATAGACAAACCAGGGTTTGCCGACCGCCTGTTCGGCAGTCGGCGCACTCGCGGTGCTGGCAACCTCAGACACGGCGATTCTCTGAAAAGGTCTTCAGACCCTTGAGTGCCTGAGCCCGCACGGCGTTGCGTACCAGCGGTGTCCAGCCCAGCAGCAAACCTTTCAAACCCAGCGCCTGTCGCGACCAGCGCCATATGTCGAAATGATCGTGATGCTCGCAGATCTTGCCATCGCGGAACACGAATCGGGCCTCAATATCGTTGACCACCGTGCGCCCGGTCTGACTGAACAGATAGGTCGCCACCCAATGTGCAGTGCCCGCCCGATCATCGGCACGCACCTGATCGAAGACCACCGAGAAATTTTTCGCCTGGGAAGTCAGCATGCGCCACATGTCGCCTACCTGAGGCCCGCGCAATTCACCAAATGCCGGGTCACTAAACAGCACGTCATCGGTATAACAGGCACTCATCGCCTCGGCATCCAGCTGCGCAAACGCCTCATAAAAGCGGGTGATCAGTGCGCTGTTGGCCTGACTTTGTTCCTCGTAGTTCATGCGTGCACATCCCTTGGCGAATTATCCGTGCACGATAAGCGGCGCCGCTGAAAATGGCGAGGGTTGATGGCGCATCAGCCATCACTTTTACCTGTCCGGATAACGATTTCGCGCTGCACTGAACGCCTCTGAATTTTCAATCACCCAAGTCCACAGCGGAATCATTTGTACCAGCAGCCCCATGCCCAGGTCGGTCAACGAATATTCCACCCTGAGCGGCTTCTCGCAGTAGTCATGGCGGGTGATCAACCCGTCCTGTTCAAGCTGGCGCAAGGTATGAGTGAGCATGCGCTGAGTGACGCCGTGCAGCTTTCGGCGCAATTGGGCATGGCGCAAAGGGCTGCTGACGCCGAGCGCATGTACCACGCCCAATGACCAGCGGTTTCCGGCGTGGCCGAGAATATCGCGCTTGAGACCATCCTCATCATCGCTGAGCGCAGCACAGGCCGCTTCGGAGCGTCTGACCACTTCCTGCGCGTCCAGCCCGCCCGGTATCACCGATGTGCCTACTTTTTGTATGTCGACAGGCATGCCAGCATCTCTCCCGCCTGAATTGAAAGACTGTCCAAAGGGGTCACCATGCAAGCCGATAACGCAAACGTCAAACAACGCATTCTGGTAATAGGCGCAGGAGAGCTTGGGCTCGCCGTGCTGCGAGGGCTGGTCGAGAAAGCCGGAGCATATGATTTGAGCATTGCCGTGCTGCTACGCCAGAGCAGCTTGAGCACTAAAGCGCCCGCCAAGCGTGTGGAAATCGAAGAAATCCGCGCGCTGAACATTGCCATCGAAACCGCCGATCTGGCCGACGCCACCGTGGACGAACTAGCCACTGTCATGAAGCGCTACGACACGGTAATCAGTTGTGCGGGTTTTGCCGCTGGCCGGGGCACTCAGCGCAAACTGACCGATGCGGCGCTCAAGGCCGGCATAAAACGCTACCTGCCCTGGCAGTTCGGCGTTGACTACGACCTTATCGGCCGGGGCAGCCCTCAGGATCTGTTCGATGAGCAACTCGATGTGCGAGAAAAGCTGCGCGCCCAGCAACAAACCGAATGGGTAATCGTTTCGACCGGTATGTTTACAAGCTTCCTGTTCGAACCCGCGTTCGGTGTCGTCGATCTGCAAGGCGGTCGGATCAATGCGCTGGGCAGCCTCGATACGGCCGTGACAGTCACCACCGCAGAGGACATTGGCAGGCTGACTGCTGCCATCGTGATGCACGAGCCGCGCATAGTGAATCAGGTGGTGTACACCGCTGGCGACACATTGACATACGCCGGGCTGGCCGATCTTGTGGAGCGTGTCACGGGGCGCGACATCGAGCGGCACGTATGGAGTGTTGCGCAGTTGCAGGCCGATCTGACGGAAATGCCGGATGACAATCTGCGCAAATACCGGGCAGTCTTTGCCATGGGCCGAGGCGTGGCATGGGACGTCGCCCGTACCTACAACGCGAAATCAGGGCTGAGCGTCACCAGTGCCGAACAATGGGCCCTGGCCAATCTGGCTCAGACCTGAAGCAGCTCAAGCCCGTTCCGAACGATCAACAATCATCGAAAATCAAACCTTCTCGCTACTGACCTGCACCTGCAGCGCCCGACCGGCACCCATGCCCGCGATGATGGCGCCCAGCCCGAGTACCGCGAAGATCCAGCCAATCGCGCTCCAGCTGCCGGTCATGTCATGCACCACGCCCACGGCAAACGGGCCGGTCGAGGCGATGGTGTAGCCAAAGCCTTGCGCCATACTCGACAGATTGGCGGCGACATGTGAGTCGCGCGAGCGCAGGACGATCAAGGCCAGCGCCAGGCTGAACGTGCCGCCCTGCCCGATCCCCAGCAGGACGGCCCAGCCCCACAGCCCGCCGAGCGGAGCGTACAGGCAGCCGAACAGCCCGGTCAGTGTGAGCGACATGACCAGCATGATCGCCAGACGCTGATCCTTGCCGCGTGTGGCCAGATAGGGCACCGCCAGGGCGCTGATGACTTGTGCGATGATCGAGCCGGACAGCAGCAGACCGGCCTGGGTCGGCGTCAAGCCGCGACCGATGAGAATCGAGGGCAGCCAGCCGAAGACAATGTACGACAGCGACGATTGCAGGCCCATATACAGCGTGACCTGCCACGCCAGCGGGTCACGCAACAGACCGCGAACTCGATAGACATCGCGATGTGAGCCATGCATTTCACGTGCTTGTGGAAACCAGAACAGCGCCGCAATCAACGCCGGGACCAGCCAGAAACCCAGACCTATTTGCCAGCTGTCACCGACGTACTGGCTCAGCGGCACCGTCGAACCGGCTGCAATCGCAGCGCCCAGGCACAGCGCCATGGTGTAGACACCGGTCATGGCCCCGGCCTTGTGCGGGAAATCGCGCTTGACGATACCGGGCAACAATACGCCGATGATCCCGATGCTCGCGCCCGCCAGCAGGCTGCCGGTAAACAGGCCGACTTCGCCGAACAGGCTGCGTACTGCCAGACCCGACGCCAGTGTCAGGAGCACCACCAAAACCACCCGTTCACTGCCAAAACGCCGGGCAAGAATCGGTGCCAATGGCGCGAACAGGCCCAGACACAACACCGGCAAGGTGGTCAGCAGACCAGCTTCGGCAGCCGACATCCCAAGGCTTGCGGACACCTCGTTAAGCAACGGCGCAACGCTGGATAACGCGGGGCGCAGGTTGAGGGCGACCAGCACCAGACCCAGCAGCAACAGCCAGGGGCGCTTTAGAACAGGATGGGCTTGATCGGTAATCGGTTGGGGGCTGGATTGAGCCTTGGCAGTCATCGGTTTCTCGGTAATCAGGTATGTCGACCCTTTTCAGGGGGGCGGTATCCTGTTGGAGAATCATCGCGAATACAAGGTTCAGCCAGAATTGCATACAAGATGCATGGCAAATGCAGGCGAAAAAAAACCGGGCGCATGGCCCGGTTTTCCGTGTAGCAGCTACTGACTCAGTGAATGATCTGACTGAGGAACAGCTTGGTACGATCGCTTTGCGGGTTGTCGAAGAAGTCGTTCGGCGCGGCCTGTTCGACGATTTCGCCTTTGTCCATGAAGATAACCCGGTTCGCCACGGTACGGGCAAAGCCCATCTCGTGAGTCACGCATAACATGGTCATGCCTTCTTCAGCCAGGCCAACCATGGTGTCGAGCACTTCCTTGACCATTTCCGGGTCAAGCGCCGAAGTCGGTTCATCGAACAGCATGATTTTCGGCTTCATGCACAAGGCACGGGCAATCGCCACACGCTGCTGCTGACCACCGGAAAGCTGACCCGGGAACTTGTGGGCCTGCTCCGGAATACGCACACGCTCCAGATAATGCATGGCGATTTCTTCGGCTTTCTTTTTCGGCATGTTGCGTACCCACATCGGTGCCAGCGTGCAGTTCTGCAGGATGGTAAGGTGCGGGAACAGGTTGAAATGCTGAAACACCATGCCGACTTCACGGCGGATGGTCTCGATCTGCTTCAAGTCGGAAGTCAGTTCGGTGCCGTCGACGATGATACGGCCCTGCTGGTGCTCTTCCAGACGGTTGAGGCAACGAATGGTGGTCGATTTGCCCGAACCCGATGGGCCGCACAGCACGATACGTTCGCCCTGACGCACGTTCAGGTTGATGTCCTTGAGTACATGGAACTGGCCGTACCACTTGTGGACGCCCTCCATGCGGATCATGCCTTCAGCGCCCAGAGGCTTATTGATAACTTCACTCATCACAAAACTCCTAACGCTTGTGGCCTGTGTCCAGCTTACGTTCCAAATGCATGGAATAGCGGGACATACCGAAACAGAAGATCCAGAACACCAGGGCCGCGAAGACATAGCCTTCAGTGGCCATACCCAGCCATGCCGGGTCGGCGGTAGCTTGCTTGACGCTGTTGAGCAGGTCGAACAGGCCGATAATGATCACCAGACTGGTGTCTTTGAACAAGGCAATGAAGGTGTTGACGATGCCGGGAATGACCATCTTCAACGCCTGCGGCAAAATCACCAGACCCATGCTGCGCCAGTAACCCAGGCCCATGGCCGAGGCGGCTTCATACTGGCCCTTGGGGATGGCCTGCATGCCGCCGCGTACCACTTCGGCGATGTACGCCGACTGGAACAGAATCACGCCGATCAACGCCCGCAGCAGTTTGTCGAAGTTCATCCCTTCGGGCATGAACAGCGGCAGCATCACCGACGACATGAACAGCACGGTGATCAGCGGCACGCCGCGCCAGAACTCGATAAACGTTACGCACACCACACGCACAGCCGGCATGTTGGAGCGACGGCCGAGCGCCAGCAAAATACCCAGCGGCAAGGCACCGACGATACCCACGGTGGCAATCACCAGGGTCAGCATCAGGCCGCCCCACTGGCTGGTCGGTACGTTGGTCAGACCAAAAGCACCGCCGTGCAGCAGGTAGAAGGCAACAATCGGGTAAATCACCAGAAAGGCGATACCGTAGACAGCCTTGCGCTGAAACTTCGAGATGAACAGCGGCGCAGCACCGACAATCGCCAGGATGGCGGTCAGGTCGACCCGCCAGCGCAGTTCATTGGGGAAGTAGCCGTACATGAACTGGCCGAAGCGCTGCTCGATGAACACCCAGCAGGCGCCCGCCTTGGTGCAGTCTTCCTTGGTCGTGCCGACCCAGTTGGCGTCCAGCAGCGCCCAACTGATGATCGGCGGAACGACCAGATAGATCAGGTAGAGCGAGAACAGGGTCAGCAGGGTGTTGATCCAGCTGGAGAACAGGTTCTGCCTCATCCACGCCATCGGGCCGAACACTTTGCCCGGTGGTGGCATATCAGGTTTGAAAGTATGAGTTGTCATGCGCGTTTCCTCACCGCTCGATCAGCGCAATGCGCTTGTTGTACCAGTTCATCAGCAGAGAAATGCTGATACTGATCGCCAGGTACACACTCATGGTGATGGCAATGACTTCAATAGCCTGCCCGGTCTGGTTGAGCACCGTACCGGCGAACAGGGAAACCATTTCCGGATAACCGATGGCTGCTGCCAGCGACGAGTTCTTCGCCAGGTTCAGGAACTGACTGGTCAACGGCGGAATGATCACTCGCAGCGCCTGCGGAATGATGACCTTGCGCAGCGTTGGCCCGGGGCGCAGCCCCAGCGAGCGGGCAGCTTCGGTCTGACCGTGGCTGACCGACTTGATGCCGGAACGCACGATTTCAGCGATGAACGCCGCCGTGTAGATGGTCAGTGCCAGGGTCAGGGAGATCAGCTCCGGGATCAGCACCCAGCCACCGGTGAAGTTGAAACCCTTCAGTTGCGGCAGTTCCCAATGCACCGGGCTGCCGAAGACCAGCATGCTCAGGCCCGGGATCACCAGCAATAACGCCAGACCGACCCAGAACTTGTGAAACGGCTGGCCAGTGGCTTCGAAGCGCTTGTTGGCCCAGCGCACCATCATCACGATCGCTATAACGGCAACCACGATGCTGATCAGAAACGCCCATGCACCTTCGGCTGGCAAGGCTCTGGGCATATTGAGCCCGCGGCTGCTGACGAAGAACATGTCCAGATAACCATGCGCCTGACGCGGACCAGGCAGCGTGAGGAATACGGCGGTGTACCAGAAGAGGATCTGCAGCAGTGGCGGAATGTTGCGGAAGACTTCGACATAAACGGTTGCCAGCTTGCTGATCATCCAGTTCGGAGACAGGCGAGCGACGCCAATGACAAAGCCCAGCAAGGTCGCCAGGACAATACCGATAACCGACACCAGCAAGGTATTCAGCAGGCCGATGACGAATACGCGGGCATAACTGTCCGCTTCGCTGTAGTCGATCAGGTGTTGAGCAATACCGAAACCGGCACTGTTTTCAAGAAAGCCGAAACCCGAGGTAATACCACGGTGTTGCAGGTTGGTCTGGGTATTGTCGAAGATGAACCAGCCCAACGCGATCACCGCCACGACAGTGATGATCTGAAATAACCACGCGCGCACTTTCGGATCGCTCAGAGAGAGCTTTTGCTTGGGTGCGACGATTTGCTTTTCCATGAAATGCCCCAGGAAAAATCCAACAGAACAACGCCCGACAGGCTGGGAAGCCTGCCGGGCGCCGGGTCAATCAACGAATAGGTGGAGCGTACTGAATGCCGCCAGCATTCCACAGAGCGTTCTGGCCGCGCTTGATTTTCAGCGGGGTGCCTTCGCCCAGGTTGCGTTCGAACACTTCGCCGTAGTTACCGACCTGCTTGACGATCTGCACGACCCAGTCTTTCGGCAGCTTGAGGTCCTTACCGTAAGTGCCGTCGGCACCCAGCATACGGGCTACGTCAGGATTCTTGGTCGACTTGGCTTCAGCTTCAACGTTCTTGGAAGTGATTTTGGCTTCCTCGGCGTTGAGCATGGCGAACAGGGTCCAGCGAACGATCGAGAACCAGTCTTCGTCGCCTTTACGCACGACAGGGCCCAGCGGCTCCTTGGAAATCACTTCAGGCAGAACGATGTAATCGTCCGGCTTGGCCAGCTTGCTGCGCTGTGCGTAGAGTTGCGACTGGTCGGAAGTCAGTACGTCGCAACGACCGCCTTCCAGCGACTTGGCGCTTTCGTCGGAGGTGTCGAAGGTGATCGGGGTGTATTTCAGGCCGTTCGAACGGAAGTAGTCGGAGACGTTCAGCTCGGTAGTGGTACCGGCCTGGATGCAGATGGTTGCACCGTCCAGTTCCTTGGCGCTTTTGACGCCCAGCTTGTTGTTTACCAGGAAGCCGATACCGTCGTAGTAAGTCACGCCGGTGAACACCAGGCCCATGCCCGCATCACGGGAGCTGGTCCAGGTGGTGTTACGCGAAAGGATGTCGATCTCGCCGGATTGCAGTGCAGTGAAACGCTCCTTGGCGTTCAACTGGCTGAACTTGACCTTGGTGGCGTCGCCGAATACTGCGGCGGCTACTGCGCGGCAGACATCAGCGTCAATACCGGTGATCTTGCCGGTGGAGTCCGGAACGGAGAACCCTGGCAGGCCATCGCTGACGCCGCACTGAACAAAACCTTTCTTCTGAATAGCGTCAAGGGTGGCACCGGCGTTGGCAGCCCCGGTTACACCAAATGCGGCCAGGGCGGTGACGACAGCCAGGGTGGATTTCAACATCTTCATTCAAAAACCTCCAGTTTGCTCTTTGTTGTGTAGGTGTCTCAGTCGCGTCGCACCTTTGTGAGGCGCTAATGACCCGTGCTGGCTTATTTTTGGGTCATGCAACGCTGGGCCTGAATCACGAATCGTCTGCAGGATCATCCCGTCATTCGTCTTCATCATTCAGAATCGGCCCCGTGGACTGAAACCCCATGATTTTCCTGGACCGGAGCGGTACAGGTTGAATCGTGCCGCGAATCCTGACGCATGGACTCCCGAGCTGCTTTTCGATCGCTATAAGTAATAGCCTTATAGTGTTACCGAACGATGTGAGCGCCTCGACTCCAGTCCTGCTGTAGCAAAGCCCGTACCAGCATGCTGGCTATGTCGAATTAGCGACAGGTCAAGACAAAAACTTGTAACCTTGCGACATCTTCTTTCATTTTTAATCTAACAGCGCACCCTATTAATGCGCTCTAAATGAGCCAGCGCACACAAATGGAGCAGACATGAGCGAACCTTTGATCATCCAACCTTCAGGCACCGCGGATGCCTGCGTTATCTGGCTGCACGGGTTGGGCGCCGACCGCTATGATTTTCTTCCGGTCGCCGAGATGCTGCAGGAGTCGCTGACGACTACACGTTTCGTCCTGCCTCAGGCACCGACACGCGCCGTAACGGTCAACGGCGGCTATGAAATGCCAAGCTGGTACGACATCAAGGCCATGAGTTCCGAGGCCCGCGCCATTGATCACGATCAGATGGAAGCCTCGGCACAAAAGGTGCTGGACCTTATCGAGCAACAACGCGACAGCGGCATCGACCCGTCACGGATATTTCTGGCAGGCTTTTCCCAAGGCGGCGCGGTGGTGTTACACGCGGGCTATAGACGCTGGCAGGGTCCGCTGGGCGGCGTCCTCGCGCTTTCCACTTATGCCCCGACATTCAGCAATGAGATGACGCTGTCTGCCAGCCAACAGCGCATCCCTGCCTACTGCCTGCATGGCCAGCACGACGAAGTGGTGCACAACCCCATGGGCCGGACGGTGTACGAGCACCTCAAGGCTCAGGGTGTAACCGCTCAATGGCAAGAGTACCCAATGGGGCACCAAGTGTTACCGCAGGAAATCCATGACATCGGCGTCTGGCTGGCTGACAAGCTGCGCTAAAGCGCCCTGGGCCCGCCTGCAACTGACCGCTTTTGTAGCCCGCCACGGATGGCACTACGCCGAGCACGGTTCTTGCTTTACACTGCTCGGCGTACATTCCTTAACCAATTGATGAGATGACCGTGCTCAAAGCACTTAAAAAGATGTTCGGTAAAAGTGAGGCTGAGCAGCGCGCGCCTGGTCCGACAGCCTTTATTCCCGCCTCCCCCGCTGCCGCAGGCGACACACCGGATCATGCCCAGACTCAGCTTTCGGACACCGTCAACGAGCCCTCCAAAGCCAGAGCACCGCGCACCGACAAGCCAAGGGCCGAGCGCCCGCGTCGTGAGCGCGTGGTAAAACCGCCTGCGCCAGCATGGAAACTCGAAGATTTCGTCGTCGAACCGCAGGAAGGCAAGACCCGCTTCCACGATTTCAACCTTGCGCCTGAACTGATGCACGCGATTCAGGACCTTGGTTTCCCGTACTGCACACCGATTCAGGCGGGCGTACTGGGCTTCACGCTCAAAGGCAAGGACGCAATCGGTCGCGCCCAGACCGGTACCGGCAAGACCGCTGCGTTCCTGATCTCGATCATCGAGCAACTGACCCAGACGCCACCGCCAGCCGAACGTTACATGGGTGAGCCCCGTGCGCTGATCATTGCGCCCACTCGCGAACTGGTGGTGCAGATCGCCAAGGACGCTGCCGACCTGACCAAATACACCAACCTGAACGTCATGACGTTCGTCGGTGGCATGGATTTCGACAAGCAGCTCAAACAACTTGAAGCACGGCACTGCGATATTCTGGTGGCCACGCCTGGCCGCCTGCTGGACTTCAACCAGCGCGGCGAAGTGCATCTGGACATGGTCGAAGTGATGGTCCTGGACGAAGCCGACCGCATGCTCGACATGGGTTTCATCCCGCAGGTGCGTCAGATCATTCGCCAAACACCGCACAAGGGTGAACGCCAGACGCTGCTGTTCTCCGCGACCTTCACCGAAGACGTGATGAACCTCGCCAAACAATGGACGACAGACCCTTCCATCGTCGAAATCGAATCGTTGAACGTCGCCAGTGACAACGTCGAGCAGCATATCTATGCCGTTGCCGGTGCCGACAAGTACAAGCTGCTCTATAACCTGGTCACCGACAACGGCTGGGAACGAGTGATGGTCTTTGCCAACCGCAAGGACGAGGTGCGACGCATCGAAGAGCGCTTGGTACGCGATGGCGTCAATGCCGCGCAACTGTCGGGCGATGTGCCGCAGCACAAGCGCATCAAGACCCTTGAAGGCTTCCGCGAAGGCAAGATCCGCGTACTGGTCGCCACCGATGTGGCCGGTCGTGGTATCCACATTGACGGCATCAGCCACGTGATTAACTTCACCCTGCCAGAGGTGCCGGACGACTACGTGCACCGCATCGGCCGTACCGGTCGCGCAGGTGCCGATGGCGTCTCCATCAGCTTCGCTGGCGAAGATGACTCCTACCAGCTGCCCGCCATCGAAGAGAAACTGGGTCGCAAGATCAGTTGTGAAACACCACCGACCCACCTGCTCAGGGCAGTGGTGCGGCAAACGACCTGACACGTGCGACCAACAAAAAAGCGCAGCCTTTACGGGACTGCGCTTTTTTTGTGCCTGCCGGAAATCAGCAGCCTGAGGGTCAGTCAGTACCGTACTTCGGCGAACGTGGACCATAAAGCAGACCCGCCGGCCGACCAGCAGTGAGCAGTCGGTTGCTGGCTATCCCGGCGATGGGATGACCGGCATCGGTCGAACTGTTGATGATCTGCTTGACCGCCGCTGTAATCAGCATACCCACCAGACCGCCACCGCTGTTGTTGCCGCCCTCTTCACTGGACGCCGACGCGGTACCCGTCCACAGCGCAGTACCGGTGCGCAGATCAACCAGCTTTGCCGTGACCGTGACGACGGTCTGGCTACTGATGACCACGTAACTGGTGCCGTATTGCTTGACCGTGATGTACATCGCGGCGTCGGCTCCGAAGATCTCGCGCAACTTGGCAGGCGATGTTGCCTGAATATCGTTGGCATTGGTCAGGCCGTTATTGCGAAACGTCTCGTCAACCAGCGCCACAGGCAACACGTAGTAGCCCGACTCGGCCAGCGGGTAGGTCACCTGCGAGAAGGTGCTGTACGTCGCCTTGACGTCAGGCGATTCGTTGACCGGCGGCAGTACCAGAATCGAACGCGGTTTGCTTTCCTTGAAGGCCGAGTAATCCACCGTTGGCGGGGTAACGCAACCCGACAGCAGGGCAACGGCAAACAGGCTTACAGCAACTTTCAGATGAGCGAGGTTCATTTGACGACTCCTGCGTGGGCGTTCTTGAGCAGGAAGTCCATATAAGTGGCCGACTCGGGAAACAGTGCCTTTTCCGTGCGCAACTCCTGAACCATCTGGTCATCCTTGCCAATACTGCCGTATAGCATGCCCAACTGAGCATGGTAGCCCGGTGGCGGCGTTGCGTTGGTAGAGCGGATTTTCTGCAGGTCTTCTTCGAGCTTGGCGACCTGGGCTTCCTTGGACTCGCCTTTGAAATACTCGTACACCTCAGGCTGGTAACTGCCCCACTGGTACAAGGTTTTCGGCTGTTGGACACAGCCCGTCAGGCACGCGCCGGCGACTAAAAGCATTGCGACACCGCGCAACGAAACATTAAAACGATTCATGAACACAACAAATTCCCTTTTGAAATATCAGTTGGCAGTCGGTTTCCAGGCACCGCTGTCGAGCGCACGTACCATGTTGTTGACGGCTTCGCGCATGGCCAGGTCGAGAACCTTGCCGTTGAGTGTCGAGTCATAACTGGCGGTGCCGCCAAAGCCGACGACTTCACGGTTGGAAAGCTCGAACTCGCCTGCGCCCTGAGTCGAGTACACCACTTCCGAAGTGCTGATATTGACGATGTTCAAAGCGACTTTCGCGTAGGCAATCTGGGATTTGCCGCGGCCCAGCAGGCCGAACAGTTGCTGATCGCCAACTTCCTTGCGACCGAACTCGGTCACGTCGCCGGTCACCACGTAGTCAGCACCCTTCAGACGCTGGGCGGTAGATTTAATAGCGGCTTCCTGCTTGATCTCCTCCATGTTGTCGCGATCCAGCACATTGAACCGGTTGGTTTGCTGCATGTGGGTGATCAGGATGGTCTTGGCTTGACCACCAAGACGATCGACGCCATCGGAAAAGATCCCGCGCATATAGCTGGAGCGGTTATCGAACTTGCCGACCGCAACCGGATAGCGCACACCGGCATAGGCAACTCCAGCACTTTCAACCTTTGTCACAGGCAGCGCCCGCGAGCTTTCCGTTGCACAACCAGCAACCAGCACTAAAGCCGCTGTCGTCATCCCTGAAACCAAAACCTGCTGAAGTTTCTTCACATTCTGCTCCGAGCGTTTACGAAAAACTGCCCGCAATGTGGCTCGCAAAACGCGATCACGTTCGGACAGTTATTGAATAGGATTGGGCAAAGCCAACAGGCCGCCTTTTCGCGGCTGCGCATGATAGCCCGAAGCCATCTTTCTGTACCAAGAAAGATGCAAATAGACGATATAAAAAGCGGAAGGTCAGACTTTCAGGGAAAAAGATGGGCGCAACGACCAACGACTACCAGCGCCGGGCTGCTGCCTGATCGCTATCGCGGCCTTCAACCCACTGCGGTCCCTCGGAAGTCTTTTCCTTCTTCCAGAACGGCGCGCGGGTCTTGAGGTAGTCCATGACGAAATCGCAGGCTTCGAACGCTGCCTGCCGGTGAGCGCTGGCAACGCCCACGAATACTATCGGCTCGCCGGGCTCCAGCGCTCCCACCCGATGCAGCACATCAACGCGCAGCAACGGCCAGCGCTGTTCGGCCTCGGTAACGATTTTTGCCAGTGCCTTTTCGGTCATGCCCGGATAGTGCTCCAGAAACATGCCCGACACCTCGCGACCCTCGTTGAAGTCCCGCACATAGCCGACAAAACTGACCACCGCGCCGATGCCGAGGTTGGCCGCATGCAACGCGTTGACTTCAGTGCCGGGGTCGAACGCCGCAGCCTGAACGCGAATGGTCATGTTCAGCCTCCGGTCACGGGCGGAAAGAACGCGACTTCATCGCCATCAGACAGCGGCTCGGTCGGCTTGCAAAGCTCCTGGTTGCGGGCACACATCAGGTTCTGCTCGGCAAGGACCTGCCAGGCCTCGCCACGCTGCAACAGCGTTTGGCGCAGTGCGTCCAGCGTGTCGAACGTGCCTTCGACAGACTCGCTGTCCAGGCCAAGGACTTCACGGTAACGGGCAAAATACTGAACCTGTACCTTCATGACGAGACCTGTGCCTGATCGGCAATGAAGTGACCGCTCTTGCCGCCGAGCTTTTCCAGCAGCCGAACCGACTCGATGACCATGCCGCGATCAACCGCCTTGCACATATCGTAAATAGTCAGCGCCGCAACGCTGGCGGCAGTCAGGGCTTCCATTTCCACACCGGTCTGCCCGGCCAGCTTGCAGCTCGCGGTAATACGCACCGCATCATCGCCGTCAGCGGCGAGGTGAACCTTGATGCTGGTGAGCATCAATGGATGGCAGAGCGGGATCAGATCACTGGTTTTCTTTGCCGCCTGAATACCGGCGATACGCGCGACAGCAAATACATCCCCTTTGGGATGACCGCCGCTGACAATCATTTGCAGCGTGGCGGGCAGCATACGCACCACTGCTTCGGCCACCGCCTCACGGGACGTCACGGCTTTATCCGTAACATCGACCATATTGGCGCGACCCTGGGAATCGAGATGAGTGAGCACAACGTTACTCCTTGGCAGAAGCAAGAAGTGTAGAGGGAGTGGCAGTTACACGCTACAAGCCGTGAGCTGCAAGCAAGGAACCCACTCACACATGGGCTCCCCGCTTGCATCTGTTTACAAATGACTCTCCGCGTATTCGGCCAGTATCGAGCGTGGCACGCCTTGCAAGGTGATATGCACGCCGTTAGGGAAGTCCTTGAAGCGCTCCGTCAGGTAGGTCAGCCCGGAACTGGTGGCTGACAGGTAAGGGGTGTCGATCTGCGCCAGGTTGCCCAGGCAGACCACTTTGGAACCGGCGCCGGCACGGGTGATGATGGTTTTCATCTGGTGCGGGGTCAGGTTCTGGCATTCATCGATCAGAATCAGGCTTTGCTGGAAGCTGCGACCTCGAATGTAGTTGAGGGACTTGAACTGCAACGGCACCTTGCTGAGGATGTAGTCGACACTGCCATGAGTGTTTTCATCATCCATGTGCAGGGCTTCAAGGTTGTCGGTGATCGCGCCAAGCCAAGGCTCCATCTTTTCCGCCTCGGTGCCGGGCAGGAAGCCAATCTCCTGATCCAGGCCCTGAACGCTACGGGTAGCGATGATGCGCCGATAACGCTTGGTGACCATGGTCTGCTCGATGGCAGCCGCCAACGCCAGAATGGTTTTACCCGAACCAGCGGCACCTGACAGGTTGACCAGGTGAATATCCGGGTCGAGCAGTGCGAACAACGCCAGCCCCTGATAGATATCACGCGGTTTCAGGCCCCAGGCCTCCTGATGCAGCAGTGGCTCCTGATGCATATCCAGAATCAGCAGTTCGTCGTTCTTGACGCCCTTGATCCAGCCTACGAAGCCCTGTTCATCGACAATAAACTCGTTGATATGAACCGCAGGCAGCATTTCATTGAGCTGCACGCGGTGCCAGGTACGGCCACGCTCCTGACGGGTGTCGACCTTGTTGACCCGGTCCCAGAACGAACCGGTCATGTCGTGGTAGCCACGCGACAACAGCGAAACGTCGTCGACCAGCTGGTCGGTGCTGTAATCTTCGGCCGCAATGCCGCAGGCGCGCGCCTTGAGGCGCATGTTAATGTCTTTGGTCACCAGCACAACGCTCAAGTCCTTGTTGCGCGCATGCAGGTCGATCAATTGGTTGATGATGATGTTGTCGTTGAGGTGCTCGGGCAGCAGGCTGTTGGGTTCCTCGCGCTTGCTCATCAAAATCGACAGAAAACCTTTGAAAACACCGGTCCCGCGGTCAATCGGCACGCCCTTTTCAACTTCTTCAGGGTTAGCCTCGCCGAGGGTCTTGTCGATCAGGCGGATGGCCTGGCGGCATTCGGCAGCAACCGAATGTTTACCGGCCTTGAGTTTGTCCAGTTCCTCCAGAACCGTCATGGGGATGGCGACGTGGTGTTCTTCGAAATTCAGCAGTGCGTTTGGATCATGGATCAATACGTTGGTATCGAGCACGTAAAGGATTGGCTGGTTAGTGGAAGGGGTGCGTCCGTGGTCATCCATACTCGCTCACCTTTGTAGAAGCCGGGCGACGCAGAACCACGACAGTACTGCGCCACGAAAAGGCCGCCGGATTCTTCCCTTCAGGCAGGGGAGAAATGTCGCTCAAGGTGGGTCTTGGAAGACGCCACCTGTGTTGCAGGTTTCGGCGGTCTGTATTCGTAATACAGCAAAAGGGATGACAGAAAAAAGCTCTTTGACAGTTTTTTGAAGTTTATTTCACAGCCTGACGAATAGAGCTAGGCGGACGTACACAGCACGTTTAAAGTCGGAAGTCCGCCCACGCCGAATCTGCCTTCATTCCCCCTCGGGCGCAGCCTCTTCACTGCTCTGCGGCCCTTGTTCTACGGGGCTTTCAGAGATATTCCGGCAATCGTCCCAGATCAACTCGCTTTGCGCGGTATTGGCCAGCAGCAGCGGCAGTGCAGACTGCGCCTTGTTGGCCACGTCGTGGAAGACCACCGTGCCCTTGCGCCAGAGCAGCATGAGGGTTAATACGCGGTCGCCCACCTGCTCTGCCGAAAGCCGCCCGGTATTGTCCTCGGCATCGATGTTCCACAATGACACGCGTAAATGCTCGGCGCGGAAGAAGTCGCCGCTGTCGGCCCGCCGATGGCCGTAAGGCGGGCGAAACAGCGGCACGAAATTATCCGGCAGCACACGCTGAACCAGTGCCGCACTGCGTTGCACTGAATCCTGCCAGTCCAGCCACTGGCTATGCGAACGATACTCCCACCCTTGAATGCCCACGCACTGCTGGCGATACAGCGCCTGCAAGCTTGTGGTCGATGTGCTGTCGAGGCGTTCCTGAAGACTTTTGCCCAGCACAAAGAAGGTGGCGGTCATCTTCTGCTGACGCATGAAGTCGGCCAACCAGTCGGTTCCGCCATCGACCGGGCTCGGGCCGCTTTCGAAATTGAGCATGAAGGTGCGGTCCGGCATCTCGTCGCCACTCATCTCATCAGAGTTGTAGCGCTCGATCTCGCTGCTGGTCTGCGGGAACAAGGCAGCCATGAATAGCAGCTCGTTCAAATAACGCTGATGGAACACGGCGCCGGGTCTGGCCCAGTTGGCGTAGAACGAATCGTTCGACACCTGAAATTCTTCAGCGCGCTGACGCAGCTGGTCCATGTCCTCGACCAGCACGCAGAAGTTGGCATCCTGCTCGCAGCTCTTTTGAGCATTCTGATAGTTTTCCAGCAAGCGCAGCCACAGACGATGGCGGACCACGTTCAACGAAGGCACGTTGACGAAGCGAAGGCCGAGGCGCTGCTTGAGCCCCTCCTCGTCCAGCTTCTCGCTGAGGTACAGTTCGTGGGCAAAGGCAAGGATTTCCGCGCGCGACGCGACGTCGAACAACCCCGGCGTTTCAAGGCGCTCGGGCCACACACTGCGGTCTATGGTGGCAGTGACCGGCACTGCCGCCTGCGCCTGGAGCCAGAACAGACCTGCACACACTGCTAAAACAATACGCAAACCCGATGCCCTCTCGATCAACCATTAACATCATGACCAGCGCGCCACTATAGCTGATATGAGCCTGGCTTCTTATGTCGGAGCGCATACAAAGCCGCATGGCATGCTGACGTGGCACACACGGCCTGACTCTATCGCCACCATAGCTGGAGTCGTGGGCCATCAGCCCATAGAATCCCCGGACGATCAAAGGAGACGACTTCATGCTGATGGTGATTTCCCCGGCAAAAACCCTCGATTTCGAGACCCCGCCCACTACCGGACGCTTCACTCAGCCGCAGTATCTGGATCACTCTCAGGAGTTGATCACCCAACTGCGTGAACTGACGCCAGCGCAGATCAGCGAACTGATGCACCTGTCCGACAAGCTTGCCGGGCTGAACGCGGCACGCTTCGGAAGCTGGAACCCGGCCTTCACGCTCGACAATGCCAAGCAGGCGCTGCTGGCCTTCAAGGGCGATGTGTATACCGGCCTGCAGGCCGAAACACTAAGCGACGCGCAGCTCGACTACGCACAGGATCACCTGCGCATGCTGTCCGGCCTTTATGGGCTGCTGCGCCCGCTGGACCTGATGCAGCCCTATCGCCTGGAAATGGGTACGCGACTGGCAAACGCTCGCGGCAAGGATCTCTACGCATTCTGGGGCACGCAGATCAGCGAATGGTTGAATGAAGCGCTGGCAGCCCAGGGCGACGACCTGCTGCTCAATCTTGCGTCTACCGAGTACTTCTCTGCGGTCAAACGCTCAGCGCTCAACGCCCGGATCATTGACACCGAGTTCAAGGACTTCAAGAACGGGCAGTACAAGATCATCAGCTTCTATGCCAAGAAAGCGCGCGGCATGATGAGCCGTTTCGTCATTGAGGAACGTATCAACAGCCCCGAAGCGTTACAGGCGTTCGATGTTCAGGGCTATCGTTATAACCGTGAGCAATCGACGCCCGACAAGTTGGTGTTTTTGCGCAACGTCGTAGAAGACTAGACACTGTAACCGTCGTGTAACGCATCGCTGTTACACGACCTGTCCTACGATCCAACAGCAAATGCCAACATCGTGACGCCAGATAAACGTCAACTTTTCGACGACGCAATCTCGCCTGATTTTTTCATTAAAAAAAATCCACTTTTTTACGTAGTGGCTTTTTGGCTTTTTGCAGTAGTAGCACTTTCATATCTACCCCGCTGAAATCCCCGCGCAATAAGGCTTTTAAGAAAAACGCCATCACCGCGATACTGCCCCTGTCACAAACTGGATACAGCAAAATCCGCAAATCAGGACGAGTGGCCCGGAACTAAATGCGAATTCCTACGCTCCTACATCCCGTAACAATTCTGGGCTGACGTGTAAGAGATCACTTACAGGTCGACTGGAAAAATGGGAAGTTACCGACAGGGAAGCCAGGTTCATGTAACGCTGGCGTCAGGTACCAGAACTAAACTCACATCACTAGTTGATGTTGTAGACAGGCGAAGCGCCCAACAGGTGTGATGCGCAGGATTCGACAAGGTCAGCCAAGGCTCTAGCCGGAGGCTTTCCGAACGAGGTCCGCCGTCGATCGTCAAACAGGAGTGGTTTACTGCATCCAAGGAGAGCAGGGCCCTGCCCACCGGACAGGTCACTTGCCGCTTGTACTTAGTGTCATTTGAGTTCGCCTCACCTATTTGGGCACTCACTCATTAAATATGCCTGCGTTAGTTCCACGGCGTTGTTAGCCGTAAAGGATGGCGCGTGACATCTGCTGGCCAAAATTAATATCCAGCCAATTTATGGCGTGAAAAATCGAGGAGAATACGATGCGTATCAGCATATTTGGTTTGGGTTATGTCGGTGCAGTCTGTGCCGGTTGCCTGTCTGCCCGCGGTCACGATGTAGTTGGTGTGGATATTTCCAGCACCAAGATCGATCTGATCAACAACGGCAAATCACCTATCGTTGAACCGGGTCTGGAAGAACTGCTGCAGAAAGGTATCAGTACCGGAAAACTGCGCGGCACTACCGACTTCGCCGAAGCCATTCGCGCCACTGACCTGTCGATGATCTGTGTCGGTACGCCGAGCAAGAAGAACGGCGATCTGGAACTCGATTACATCGAGTCGGTATGCCGCGAAATCGGCTATGTCCTGCGTGACAAAGCCACCCGCCACACCATCGTTGTTCGCAGTACTGTATTGCCAGGCACGGTTGCCAACGTGGTCATCCCGATTCTGGAAGACTGCTCCGGCAAAAAAGCCGGTGTTGATTTCGGTGTCGCCGTAAACCCTGAGTTCCTGCGTGAAAGTACCGCAATCAAGGACTACGACCTGCCGCCAATGACCGTGATCGGCGAGTTCGATAAAGCCTCGGGCGACGTACTGCAATCGCTGTACGAAGAACTCGACGCACCGATCATCCGCAAGGACATCGCCGTTGCCGAAATGATCAAGTACACCTGCAACGTGTGGCACGCCACCAAGGTTACTTTCGCCAACGAAATCGGCAACATTGCCAAGGCCGTCGGCGTCGATGGTCGTGAAGTGATGGACGTGGTCTGCCAGGACAAGGCGCTGAACCTGTCCCAGTACTACATGCGCCCAGGCTTCGCATTCGGCGGCTCCTGCCTGCCAAAAGACGTTCGCGCCCTGACCTACCGCGCCAGCAGCCTTGACGTAGAAGCGCCGTTGCTCAACTCGCTGATGCGCAGCAACACCTCGCAAGTGCAGAACGCTTTCGACATGGTTGCGAGCTACGACACCCGCAAGGTTGCACTGTTGGGCCTGAGCTTCAAGGCAGGTACTGACGACCTGCGCGAAAGCCCGCTGGTAGAACTGGCCGAAATGCTGATCGGTAAGGGCTTCGACCTGAGCATCTTCGACAGCAACGTCGAATATGCACGCGTTCACGGTGCCAACAAGGACTACATCGAATCCAAGATTCCGCACGTATCGTCGCTGCTGAATTCGGACTTCGATCAGGTCATCAACGACTCTGACGTGATCATCCTTGGCAACCGCGATGAGCGTTTCCGCGCCCTCGCCAACAAGACTCCCGAAGGCAAGCGCGTCATCGATCTGGTGGGTTTCATGACCAACGCCACCAGCGAAGACGGTCGCGCCGAAGGTATCTGCTGGTAAATCAGCCGCAAGCCACAAGCGCCAGGCTCCAGGCCACAGGCTCAAGCAATGTGCTTGCAGCCTGGGGCTTGAGGCTCGCAACTGACTTAGGGATACGATTATGCAGAGGCTCAAGCACGGCCTGTTACAGGCCGCAGGTTGGCTGTTCTATTTAAGTTTACTCATGGGCCTTGCCGCGGCATTGCCTACCAGTATCTTCGACTCACAGTCGAAGAACTTTATATTCCTGATTGGCGCCGTTGGTATCTGGCGCTACTCGATGGGAATCACGCACTTCGTACGCGGGATGATTTTCCTGTACATCGTCTACCCGCACTTGCGCCGCAAGGTTCGCAAGCTGGGCAGTGCAGCAGACCCGTCCCATGTGTTTCTGATGGTCACCAGTTTCCGCATCGACGCGCTGACCACCGCACAGGTCTACAACTCGGTTATCCGCGAAGCCATCGACTGCGGCCTGCCGACGACTATCGTCTGCTCGCTGGTGGAAATGTCCGATGAGCTGCTGGTCAAGAGCATGTGGGCGAAGTTCAACCCGCCGGAGCGCGTCAAGCTGGACTTCGTACGCATTCCGGGCACCGGCAAGCGCGATGGTCTGGCCTATGGCTTCCGCGCCATCTCGCGTCACTTGCCTGACAGCCGTGCCGTGGTTGCAGTGATCGACGGCGACACCGTGCTCAACGAAGGTGTGGTCGCCAAGACCGTGCCGTGGTTCCAGCTGTTCGACAATGTCGGCGGCCTGACCACCAACGAGTTCTGCGAAGTACGTGGCGGCTACATCATGAGCGAGTGGCACAAGCTGCGTTTCGCTCAGCGTCACATCAACATGTGCTCGATGGCCCTGTCCAAACGCGTATTGACCATGACCGGTCGCATGTCGGTGTTCCGCGCAACCGTGGTAACCGACCCCGAGTTCATTGCCGACGTGGAAAGCGACTCGCTCAATCACTGGCGTCTGGGCACCTTCCGCTTCCTGACCGGCGACGACAAGTCCAGCTGGTTCAGCCTGATGCGCCTGGGGTACGACACGTTCTACGTGCCGGACGCAGCGATCAACACCGTGGAACACCCGCCCGAAAAGAGCTTCCTGAAGGCCAGCCGCAAGCTGATGTATCGCTGGTACGGCAACAACCTTCGTCAGAACTCGCGTGCACTGGGTCTGGGCGTACGTCGCCTGGGGATTTTCACCAGCATCGTACTGTTCGACCAGCGGGTGTCGATGTGGACCTCCATCCTAGGTCTGACCGTCGCCCTGATCGCCAGCTTCAAGTATGGCGGCGCGTTCCTGTTGATGTATCTGCTGTGGATCGGCATGACCCGTCTGATCCTCACCCTGCTGCTGTCCCTCTCGGGACACAGAATCGGGCCTGCCTACCCGATCATTCTCTATTACAACCAGATCGTCGGCGCGCTGATGAAGATCTATGTCTTCTTCCGGCTGGACCGCCAGTCCTGGACACGCCAGGACACCAAACTGAGCCGCGACATGGCCAGCTTTCAAGGCTGGTTCAACACGTGGTCGTCCCGAACCATGACTTTCTCGGCTGGCACCATCTTCGTCGCTGTGCTGTTGACGATGGTTTGACCGGGCCAACGGATTAATCGCTTAAGTAGGAAAATTAGCCATGAATACAGCCGTGAATGCGAACGTCGTACATGAATCCGAAGCCCAGCGCCAACACGCGCGGATCAAGATCCCTGCCAAGCTGCGCCTGCTGAATGATCAGCCCAACGCGCCACTGGTACGTATCGAAGACCTGTCGGCCGGAGGCCTGAGCTTCGTTGCTCCGTCCGGGCAGAAATTCAGCGAAGGGCAGATCGTCAAGGGACGCCTGCAATTCATCATCGACAACCTTGGCCTGGCCATGGACGTCGATCTGCAGGTGCGCTCGATCGACAACGCCAGCAACCGCATCGGTTGCCAGTTCCAGAATCTGGAACCTCAGGACATCGCTACCCTTCGCCATCTGATCACCTCGCACCTGTCCGGCGAAGTCGTCACCCTGGGCGAAGTGCTGGCCACGCTGCAGCGCGACAACTTCACCAAGGCACGCAAGGTCAAGGGCAAGGACAGCGGCATGAGCGCCATGGGTCGCCTGCGCGCCGTGACCTTCAGCCTGGGCGTGTTCATTGTCGGTCTGGCCGCTTTCGGCTTCATCTTCAAGACAATCTACGGCCTGTACTTCGTCAGCCATGCATCGGCCGGTCTGGTCACCATTCCAAGCATGGACGTGACCATGCCACGTGAAGGTACCGTACAAAGCCTGGTCGCCCAGAATGGCGAAGCCGCCAAAGGTGCGCCACTGGCAACCTTCAATACCAGCATGCTGGAAATGCTCAAAGGCAGCCTGACCGGTGAAGACCTGCAGCCCGCCAAGATCGAAGAGCTGTATGGCAAGCAGATGAGCGGCACAATGACTAGCCCGTGCGATTGCGTCGTGGCTCGCCAACTGGTTGCCGACGGTCAGTTCGCGTCCAAGGGTCAGGTGATCTTCCAACTGGTGCCACGCAACGCGCCGGCCACTGTTGAAGCTCGCTTCACCTATCGCCAGTTCAACGACGTCAAGCCAGGCACACGTGTCAGCTTCCAGATCGCTGGCGAAGACAAACTGCGCACCGGTCAGATCGTCAGCAGCACCAACCTCAGCGACGCCGACCTGTCCACTGACATCCGCGTGCAGATCAAGCCTGACGAAAGCCTGAGCAGCTCGCTTGCCGGTCGCCCTGTCGAAGTGGTCAGCGATCGCGGCCCGTCCGTGAACTGGCTGATCGATAAAGCAATGGCTGCGGGTCTGTAACCATGAACAGCCCACTACGACGCCTGTCGACCCCCACGCTACTGAGCCTCGCCGTCGCGCTCGGCCTGAGCGGCTGTGCCGGCCTGCCTGATCAACGCCTTGCCAATGAAGCCCTGAAAAACGGCGACACTGCATTGGCGGAGCAGAACTATCGGCAGCTGGCGGACCTGGGCTACAGCGACGCGCAAGTCGGCCTTGCTGATATTCAGGTCGCGACTCGCGACCCGGCTCAGCTCAAGCAGGCCGAGGCTACCTACCGCGCTGCCGCGCAGACCTCCCCTCGGGCGCAGTCGCGCCTGGGCCGTCTGCTGGCGGCCAAGCCCGACGCTACCGAAGCCGAACATCGCGAAGCCGAAGGCCTGCTGAAAAAGGCGTTCGCCAATGGCGAATCCGGCACCCTGATCCCGCTGGCGATGCTGTATCTGCAATACCCGCACACCTTCCCTGAAGTGAATGCGCAACAGAAGATCAGTGAGTGGCGCGCTGCCGGTTATCCGGAGGCAGGTCTGGCTCAGGTGCTGCTGTATCGCACGCAAGGCACTTATGCTCAACACCTCGATGAGGTCGAGAGCATCTGCAAACAGGCACTGTCAGCCACGGATATCTGCTACGTCGAGCTGGCTACTGTCTACCAGACACGCGGCCAGGCCGAGCAGCGCACGGCCTTGATCGAAAAGCTCAAGAGCGACTACGCCGCTGGCCGCGTCAATGCTCAACGAGTGGACAGCGTCGCGCGCGTACTGGGTGACTCCACCATCGGTACGCCAGACGAAAAGACCGCTCAGCAATTGCTGGAAAGCGTTGCGCCTGGCTACCCGGTCTCGTGGGTCACGCTGGCCAAACTGCTTTACGACTTCCCCGAACTGGGCGACGTCAACAAGATGATGGAATACCTGAACAACGGCCGCGCGGCGGATCAGCCTCGCGCCGAGCTGCTGCTTGGACGCCTGTACTACGAAGGCAAATGGGTCACGCCCGATGCCTTCAAGGCCGAGGAGCACCTGAAGAAAGCCACAGCAACGGAGATTTCCGCCCATTACTACCTGGGTCAGATCTACCGCCGTGGCTACCTCGGTCAGGTGTACTCGCAAAAAGCCGTGGACGAGTTGCTGACCGCAGCCCGTGGTGGCCAGAACAGCGCAGATTTCGCCCTCGCGCAACTGTTCTCGCAGGGCAAGGGCACGATGCCCGACCCGGTCAACGCCTGGGTGTTCGCGCAACTGGCGCTGGCCAGTCAGACCCCGCAAGCGACCGAGCTTGCCGAGGCCCTCAATACACAACTGCCGCCTGAAAAGCTCGCCACCGCCAAAGACCTGTTGGCACGCGAGCAAAAAGTCCGGGGCGCTACCGCTACTCAAAACGCGATGGCGATGCAGGCCCTGCAAGAAGAAAAAGACGGTGAGGAAGCATTATGAAGTTGAATCCCCTGATGGCTGCTGGCATGGGCCTTGGCTTCACCCTGTTGTGGGCCTGCCCGACGCTGGCAGCGCTGACCGAAGAACAGAATTTCGGTATCGAAGTGAAAGCCACGGCACAGGCTGAGGATGATCGCGATCTGGGCACCCGTTCGGGCGGCGACGTCAACGGTGTGGGCCTGGACCTGCGCCCTTGGGTCTATGGTGAGCGCGGCAACTGGAGCGGTTATGCCATGGGCCAGGTGGTCACCGCCACCGACACCATTCAGACCGATCCGCTGGAGCAGAGCAACAGCGACGGCAGCGGCACGCAAACCTCCCGTGGCACTGCCAGCGAACGCGAAGTCGACAAGTCCTATGCTGCGCTGCGTGAATTCTGGATCGGCTACAGTGGCTTCACGCCCTATCCCGGCGAAATCCTCAAAGTGGGTCGTCAGCGTCTGCGCAACGACGATGGTCAGTGGCATGACACCAATATCGAGGCCATCAACTGGAACTTCGATACCACCTTGCTGCGTGCCGAACTGGGTGCCGCCCAGCGCTTCAGCGAATACCGCACCGACCTGACCGAACTGGCACCCGACGACGAAGACCGCAAGCACCTGTTCGGTTCCGCCAGCTACCAGTGGACCCCCGGCCATTGGGCAGGTGTGCGCGCTCATTACAGTCATGACGACGGCAAGCTCAAGTCTCAGGGTGAGCAACTGGATGATCTGGACAAGACGTCCAACGGCAACCTGACCTGGCTGGGTCTGCAGGCCGACAGCGATGCCTACAACTATCGCAACACCACCCCGCTCAATTACTGGGGCAGCCTGACCTGGCTGAACGGTACACGCGACGAAATCGGCGTGACTTCTGCAGGCAACGACCAGTTCATCGCCGGCGAGAAAAACGACCGCGACATGAATGGCTGGGCCACTGACCTGGGTCTGCGTCTGCGTCTTGACCCGCAATGGCAAGTCGGTGCGGCTTACTCGCGCGCCAGCAAGGATTACGTCCAGAACGGTCTGGAGAGCAACCGCTCGAACTGGACCGGCACGCGTTCGCGCATCCATCGTTTCGGCGAAGCGTTCCAGGGCGAAATGGCCAACGTGGAAAGCGGCTCGCTGTTCGCCTCCTGGCAGATGAACGAGGAATACGATGCGTCGCTGATCTACCACAAGTTCCGTCGAGTGGACGGCAACACCGGTATTGGCGGCTCGGGTATCAATGCAGTGCGTGAAAACGGCAACAGCAACACGTTCAGTTCGCTGCCGCTGGAAGACGGGCGCAAGGACCTGGGTCAGGAAATGGACCTGGTCGTGACCAAGTACTTTAAACAAGGCCTGCTGCCCGCCTCGCTCAGCCAGTCGTTCGACGAACCTTCGGCACTGGTGCGCTTGCGCGCAGGTGTCTTCAAGCCCGGCGATGCGTATCACAACGGCGTGGATGAATACATGCACCGCGCTGTTGTCGACGTCATCTGGCGCTTTTGATGCGAACCGCCAAAGGAGTGCCAGAGATGAACAGTCATACAAGCAATGGGCGTAGCCGAAGCTGGCCGCATGCCCTGCTCGAAAGCGCACTGCTGACCAGCGCTCTGCTGATGGCCAGCGGTGTGGCGCTGGCTAACGCCCCTGTCGTAGCCGATGCACAGAAGGCGGTGGTCAAGGAGTTGCACCAGGCCAAGACCTACACCATCACCAGCCCGCCGACCGAGCCCTTGGAAATGTCCAAGCCGGTGTTGCCCGACCTCAAGGGCTATACCGCAGAAGCCGCCTTGAAAAAGATCGTGCGCAACAAGCCGGGTAAGGTGACTGTATCGCGGATGATGGAAGAAACCGGCCTGAAGGAATTCATCGGCGGTGACAACAAGATGGCCGAATGGGTCAACCGTCAGCGCGGCATCCCGCAGGCCATCATGATTTCCGATGGCTACGTGAACCTGCAGGACCTGGCCAAAAAGGTCCCCAAGCAGTTCCTCAATGAAGTGTCGCCGGGTGTCTATGTGGCACGCCTGCCGATTCTGATCAAGGAGACCGGGATCTTCGAGATCGACAGCAAGACCAAAGAATTGCGTCTGTCTCAGGAAAAAGGTTCGTTCATCGTCAGCGAAGGCAAGATGCTGATCACCCACACTCAGGTCAACGCCTGGAGTGAAACCCGCAACAGCCTGGCGACCTATCGCAAGCCTGACGAGTTTCGTCCGTTTCTGTTGACCTGGGGTGGCTCGGAAACCTGGATCGCCAATACCAAAATGGCGAGCATGGGTTACGACCAGAGCAAGTCCTACGGCATCAGTATTTCCCAGTACACGCCCAACACCGCGAAGATTCTCAAGCGTGCCGAGCCAACCGGCTGGATCATCGATTCAGAGTTCTCGGACATGTGGTACGGCTTCTACTGCTATGAAACCCGCGACTTCGTGGTCAAGGGCAATACTTACCGCGACAACATCATTTACGGCATTGACCCGCACGACCGCTCGCACGGGCTGATCATCGCCGAAAACGACGTTTACGGGACCAAGAAGAAGCACGGGATCATTATTTCCCGGGAAGTGGACAACAGCTTCATCTTCCGCAACAAGAGCCACGACAACAAACTGTCTGGCGTGGTTCTGGACCGTAACAGTGTGGGCAATATCGTCGCCTACAACGAGATCTATCAGAACCACACTGACGGCATCACCCTGTACGAAAGCGGCAATAACCTGCTGTGGGGCAATCGCGTGATCGCCAACCGTCGCCACGGTATCCGCGTGCGTAACAGCGTGAACATCAAGCTGTACGAAAACGTCGCCATAGGCAACGGCCTGATGGGCGTCTACGGCCACATCAAGGACTTGAGTGATACCGACCGCGACATCGAGCTCGACCCGTTCGACGCTCAGGTCTCGCTGATCATGGTTGGCGGCGAACTGTCCAGCAATGGTTCCGGCCCGCTGTCCATTGACTCGCCACTGAGTGTCGAGCTGTATCGCGTCTCGATGCTGATGCCTACCAAAGAAGTCGGCATCAGCCTCAACGGCGTCCTCGGTGAGCGCCAGGACGAAATCCTCGACCTGCTGGTACGCCAGAAGAAAGCCGTATTGATCGACCCCGTCGAAAGCCAGACCGAGCTGCGGGAATGAGGAAGGGTATTGTTATGCACGCACATCTGATCAAGCTGTTGAGCCTGTCCAGCCTCACCGCCGCCTTGATGGCCGCCGCTGGTGTCGCTCGGGCAGACGACTCGCAAGCGCCGACGTTCAAGGCCGAGCCTTGCTGCTCTCTTTGCCCGGCCGCGCATGATGCGAAAAACTACACCACGCGTTATCAGCAGAACTTCACCACACTGGTCCAGGCTCAGGGCGACTGGCTGTTCCGGACTCAGGAAGACCTGCGCACCGAATTCGACACCACGCCTGCCGGCTACCGCCGCATGAAAGAACTGCACGATGCGTTCAAGAGCAAGGGTGTCGAACTGGTCGTGGTCTATCAACCGACCCGTGGTCTGGTAGATCGCAACAAGCTGTTTCCAGCCGAGCGCGACAAGTTCGACTACGACAAGGCGCTGAAAAACTATCAGGCCATGCTCGGCCGCTTCAGCAAGATGGGTTACTGGGTCCCGGACCTGTCGCCGTTGACCAACGAGCAGCAGGCGCATGACTTCTACTTCCGCGGTGACCAGCACTGGACGCCTTACGGCGCACAACGCACGGCGAAGATTGTCGCTGAAACCGTGAAGAAGGTTCCGGGTTACAGCGACATCCCCAAGCGTGAGTTCGAAAGCCATATTTCCGGACGCATGGGCAAAACGGGCACTTTGCACAATATGGCGGGTCAATTGTGCGGCACCAGCTATGCGATCCAGTACATGGATCAGTTCACCACCGAACCCAAGGGTGAGGCGGGCGACGGTGACCTGTTCGGCGATTCCGGCAACCCGGAGATCACGCTGGTCGGCACCAGTCACAGCGGCAAGAACTACAACTTCGCTGGTTTCCTGCAGGAATACATGGGTGCCGACGTGTTGAACGTAGCGTTCCCTGGTGGTGGTCTGGAAGGTTCGATGCTGCAGTACCTGGGCAGTGAAGACTTCCAGAAGCGTCCGCCGAAAATTCTTATCTGGGAATTCTCGCCGCTGTATCGCCTGGATCAGGAAACAATCTATCGCCAGATGATGGCGCTGCTGGACAACGGCTGCGAAGGCAAGCCTGCGGTAATGAGCGCCAGCACCACCCTCAAGCCGGGCACCAACGAAGTGTTGGTCAATGGCAAGAATGGCATCAAGGATATCCGCAACGGCAGCAATCAGATCGATATCAAGTTTGACGATACTTCGGTGAAAGTCCTTCAAGCCAGGCTCTGGTACATGAACGGGCGTCACGAAGATCTGAAAATCGAAAAACCGGAAACGTCCGATACTGACGGACGCTTCGCGTTCGAACTGCGCGAAGACGAGGACTGGGCTAACCAGCAATTGCTGGCGCTGGAGATCCAGGGACCGGAAGCAGGCACGGCACCACAGAAAGTCGAAGCCAAAGTATGCAAACGCAACGTGTTCCCGAGCGCTGCGACACACACCGCTCAAGCCGGACTATGAGGTGACTTATGCAGACTCCTAAACTGATACGCCCTACCCTGCTGTCGATGGCAATTCTGTCATCGATGGCCTGGGCTACGGGTGCGTCCGCCGCACTGGTTCCACCCAAGGGCTATGACGCCCCGATCGAAAAAATGAAGACTGGCGATCACAATTTCAGCTGTGAAGCCATTCCAAAGCCGTATACCGACAAGCTGGTTTTCCGCAGCAAGTACGAAGGTTCGGACAAGGCACGTGCGACCCTCAACGCCGTGTCGGAAGAAGCCTTTCGCGATGCGACCAAGGACATCACCGACCTTGAGCGCGGCGTCAGCAAAGTCGTGATGCAGTACATGCGCGACGGTCGTCCGGAACAGCTCGATTGCGCGCTGAACATGATGACTACCTGGGCCAAGGCCGATGCGCTGGAATCTCGCGAGTTCAACCACACCGGCAAGTCCATGCGCAAATGGGCACTGGGCAGCATGTCCTCTGCCTACCTGCGTCTGAAGTTCTCCGAGTCGCATCCGCTGGCCAATCGTCAGCAGGACGCGAAGATCATCGAAGCATGGTTCAGCAAGCTGGCCGACCAGGTGGTCAGCGACTGGAGCAACCTGCCGCTGGAAAAAATCAACAACCACTCGTACTGGGCCGCCTGGTCAGTGATGGCAACCGCCGTCGCCACCAATCGACAGGACCTGTTCGACTGGGCTGTGAAGGAATACAAGGTCGCCGCCAATCAGGTGGACAAGGACGGTTTCCTGCCTAACGAGATGAAGCGTCGTCAACGCGCGCTGTCGTATCACAACTACGCCCTGCCGCCGCTCGCGATGATCGCCAGTTTCGCCCAGGCCAACGGTGTCGATCTGCGTCCGGAAAACAATGGTGCCTTGAAGCGTCTGGGTGACCGTGTGCTGGCCGGCGTCAAAGACCCTTCGATTTTCGCTGAACACAACGGCGAGAAACAGGACATGACGGACTTGAAGAAAGATCCGAAATTCGCCTGGCTCGAACCGTACTGCTCGCTCTACACCTGCAGCCCGGATGTGCTGGAAGAGAAACACGAAAAGCAGCCGTTCAAGACTTTCCGCCTGGGCGGTGACCTGACCAAGGTCTACGACCCGACGCACGAGAAAGGCGACAAGGGCGACAACGACGGCTCCTGATTCACTGTTGTTATTTGTAAGAGCGGACTTGTCCGCGAAGCCCCACGCCCAGGCGATGCATCCATGAGACCGGACCTCGCCTGAGCTCCTTCACCGACAAGCCGTAACGCGACGTGTTTTACCCCCCAATTTCAACGGGGGGTTTGGGGGGGCTTTGAGCCCTTGAATGTTGGACAAACGGAGAGATAAGGATGGTTTTCTCATCCAACGTGTTCCTGTTCCTGTTCATGCCGATCTTCCTCGGCTTGTACTACCTGAGCGGGCAACGCTATCGCAATCTGCTGTTGCTGATTGCCAGCTATATCTTCTACGCCTGGTGGCGTGTGGACTTTCTGGCGTTGTTCATCGGCGTGACCGTCTGGAACTACTGGATCGGTCTCAAGGTAGGCGCAGCAGGTGTGCGGACCAAACCGGCACAGCGCTGGCTGCTGCTCGGCGTAATCGTGGACCTGTGTATTCTGGGCTACTTCAAATACGCCAACTTCGGTGTGGACAGCATCAACGCAGCCATGACCTCGATGGGTCTGGAACCGTTCATCCTGACCCACGTGCTGTTGCCGATCGGTATCTCGTTCTATGTCTTCGAGTCCATCAGCTACATCATCGACGTTTACCGCGGCGACACCCCGGCCACGCGCAACCTGATCGACTTCGCTGCATTCGTTGCGATCTTCCCGCACTTGATCGCCGGCCCCGTGCTGCGTTTCCGCGATCTGGCCGACCAGTTCAACAACCGCACTCACACGCTGGACAAGTTCTCTGAAGGTGCCACGCGCTTCATGCAGGGCTTCATCAAGAAAGTGTTCATCGCCGACACCCTGGCGGTGGTCGCCGACCACTGCTTCGCTCTGCAAAACCCGACCACCGGCGATGCCTGGCTGGGTGCGCTGGCTTACACCGCGCAACTGTACTTCGACTTCTCCGGTTACAGCGACATGGCCATCGGTCTGGGTCTGATGATGGGTTTCCGCTTCATGGAAAACTTCAAACAGCCCTACATCAGCCAGTCGATCACCGAGTTCTGGCGTCGCTGGCACATCAGCCTGTCCACCTGGCTGCGTGACTACCTGTACATCACCCTGGGCGGCAACCGTGGCAGCAAGTTCGCGACTTATCGCAACCTGTTCCTGACCATGCTGCTGGGCGGTCTGTGGCACGGTGCCAACGTCACCTACATCATCTGGGGTGCCTGGCACGGCATGTGGCTGGCCATCGAGAAAGCGGTCGGCATCAACACCAAGCCTTACAGCTTCAACCCGATTCGCTGGGCACTGACCTTCTTGCTGGTGGTCATAGGCTGGGTCATCTTCCGCGCCGAAAACCTGCATGTCGCCGGTCGTATGTACAGCGCCATGTTCAGCTTCGGCGAGTGGCAGCTGTCGGAACTTAACCGTGCCAGCCTGACCGGTCTGCAAGTTGCAACACTGGTGGTGGCTTATCTGACGCTGGCGTTCTTCGGTCTGCGCGACTTCTACCAGAACCGCGAAAAAGACACCGGCAAGAGCGCCAAGGCTGACGGTCCTGCGACCGCACAACCGGGCACCATCAAGGCCGTTCCCGGCGATGCTCCCGGCAGTCTGCACCTGCCAGGCTACACCGTGGGCAGCGAAGCCCAGGTGCAGCCCGCGTACTGGGTTGCCGACTGGCCACGTTATGCCATGCGTGCACTGATCCTGCTGCTGTTCGTGGCTTCGATTCTCAAACTCTCGGCGCAAAGCTTCTCGCCGTTCCTTTACTTCCAGTTCTGAGGAGCCTGACATGACCCGTTCATTACGAATCCTCTATATCGCCATCTTCCTGGCCATTCTGCTAGTCCTGGGCATCTGGTCGCTGCGCAGTTTCAGCACGTTCTCGACCTCGGCCGAGACCACCGTGCTCAACGGCAAGTGGACCAAGGCGGCGGAAACTCATTACGACGATGAGTTCCCGATCAAGCGCCTGGGCACCAACCTCTGGGCAGCGCTGGACTTCAAACTGTTCAACGAAGGTCGTCCGGGTGTTGTGCTCGGCAAGGACCAGTGGTTGTACACCGACGAAGAGTTCGACGCGGTTGCCAACGGCGAGCAGAACGAAGCCGACAACCTGGCGATCATTCAGGGTGTGCGTGACGCGCTGGAAAAACAGGGCACCAAACTGGTCCTGGCGATCGTTCCGGCGAAAACCCGTCTGTACCCGGAACATATCGGTGACAGCAAGCCTGCCAGCCTGCACACCGACCTGTATCAGCAGTTCCACGCTCAGGTCGCCAAGGCCGGGATCTTTGCCCCGGACCTGCTGGCACCGCTGCAAGCTGCCAAGCAACAGGGCCAGGTTTTCCTGCGCACCGACACCCACTGGACGCCAATGGGTGCCGAAGTCGCCGCGCAGCAACTGAGCGCCGCGATTGCCCAGAAAACGCCACTGGAAGGTGAACCTGAGCAGTTCGTCACACAAGCCAAGGGAACCGAAGCCTACAAAGGTGACCTGACTACATTCCTGCCGCTCGATCCGCTGTTCAGCAACATGCTGCCCAAGCCGGACGAGTTGCAGAAACGCAGTACCGATCCGGTAGCAGGCGAAGCGGCAGGCGGTGACGCACTGTTCGCAGACAGCGACATCCCGGTGGGTCTGGTCGGCACCAGCTATAGCGCCAACCCTAACTGGAACTTCGTCGGGGCTTTGAAAGAAGCGCTGCGCAGCGATGTCGTCAACTACGCCGAAGACGGCCATGGCCCGATTCTGCCGATGCTCAAGTACCTGCAGACCGATGCTTTCAAGAACACCCCGCCGCAAGTGGTGATCTGGGAATTCCCGGAGCGCTACCTGCCGGCACACAACGATCTTGGCGAGTTCGATCCGAAGTGGATCGCCGAGCTGAAGAAATCGCGTGACACCCAAGAAAACGTGGCGCTCAACGCCAAACAATCCGAGTCGCCCAACCGGGCGCAAAACTGAGAGGACTGACTCATGACTTTTAACACTACTGCCAACCGTTCGGCCGCAAAACGCATTTTCAAAACCTGCGCAATGGCTGCAGGTCTGGGCCTGATGTCCCTGCAAGCTTTCGCCGGTGACTCCGCCCTGTACGGCCCGACCGCACCAAAAGGCTCGACCTTCGTGCGTGTCTACAACGCCAGCAACGCCGAAATCAGCGCCACCGTTGGCAACACCAACCTCAACGAAGTGGCGCCACTGGGCAGCACTGCGTTCAGCTTCATGCCACAGGGCGACTACACCGCCAAGCTGGGCAGCCAGAGCCTGCCGGTGAAACTGGCGGGTGATCACTACTACACCATCGTCAACAACGCCAGCGGCAAACCGCAGCTGGTTGAAGAGCCGCCGTTCAAGAACAAGCAGAAATCCCTGGTTCGCGTTCAGAACCTCAGCGACAAGTCCCTGACTCTGAAAACTGCTGACGGCAAGACCGAAGTGGTCAACGCCGTAGCGGCCAAAGGCACCGGCGAGCGTGAGATAAACCCGGTCAAAGTCAGCCTGGCGCTGTACGACGGCGACAAGAAAGTCACCGATTTGAAACCTGTGGCACTGGAGCGTGGCGAAGCCGCTGTGCTCTACATCACCGGCAGTGGCAGCAGCCTCTCGCCAGTGTGGGTCAAGCCACCGGTCGCAACCCGCTAAACGGATTATGCCGGTCGGTTCAGGGCATCAGCGCTGAACCGACCCGCGCGGAACAAGAACAAGACAGAAACGACAGACACCTCGTACGGCCCTAATTGAATGCTTTTGGAGAAACAAAATGATTCCAGTTATCTTGTCAGGCGGTAGTGGTTCACGACTCTGGCCGCTTTCGCGTAAACAATTCCCTAAACAGTTCCTGGCACTGACCGGCGAGCACACCCTGTTCCAGCAAACCCTGGAGCGTCTGGTGTTCGAAGGCATGCAGGAGCCTATCGTGGTCTGCAACAAGGACCACCGTTTCATCGTCAACGAGCAGCTGGCTGCACTTAACCTGGAAACCCAGGCGATCCTCATGGAACCGTTCGGCCGCAACACGGCGCCAGCCGTTGCCCTGACCGCCATGAAGCTGGTCAACGAAGGCAACGACGGCCTGATGCTGGTGCTGCCAGCCGACCACGTCATCGAAGACCAGAAAGCCCTGCAACGCGCACTGGCACTGGCAACCGTAGCCGCAGAACGCGGCGAAATGGTGCTGTTCGGCGTACCGGCCAACAAGCCTGAAACCGGCTATGGCTACATCAAGTCCACCGCCGATGCCCTGCTGCCCGAAGGCGTCAGCCGCGTATCGCAATTCGTCGAAAAACCTGACGAAAAACGCGCCAGGGAATTCGTCGAAGCCGGTGGTTACTACTGGAACAGCGGCATGTTCCTGTTCCGCGCCAGCCGCTTCCTGGAAGAGCTGAAAAAGCACGATCCGGACATCTACGACACCTGCCTGCTGACCCTTGAGCGCAGCGTGCAGGACGGCGATGCGCTGGAAATCGACGCTTCCACCTTCGCTTGCTGCCCGGACAACTCCATCGACTACGCGGTCATGGAAAAAACCCAGCGCGCCTGCGTTGTGCCGCTGTCGGCTGGCTGGAGCGATGTCGGCTGCTGGTCATCGCTGTGGGAAGTCAACGCCAAGGACGCCAATGGCAACGTCACCAAGGGCGACGTGGTTATTCAGGACAGCCGCAACTGCATGATCCACGGCAACGGCAAACTGGTATCCGTGATCGGTCTGGACAACATCGTGGTCGTCGAAACCAAGGACGCGATGATGATTGCCCACAAGGACAAGGTCCAGGGCGTCAAGCAGATGGTCGCCACCCTCAACGAACAGGGCCGCACCGAGACCCAGAACCACCTCGAAGTGTACCGTCCGTGGGGCTCCTACGATTCGGTGGACATGGGCGGTCGTTTCCAGGTCAAGCGTATCTCCGTCAAGCCGGGCGCCTGCCTGTCGCTGCAGATGCACCACCACCGCGCCGAACACTGGATCGTGGTATCCGGTACTGCGCAGGTGACCTGTGACGAGAACGTGTTCCTGCTCACCGAGAACCAGTCCACCTACATCCCGATCGCCTCGGTGCATCGCCTGCGCAACCCAGGCAAGATCCCGTTGGAAATCATCGAAGTGCAATCTGGCAGCTACCTGGGCGAAGACGATATCGAGCGTTTCGAAGATATCTATGGTCGTTCGAACGCGCTGGAAGCGGGTGTGAAGACGCAAACTATCGCTCGTTGATAGGGTTTTAGCTGCACGCTACAGGTAACACAGCCCTCGACAACTCTTTGCGCAGATTTATACGCAGAGAGTTGTCGGGGGCTTTTCATTTGCGCGACGTCCCCCTCCCAGGTTCTGTAGGATGTCCAGCATTACCTTTGCTGGAGACCTGCATGTTTATCGGCATCCTTTTGATCCTGACCTGGCTCATCCTTCTGCTCCGCTACCCGGCGAAAGCCTTGCCGGTCTCGTTGGCTGCGGCGGTCGGGCTTGGGGTCGTGGCGGCTGTGGTGATCTGGCAGGACAGCCAGGAAACGCGTCAGCTTGAGCGCCTGGAAATCCGCCTCGGATACGATCCGCAAAACTGCCCGGCAGATCGTCGGTTGCAGGTCAGCATCACCAATACCAACCAGGTTGCATTGCAGGAGCTGCGCTGGCGGATCGCGGCCTATGCGCCCGGCGACTCGGTGAATCTGGCGGACAACACCTACACCTCTGCACGCTACCGCGGCCCCGGCGAACTTCAGGCCAAAGGTACGTGGCAGGATTGCGTGCCGCTGCCTGCACTGCGCAATGGCTATCGCCCGCAAACCCTGGAATTTCGCGCAGAACATCTGCAAGGCAGCTTCTCGGACTGATCACAAGGATCTCCCTCATGCCCATCGCTTTGATTACAGGCTGTTCCAGCGGAATCGGTCGTGCACTGGCCGATGCGTTCAAAGCTACTGGCTATGAAGTCTGGGCCACTGCACGCAAGGCCGAGGATGTCGCTGCACTCAGTGCCGCGGGCTTCATTGCCGTGCAGCTGGATGTCAACGACGGACTGGCGCTGGAGCAACTGGCCGCCGGGCTGGAGCACAGCGGTCTGGATGTGTTGATCAATAACGCTGGCTATGGCGCGATGGGGCCGCTGCTCGATGGCGGCGTGGAGGCCTTGCAGCGGCAGTTTGAAACCAATGTGTTTTCCGTCATCGGCGTTACCCGCGCGCTGTTTGCGGCGCTGCGTCGCAACAAAGGCCTGGTAGTCAATATCGGTAGCGTTTCAGGTGTATTGGTCACCCCGTTTGCAGGTGCTTACTGTGCTTCCAAGGCCGCGGTGCATGCGCTCAGCGATGCACTGCGTCTGGAGCTGGCACCATTTGGCGTACAGGTGATGGAAGTCCAGCCCGGCGCCATTGCGTCAAGCTTCGCAAAAAATGCCAGTCATGAAGCCGAACAGTTGATCAGTGAACAATCACCCTGGTGGCCTATCCGCGAAGGCATTCGCGCTCGTGCCAAGGCCTCGCTGGATAACCCGACCCCTGCTACAGAATTCGCCCGCGACCTGCTCAAAGCCGTGCAACAAACCCATCCGCCACGCCTGCTGCGCCTGGGCAACGGCTCACGCCTGCTGCCGCTGATGGCGTGGTTGCTGCCCAAAGGGCTACTGGATATGGGCCTGAGAAAACGCTTTGGATTGAACACCGACTTGTGACGCAGAGCGTCACGAACTGCATTCCCACGCTGGAGCGTGCGGAACGACCACCTGCCTATCGTGCGACGCTCCGATTCGTCAATCCCAATGCTGGAGCGTAGGGAGCGATCATCGCAATTATCGTGCGACGCTCCGCGTCGCATGCCGTTCTGGACGCTCTGCGTCCTCAAGCATCAGCCGTCTATTGGCCTGACAATCACCGTGCAGGTCATTCCCGCCGCCAGCAATACGCCTTCCGGTACCGCGTCCAGATGAATGCGCACCGGTACGCGCTGGGCCAGACGCACCCAGTTGAAGGTCGGGTTCACGTCAGCGATCAATTCGCGACTTTGCGGGTTGTCGCGGTCGTAGATACCGCGTGCGATGCTTTCGACATGGCCTTTTAGCACTTCGCCACTCATCAACTGCATATCGGCAGGATCGCCCACGTTAAGGTGCGGCAGCTTGGTTTCCTCGAAAAAACCGTAAACCCAGAACGAGTTCATATCGACCACGGCCATCTTCGCTTCGCCGATACGCGCATAGTCGCCGCGATGCACGTTCAGGTTGGTGACATAACCGTCCACCGCCGCCAGCACACGTGTGCGGGACAGGTTCAGTTCGGCCGCCTCCAGCTGCGCTTGCGCCAATTGGTAATCGGCCAGCGCCGAGGTGGCAACATTGCTCGCGTCGTCACGGTTCTCTGCCGAGATGACCAGTTCATCCATGTCGGCACGGCGCTTCGCGTTGAGCTTGCGCATCTCCCACGTCGCCTTGCGTGAGGCCAGCAACGCCTGCGCCTGTTTGACTGCGATCCGGTAGTGCTCCGGATCGATCTGCATCAACAAATCGCCGCGTTTTACCCGTTGATTGTCGTGCACCGGCACATCGACCACGGTGCCGGACACATCGGCGGCCACATTGATGATATCGGCGCGTACCCGACCATCACGGGTCCACGGCGTATCCATGTAGTCGACCCACAGCGTACGACCGACCCAGAGCGCGATCGCCAGCACCAGCAACGTGGCAAGCAGGCTATAAAACTTTTTCATGCGGATATTTCTCGACTCAGGCGTCAACGATAAAGGGGCAGCGCCAGCGCGCCGAAGATGCAGATAAACAGGCCCAGACGCAGTAACGCCGGGTGCCAGAAATGCCGATACAGGTCAAAACCAGCCAGCAGACGATCCAGCGCCCATGCCAGAACCACGGCCAGCAGAAAGATCAGCGTGAGGGTCGGCATATACAGACCGTGGAAGGCTATTTCACGCGGCATGGGCGACTCCTGAAGCGGTTCGCTCGACGCCATAGACAGCAAGCGGCGATTGCGGGTCCAGCAGAGAGGTGCGGATAAAGTGCAGGTAACTTTTCACCCGGCGCAGCACCGACGTGTCGAAATGCGAGGCGAACGGCTCATCAGCGTCCTGTACCCGCTTGATCGCCTGATCGACCGCCGACAGGCAGCGCTGCAGATTGACCGCATCGGGCTGGATGAACAGGCGTACCAAGGCGCGTCCCATGACGCGCAATGCGATGCGCCAGGGCTGGTATTCGGCGTAGGCCGGATGAATCGGCAGAATCGCCTGTTCGCGGCGCAGCTCGATAATGGCGTGGCCGATTTCCAGCACCACGAACATCCAGCGCAACAGCTCGCGCTGCACCAAGGGTTTGCTGCTCGCCAGACCGTACGCCTGATGCATCAGGTCGCGGGTCTGGCTTTCGAAGCTTGAACCCAGACGCTTGAGCGGTGCGCCAATCGCAAACACCACCTGATTGCGCAAGGCCTGCTCCAGACGCTGCCACATCCAGCGGCTGTTGGGTGGCAGGATGATCGCCCCCGCTGCGGCACAGATGAGCATGCCAATGACCATCGCGAGGTAATCGTTGATGAAGGTGTAAGGGTTGTAGACCGTCAGGTTGTCCGGCACCGAGCCCAGGCTGAAAAAAATCAGCAGCCCCAGGCCGTATCCCGTCCACTGCGGACGTGAGCCCAGAAAGGCGCCGAGCACAAACACAGGGGCCAATAGCAGGCACAGCAGCGGGAAGCCGTCGATGTGCGGGAAAAGAAAAAAGGTTTCGACAAACCCCAGCAGCGCGCCGAGCAACGTACCGCCGGCCATCTGCAAAGACATGCGCCTGGGGTTGTGGGTGGTCGATGAAAGCGCAACAGTCGCCGCTGAAGCCAGAACCATGCTCGCGCCGCTGGGCCAGGCCGTCAGCACCCAATAGGCACTCATCAGGCCGACTACGCAGGTCGCGCGGGCTCCAGACGCAAGGGCTGTCATCCAGTGGGTACGCGGCACGAATGACGCTTTCCACTGTTCACGCGCATGGGTGTGATCGGCCAGCGATGCGTGGGTCAACGCGTAATCATGCAGCTCGCTGACCAGCCGGTACAGCAGCTCGAACGCCGTATGAAAATCGAGTCGTTCGGCGTCGCTCGGCAGGGTTTTCTCCAGCTCGGCGCGCAGGCTTCTGACCCGCTCAGGCAACTGCGCCCTGCAGGCCTCAAGGCGCGTGACCAGCACCGCGGCATCATCGTTGGTCAATGCGCGGTCGGCGAAGCCATCAAGTAATTCTGCGAGGGTTTCAAGGCCGGGTCCGATGTGCTCTAACACGGTATCGGCGCATTCCAGACGCAGTCGTTCAAGCAACTGATGCAGTGCATTGAAGCGCGTCGTAACGGCCATGAACTCGCTGTTCAGGCGATTGAGCCGCCCATTGCGTCGGCGCATGTGCGGGTCTTCGAATACCGTGACGCTGCGCAGTCCTTCCAGTCCGATGGCCTCGGCGACGAAGCGCACGTTTCCGGTTTCAAATGCCGTGCGTGAAATGTCCCCGCGCAAACCCTCGGCCATGAAGCGAGCGAATATGCCGAAGCGCTGGTACAGCGCATTGCGCATGGCGGCACTGGAGCTCTGCGGCAGGATCGCCGCACTCACCGCAGTGGAACAGAGGATACCCAGAGTGATTTCCAGTACCCGCCACACCGCCGACATGAATGAACCTTCGGGGTGCGCCAGGGCGGGCAGCCCTACCATCGCAGCCGTATACCCCGCCAGCACAAAGCCGTAAGCGCGAAAGTTGCGATAACGCGCCGCACCTGCGGAGCAAATCCCGACCCAGAGCGCCAGGCTGCCGAGAAACGGCAGCGGGTTCTGCGCAAACAGGGCCATCAACAGCACCATCATGGCCGACCCGGCCAGCGTGCCCAGCAGGCGGTAAAAACTTTTGGCGAACACCTGCCCGCTCTGCGGCTGCATGACGATGAACACGGTGATAATCGCCGTATGCGGCTGCGGCAACTCCAGGCGCAAAGCCAGCCAGTAGGTCAGAAAAGCAGCGATCAATACTTTGAAAAGGTAAACCCAGGTCACCCCGTCACTGCGCGCCCAACTGCGAAATTCACGACGCCAGGGCAACGCCGCCATGTGCTCAAAAGCAGCAATCATTTCGCACACTCAAGATCGGCCGTGGTGCGTAAGGAATGGCAACTGCCGCTCTCCCCACCCAGCGCCACCACCAATCCGGCATAGGCATTCAGGCGCGCAGCCTCGACCTGTTGCTGAATCTGCTGCTGGCGAAACAACTGGGTCCGGGCGTTGAGCACGTTCAGGTAATCGGTCAGCCCGCGCTGCCAGGCAATCAATGCGATGTCATAGGTCTTTTGTGCCGACGCTACCGACTCGGCGGCAAATGCCTGTTGCTTGTCCATCGAGGCGCGACGAATAAGTTGGTCGGAAATACTTTTCAACGCCATCACCAGCGTCTGGTTGTAATGCGCCACGGCCTGGTCATAAGCGGCCGACGCCTGCCCCAGTTCCGCCCGCAAGCGTCCACCGTCGAAGATCGGCAGGCTGATGGCCGGTCCTACCTTGTAACCCAGCTTGCTGCCGGTCAGAAACTCCAGCATGCCGCCGCCCGTGGCCATGTAGCTCAGGCTGCCGACCAGATCGACATTGGGATAAAAGCCCGCATGCGCGACATCGATACCGCGCGCCTGCGCCGCAACCTGCCAGCGCGCGGCCACCACATCGGGCCGCCGTCCCAACAGTTCGGCGGGCAATGCCGAAGGCATTTTCAGCTCGGTGTGCAACGACAGCGTAGGCCGTTGCAGCGCCGCGCCCTCTCCCGGCCCTTTACCTGCCAGAGCAGCCAGCTGATTGCGGCTCAGGGCGATGGCCTCTTGCAGCGCATCAATCTGCCGGTGGGCCTCGGGCAATGGCGTTTCGGCCTGACTGATTTCGAAATGCGTGCCGATCCCGCCTTTGAGGCGACGCTGCGCCAGATCGAGTATCTGTTGCTGCTGGGCCAGCGCTGCCTCGGCGATATCCAGTCGGGCGTATTCAAGGGCCAGCTGGATGTAGGCGCGAACCACGTTTTCCTGCAATTCGAGCTGCGCCTGACGCTGCTCGGCAGCACTCACGTGCGCCAGATCAAGGGCCTGCTCGCTGGCATTGCGTTCACGTCCCCAGAGGTCCAGCGCGTAGTTCAGACCCAGCGACGCATTGTTGTCCCAGGTGCGAGTATCGGCCAGCGCTCCGGGACCATAAAACTGATCCTCGGGCCAGTCGTGGCGCATCAGGCTGGCACTGCCCTGCACCTGCACCGACTCGGATGACTCGGCGATCTGCGCCATCGCTCTTGCCTGGCGCACACGGGCAGCGGCCAGCGCAAGACCCGGGCTGCCCAGCGTAGCAATATCGACCCAGCGATTGAGTTGCGCATCGCCGTAGGCACGCCACCATTGCGCTGCGGGCCAATGGGCGTCGAGGGCAGCGCTCTGAATCGCCTGATCGGTGGCCAGGCTGTCCGCTTGCAGAAGACTGCCCTGCGGTTTGATTCCATGTGTTCCGATACAGCCGTTGAGGACCAGCGTAAAAGCCAGGATACCGACGGGCCAGAGCCCTCTGATGATGCGACGCGGCACAGCTGCGAGTTCCCGAACGGAGGTAATACACCTTGAATGGCGGCGATTCTAGGCGGCGCTTGACGCGGCGATAAGCGGGGAGATTTGTGAATCTTTGTTACTGAAACGGCGATAATCCTTTGGTCTGGATACATGCATCCGTTACTTCATGTCACAATTTGCCATCTACTCAGAGAAGTACCCATGGACACCCTGCAAAACATGCGTGCCTTCAGTTGCGTGGCGCAAGCGGGCAGCTTCACTGCTGCCGCCGCCGTGCTGGATACCACCACCGCCAACGTCTCGCGCGCGGTCTCCAACCTTGAAGCACATTTACAGACGCGCCTGCTCAATCGCACCACTCGACGCATTGCCCTCACCGAAGCAGGCAAGCGCTACTTGTTGCGCTGCGAGCAGATTCTGGCCTCGGTTGAAGAGGCTGAAGCCGAAGCCAGCGACGCGCATGCCCGCCCGGCCGGGCAACTAAAGGTGCATTCGATGCCCGGCGTCGGCCAGCATTACGTGATCGACGCCATCGCCCGTTATCGCCGCAACCACCCTGATGTCGCGTTCGACCTGACCATGACCCACCGCGTGCCGGACTTGCTGGAAGAAGGCTATGACGTGTCGATCGTGCTGGCCAGCGAACTGGCAGACTCGGGCTTTGTGTCTCAGCGGCTGGGCATTACCTACAGCATCGTGTGTGCATCGCCCGAGTACGTCAAAACCTTCGGCATGGCACACAAGCCTGCCGACCTGCTGAATCACGCGTGTCTGCGCCTGGTCAGCCCGGTGTTCCCGCTGGACAAATGGCTGTTCGATGGCCCGGAAGGTCAGGAGATGGTCACCATCAACAGCTCGCCGCTGCTGGTCAACTCTGCGGATGCGATGAAGACTGCGATTTCCAGCGGCATGGGGATTGGCATTCTGCCGATCTACTCGGCGATCGAGGGGCTGCGCAACGGCACACTGGTGCGCGTATTGTCGGATTACCGCTCGCAGGAGCTGAACCTGTACGCCATCTATCCGTCACGCCAGTATCTGGATGCCAAGATCAGAACCTGGGTCGAATACCTGCGAGGTTCCCTGCCGGAAATTCTCGCGGCCGATGAAGCGGATCTGCATGTGCAGGCACTCAAGTCCTCGTTCTGACATCGTACAACTGTAAAAAGCGGCTGCCAAAGAGCGGAGAGGAATGTTAGCGTGCTACTCATTCAACCGCTCAAGAGTGACTGCCCAATGAAAAAAACCGTACTCGCCTTCAGCCGTGTTACTCCAGAAATGGCCGAGCGCCTGGCGCAAGACTTCAACGTGATCGTGCCCAACCCCAAGCTGGGCGACATCAACGCCCAGTTTGATGAGGCCTTGCCTGAATCCCACGGGCTGATCGGCTCCGGCCGCAAGCTGGGGCGCGAGCAGCTGCAAAACGCCGCGAAACTGGAAGTGGTTTCCAGCATCTCGGTGGGCTACGACAACTACGATGTCGACTACCTGAGCGAGCGCGGCATTCTGCTCACCAATACGCCGGATGTACTGACCGAGAGCACCGCCGACCTGGGCTTCTCGCTGATCATGAGCAGCGCCCGGCGCGTCGCCGAACTGGACGCCTACACCAAGGCCGGACAGTGGACACGCAGTATCGAGCCTACGCACTTCGGCACCGACGTGCACGGCAAGACGCTGGGCATCGTCGGCATGGGCAATATCGGCGCAGCCATCGCCCGCCGTGGTCGTCTGGGCTTCAACATGCCGATCCTGTACAGCGGCAACAGCCGCAAGACCGAACTTGAACAGGAACTGGGCGCACAGTTTCGCAGCCTGGACCAATTGCTGGCCGAAGCGGATTTCGTCTGCCTGGTAGTGCCACTGAGCGAAAAGACCAAACATTTGATCGGCCGTCGCGAGTTGAGCCTGATGAAGCCCGGCGCCATCCTGATCAACATCGCCCGTGGCCCGATTGTCGACGAGCCTGCGCTGATCGAAGCCCTGCAGAACGGCACCATTCGCGGTGCCGGTCTGGACGTCTATGAAAAAGAACCGCTGAAAGAATCGCCGCTGTTCCAGCTCAAGAACGCCGTCACCCTGCCGCACATCGGCTCAGCCACTACTGAAACCCGTCAGGCGATGGCCGACCGCGCCTACCACAACTTGCGCAACGCGTTGCTGGGCGAGCGGCCGCAGGACCTGGTCAATCCGCAGGTGTGGAAGGGCTAAGGCGTTCCTGCTCTATAACCGAGGATGAACATCGACTCAGGCCAGTTTGCCGCCGACCACGACGGCAACCGGCCTGGTCTTCCTGAATACCAGCACGTTCCCCGCCATCACCAGCACAAGCCCCAGCAAGGCAGCCGGGGTCCACTGGTAGTCTTCGACCCACGTCGAGATGTTTAGCGCCACAATCGGGAACAGCACAGTGCAATAAGCTGCACGTTCCGGCCCCATGCGCCCGACCAGGGTCAGGTAGGCGGTGAACGCAATCACCGAGCCGGGAATAACCAGGAACAGCAGTGAGCCTACGTAACGCGTGTTCCATTCGAAGGTGAACGGCGTGCCGCTGAGCAGGCAGTAGAGCCCCAGTATCGTCGCCCCGTAGAACATTCCCCACGCATTGGTGGTCAGCGGACGCAGGCCGGCTTTCTGTTGCAGGCTCGACAGCATGTTGCCCGCCGAGAAGCACAATGTGCCCAGCAGGGCCAGGCCCAGACCGATCAGGGTCTCGCGGCTGGCGCTGTGCCCGGACAGCTCGGGCCAGAACAGACACGCCAGCCCGAACAGGCCCATCGCGCCACCGGCCATAACATTACCGGCGATTTTCTGGCGAAAGAATACCCGCGCATTCAGCGCATTCCACAGCGTCGAAGTCGAGAACACCACCGCGATCAAGCCGCTGGGTATCCATTGGCTGGCCGTGTAGAAACACATGAAGTTGACGCAGAACAGGCACACGCCTTGCGCAAGACAAATCAACTGACCACGACGGTTGACCGGTTGCAAGCGCTTTGTCAGCAGCAGGAATGCGAACAGCACCAAGGCTGCCAGCGCGAAACGATAAACGATCGACACCGGAATCGCGACATCGCCGAGTTGAAGTTTCAGGGCGATCCAGGTCGTCCCCCAGATCAGCACAGTCAGCAGATAAAGCGAAATGTTCATGGTGCAGGCTCCTTGATGAGCCATCAGTCTGCTGCGTGCCGGTCTGCCAGCGCTTGCACAATCTTGCGCATTTGCGTCAGGCGCTACTGGCAGCGGCGTCGCCAGCGAGTAGGATACAAATCCTAGAGGAATCGTCATGCCAGCCATTGAATCCATCCAGGTCTTTCAGGCCCTGAACAGCTCACCCAATGCCAATCTGGAGCAGAGCGCGCCGCTGGGCGACGGGTTGGTGGCGGCGTTGTGGAACAATCGGCATGACTCGCAGGAATATCACGCACCGACCCACCACACGCTGTCGTGCTATATCGAGGACGGTACCGGGACTTTTCGGCGCGGCAGACCCGACCAGAAAGGTGCGCCGGGCAAGCTGTGCATCCTGCCTGCCGGTCATGAGTCCGCCTGGGTGGTGAACGGCGAGATCCGTCTGGCGCATCTGTATTTCAGCCCGGAACAGTTTGCGCTGGGCTGCGTGACACTACTGGATCGCGAGCCGCGCGAGATGCAATTGCGGGAAAACACCTTTCTGGAAGACCCCGCACAAGCCGCACGCTTCCGGCAGTTGATTCGCTTGAACTGGGCAGAGCCCGGCGAGCGTCTGCTGACCAGCAGCCTGGCGCACGAGATGGTCAGCCATGCGTTGCTCAGTCAGGTTGGGTTGCGCGAGGGCTTACGTCTGAAAGGCGGGCTGGCACCACACCTGCGGCGGCATCTGGTGGACTTCATCGAAATGCACCTCGCCGATCCGCTGAGCCTCGGTCAACTGGCTGGCATGTGCGCGCTGTCGGAATACCACTTCGCGCGAATGTTTCGCGAAAGCTTCGGCTTGCCGCCACACCAGTACTTATTGGCGCGACGTATCGAACAGGCTCGCCAGTTGTTGCGCAGCACCGGCAAGCCATTAGGCGAGATAGCGCTGGCCTGCGGCTTTGCCAGCGCCAGCCATTTCAGCAATCGGTTTCGTCAGGCCGTGGGGGCCACGCCGGGCGAATACCGGCTGGCGTTAGGCCAATAATTGACTCACGGCTGCCAACGGGCTGAGCAGCACGCCGCATCCTGCCAGCGCCAGCACCCAACGCGGCCGGAACGGCAGCAACGCAACCAGCAACACCGCACTGCTCATCAATGCGGCGAACCAGTGCACCGTGCCCATCATCCAGCCATCAGCCTGAACCGCCGCCCATGACGACAACAGCAGCGCGCCCCAGCCAACCAGCTTGAGCGCCCGACGCCGCTGTTCGGTAAACGGCCCCTTGAGCAGTTCGCTGTAATGGCGCGCCATGGACAGGCACAGGCAGGTAAACCCTACGTAGCACAGTAAGGCAGCCAACAGCATCAGTGGCTCTCCCGAGGTATGGCTTGCAAGGCGACGCGGGCTGTTTCGGCGGCGGGTAGCGCTTTGAATTTCAGCGCTGCCCAGCCAAGAAACAGCCCGGTGACCAGCGCCGTCAGGTCAAAGGCCGTCATTACCCAGCTTCCCGACATCAGCGAACCCAGCAGATAGCAGCCGCTGGTCAGCAGATCGAGCAGCGGCAGCCCGGCAAACAGCACCGCGCCCAGCCCCAGTTGTTCGCGCCATGCGCTGCGCCCTTTGCGCACCAGGGCGTGCAGCACTGACAACGCCCAGCATGTGAAGAACACGCTGACTTCCCAATCGGCACGCCCGATGAAACCCGAAGGCAGCAGACGATTGGCCCAGAAGAAGCTGGCCACGGCAATCATCAACCCGGACATGCTGGCGATGTTCAGCACTTCCACCAGACGCAACTCCAGTGGCAGCACGCCGTTTTTGGCGTGCTTGAGCTGACGCTTGCCCAGCCACATCACCAGCCCGGTGCCGATCATTGCGGTTCCGGCCATCCCGAAAATGAAGTACAGCCAGCGCAGCAGCGGCTCGGCGAAATGGCCTACATGCAAACCGTACATCCCGCTGGAAATCAGCAGCGCGACGGGCCGCTCGGGTACTTCGTTCAGCAACGCGCCGCTCGCCCCGCTGAACGTCAGCGCGCCGCCCCGATCCGGCACGATGCTGCCCTTGTCATCACGCGTCAGCAGAACCGTGGCGGTGCTGTCGCCCGGATTATTGACGATCACCCGACCCACCTGCCCGCTGTCCCACTTCGCGTTCGCCGCATTGACCAACGGCGCAAGTGCCACCAGCGGCGCAGGTTTGCCTTCTCGCTTGAGCATTTCCGGGGTCGGATAGGCTTCGCGGTAGAACGCCTGAACCGTGCCGTACTGGCTGAGGATGCTCGCGGGCATCACCATCGACATGAAGATCACCAGACTGCTGTAAGTGATCATCAGATGGAACGGCAACACCAGCACGCCAAGCGCGTTATGCCCATCCAGCCAGGAACGCTGGCCCTTGCGTGGACGAAACGTGAAGAATTCCTTGAAGACTTTTTTGTGAATGATGATGCCGGTGATCAACGCAACGAACATCACCATCGCGGCGCTCGTCGCCAGCCAGCGCCCCCAGGGATAAGGCATCTGCAGTTGATAGTGAAAACGGTAGAAGAAATCACCGCCGCGCGTGTCTCGTGCCTGCACCTCGCTGCCGGTTTGCGGGTCGAGCAGCTTGCGCACGAAGTTGTTGCGTTGGCCCTCCTTGCCTTCGGGCAGCCAGCCAACCGTCAGGCCCGGCGTGCGCTCGTCCGGCAGACTGATGAACCAGCGCGTAGCCCCGGCGGCGTGGCTTTGCAGATAATCCTGAGCCCGCTGCACGCTGGCACCGACATCCAGAGCGCGCACCGGAATTTCCGGCTGCATCCACTGGGTAATTTCATCTTTGAAGTAGGAAAGCGTGCCGGTCAGAAAAATAGCGAACAACAGCCAGCCGAACAGTAAACCGACCCAGGTGTGCAACCAGGCCATCGACTGACGAAAACCCTCTTTCACAATAGCCACCGACCGCAGGCGCAGGCAGCCGCCAGCAATGCGCACGGCGCCAGCACTCCGACCCAGGCCTGCAACGCCGTGCGGCAGGCAAAACACCAGAGCACCGCGACCAGATAAACCAGAAAGGACAGCATCATGCCTGTCACCACTGCTTCGGCGCGGGGGATGGGCAGCCACTGCGAAACGCAAATGCTGACCACTGACGCGAGCAGATAACCGGCAAACACGGCCGCCAGCGCCCGCGAGGTAACGGCAAGCCGATAAGCAACCGTCAGGCCCTTGCTTCTGGCTTTCGCCATGCGTTTTTCCGGCAGCGAACCGCTTGCGGTGGTGACATCCATCAAAGGGTCTTCATTGGTTCATGAAACCTGGGAAGCCGGATCACCAGCCCTCGGGAAGAGGCCGCGATGAATGCCAGCTGTTTGCGCCATTCGTCCCTGAGCAAGACAAATGAACCGCAATATTAATGATAAATATTCTCATACGCAAAAGAGTCTGCCAGAATCCACGCCATCAACGAGTCCCCGTGGATTGTTCCCTGTGATGCCCATCGCCCACTCCGCTCTCAATCACACTGTCGAAAGCCTGTACAGGGCACACAACACCTGGCTGACGACCTGGTTGCGACGCAGGCTCGGCTGTCCGCACAGCGCAGCGGATCTGGCCCAGGACACCTTCATCAAGGTATTGGGCGCACGCGATACGCCGCAGATCATCGAGCCTCGCGCTTTTCTGACGACGATTGCCAAACGTGTATTGTGCAATCACTACCGGCGTCAGGACCTGGAGCACGCCTACTATCAGGCGCTGGCTGAGCTGCCGGAATGCGTGGCACCTTCGGAAGAAGAGCGGGCGATCATTCTCGAAACCCTGGTGGAACTCGATCAACTGCTGGACGGCCTGCCGGTGCTGGTCAAGCGAGCATTCCTGATGTCGCAGGTCGACGGGTTGAGCCACGGCCAAATTGCCGCCGAACTGGGCATCTCCATCGCAACGGTCAAACGCCATCTGAACAAGGCCGCACTGCGCTGCTATTTCGCCTTATGAACCCGAACAATGAGTCCTTGAACAAATCCGACATCTCGCCTGGCGTGGCGCAGCAGGCGGTCGGCTGGCTGCTGGAAATGCAGGAAGGCACGCTGGATGCGCGTCGTCAGCAGGCCTGGCAGCTCTGGCTCAATGGCAACGCTGAACATCAACGGGCCTGGGCGCATATGCAGCGGGTCAATCAGCGCCTTAGCGGGCTGTCTTCGCCGCTGGCGCATGCGGCACTCAATGCGCCGAAATCCGCCAGCCGTCGGCACGCTCTGAAACTGCTGTTGTTGCTGGGCGCAGGCTCGGCAGCGGGTTGGAGCCTGCGCGAGCAGATCGCCCTGCAACCCTTGCTGGCTGACTACAACAGTGGCGTTGGCGAGCAGCGCAAGGTTGCATTGAGCGATGGCAGTCAGGTGCAGTTGAATACGGCCAGCGCGGTCGATGTGCGTTTCGATGCACAGCAGCGCCTGATCAAGCTATTACAGGGCGAAATCCTTATCAGCGCCTCGGCGGACAGCCGCCCGCTGAGCCTGCTGAGCACCGAAGGCACGGTCAGGGCGTCGACGGGGGCCAGCCGTTTCAACCTGCGCCAGCTGGACGGGCGCACGCAATTGGCGGTGTTTGCCGGAGCCCTTGAAATAGCCCCGCTCGGCAGGAGCGGTCCGGGTTTGATGCTGCGGGCCAGCCAGCAAGCGACCTTCAGTCGTGACGCCTGGGACAGCGTGAAACCGATAGATGCGGGCAGTGGCGCGTGGGCGGACGGGATGCTGGTGGCGTCGCGCATGAAGCTCTCCGACTTCCTTGCCGAGCTGGGTCGCTATCGACGCGGTCGTTTGAACTGCGACGCGAAAGTGGCCAACCTGTTGATCTCCGGCAGCTATCCGCTGGCCGACAGCGAGCGCATCCTCGACATGCTGGAACTCGCCCTCCCTGTGCATGTACAACGCTTCACCCGGTATTGGGTGAACGTGCAGGCGCGGGTTTGATCGTGATTACCCGTTTATACGCTCAGCGCTCATGGTGACACAGTCGTCCTGGAGAGCCCGGAAGACGGGACTGAAACTACGCCGATTATCGTTCCCACGCTCCGCATGGTAATGCAGTTCGTGACGCTCCGCGTCACACAGCGGTTCTTCGACATCAGGTGAGTTGGCGCCCGACTCAGGTCACCTTTTCGCCCCTCGGCGAGTTACTTTGATGGGGCCAAAGTAACCAAAGCCCCTCGCTCCTGTTTCCGGCCCGACTTCGTCGGGTTCCTTCGCCCTGTCACTGATCCGGGGGTCGCCGCAACGGGCCATCCATGGCCCGGTGCGGCTAGCCTGGCGTCCTGCCAGGCTACCCCCGGATCAGCGCCAGGACTCAGCCGTCACCAAGGTCGCAATTTGCGTCGTCTGTGCCATCGAGGTAGACAAGCGCTTTTATGCGCAGTGATCACTGCCGCACGGCGCAGAGCGTCGCCAAACGCATCACCACGCGAGGCGCGGGTACGATAATCAAACCCGGAAAAATAATTTCAAAAACCGTGAGCCGTTTTCTGTTGCTCGCGTGACAGACAGGGAAAGTATCTCTCAACCTTCCGGTCAAAGGACTCCTGCATGTCAGCCCGCCCTACCCAACTTTCACCGCTGGTGCGTACGTTGCGCCATGTCATTTTCGGTGCCAGCCTTTCGGTCGGCAGTCTGTCGATGGCGCAGGCTGCCGAGGTGGCACCCAAGGCGTATCACATTGCGCCAAGCGAGCTTGAAGCTGCGCTGAGCCAGTTCGGTCGAGAGTCCGGCGTGTTGATTTCCTATGGTTCGCAAATCACCAGCGGCCTGAAGAGCCGCGGCCTGGAAGGTCAGTACACGCCCGAGCAGGGCCTCAATGCGTTGCTCGAAGGCACCGGGCTGCAGGCCCTGGCCGACGGCAATAACGGCTTCACCCTGCAACCGGTCAATGCTGCTGGCGCGCCTATCGAGCTGGGTGTGTCCACCGTGGTCGGCGACTGGCTGGGTGCCGCGCAGCAGACCAACGTTTTCGAACACCCCGGCGCACGTGATGTGATCCGTCGTGAAGAATTCGAGCGTGTCGGCGCAACCTCGGCGCGTGAAGTGCTCAATCGCATCCCGGGCGTCAATGCCCCGGACAACAACGGCACCGGCAGCCACGACATGGCGCTTAACTTCGGCATTCGTGGCCTCAACCCGCGTCTGGCGTCACGCTCCACCGTATTGATGGACGGCATCCCGGTGCCGTTCGCACCTTATGGTCAGCCGCAGCTGTCCTTCGCGCCGATCAGCATGGGCAACATGGACGCGGTCGACGTGGTGCGTGGCGGTGGTGCTGTGCGTTACGGCCCGCAGAACGTGGGCGGTATCGTCAACTTCGTGACCCGTGCCATCCCTGACGCACCCACCCTCAAAGGCGGCATACAGACCGAAACCAGCCCGTCGTCCAGCCACGATGGCTTCAAGACCACCGGCAACCTGCTGGCAGGCGGCACGGCGGACAATGGTCTGGGCGGCGCGATTCTGTATTCCGGAGTACGCGGCGGTGACTGGCGCGAGCACAGCGATACCCAGATCGACGACTTGATCCTCAAGGGCAAATACCAGATCGACGAAGCCAACAGCCTCAATGCCATGGCGCAGTATTACGATGGCGAAGCGCAGATGCCCGGCGGCCTGAACGTCAGGGATTACGATGCCGATCCGTACCAGTCGACGCGTCTGAAGGACAAGTTCTGGGGCCGTCGCACCATGTTCAACTTCGGCTACCGCTATGAAGAGGATGCCCGCGTCTTCACCGCCAACACGTTCTTCACCAAAACCCTGCGCAGCGGCTATCTGGATCAGGGCAGCTTCGTTTCCCTGTCGCCCCGCGAATATTGGGTACGCGGTCTGGAAACGCGCTTCTCGCAAGGCTTTGCACTGGGCGAGACCTGGCATGAAGTGGGCGTCGGCTACCGCTACGTCAACGAAGCGGGTCACGAACTGCGCTATCGCGAACCGGTGACCGGTAACCTGCCGACCACCGCCAGCCGCAACGACCGTGACACCCGCGGCGCGACTGAAGCGCATGCGTTCTACATCGATGACCGTATCGACATCGGCAAGTGGACCATCACGCCCGGCGTTCGCTACGAGATGATCGACACCGCGCAGAACAACAATCTGACCAACGCCCGCTATCAAGGCGACTACAGCACCGCACTGCCAGCGCTGAATGTGCTTTACCACCTGACCGACACCTGGAACCTGTACGCCAACACCGAAGGCTCGTTCGGCAGCGTGCAGTACAGCCAGATGCCTAACCGCGTTACCGGCGATGAAGTCAAACCGGAAAAAGCCCGCACCTGGGAGCTCGGCACGCGCTATGACAACGGCAACCTGCGAGCCGAGATCGGTGCATTCCTGATCAACTTCGATAACCAGTACGACAGCAATCAGACCAACGACACCGTAATTGCACGCGGCGAGACGCGTCATCAGGGAATCGAGACCAGCGTCAACTATGCGCTGGAAGGCCTGAGCCCGGTATTGGCCGGTTACGATGTCTACGCGAGCTACGCTTTCGTTGACGCGACAATCCGTGAAGACGGCCCGAACAAAGGCAACCGCGTGCCGTTCTCGTCAAAGCACAAGGGAACGATGGGCGTCAGCTACACCGAAGGGCCGTGGAAGCTGAATTTTGATAGCTCTTTCCAGAGCGACCAGTTCGCCGACAACGCCAACACAGCGGCCGAAAGCGCCGACGGCAGCACTGGCAAGATCCCTGGTTACATGCTGTTCAGCACCCGCGCCAACTACGACTTCGGCCCGCAATTGTCGGACCTCAACGTAGCGGTCGGGATGAAGAACATCTTCAACCGCCAGTACTACACCCGCTCGTTCGACGACAACAACCGTGGCAAATATGTCGGCGAACCGCGCACGGTGTACGTACAGACGTCAGTCGCATTCTAGTTCCCGGACGCCAGAGCGTGAGAGAAGTGTTCTCCCGGACACCTCTCGTTCCTCACGCTCCGCGTGGGGATGCCGTTCTGGACGCTCTGCGTCCGCTCCTGATTCTCAGCCTTGAATCAGGGCGGCCATTTTTTGCTGCGAAATATTTCTTACACATTGGGGTTGAATTGTCAGGCCATTGCCGCCAACACTGTGAATGAGCGCAAACGAAATCGATTCCGCAAGGAATCACGTAGTCCAGCCTCGCACGAGCAAGCCCTAATAAGGATTAACTATGCAAATCCAGGTCAATAGCGATAATCACATCGAAAGCAGTATCCGACTGGAGGAGTGGGTTCGTACCACCGTTGAAAGCACGCTCGAACACTACGATGAAAACCTGACCCGCGTGGAAGTCCACATCCGCGACGAAAACGGCGACAAGCCTGGCCCGCACGACATCAAGTGCCAGATGGAAGCTCGCCCCAAAGGACACCAACCTATTTCTGTTTCCCACAAGGCCGATACGGTAGATCAGGCTGTGGACGGCGCTGCTGTAAAACTCGATCACGCCCTCGAGCATCTGTTTGGCAAACTGCGCGGCAAACGAGGTGCCGCACCGATCATCGCCGAGCAGGATGAAGATCCGGTCAGCCCGGACGCGCTGCTCGAAGAAGAATTTCTGGAAAAAGAGCAGGAGAAAGAAGCCGCTCGTCTGACCTGATGTTCCACTGACACGTTTTGCAAAAAAAGGGCGAACCGACAGCGGTTCGCCCTTTTTGTTTGCCATGCGTTGTTCCCCATGAGCAGGCAAGCGCAGCGCTTCACGCACACCGAAAATTTGTCGGCCAGCGTGCCCGACAGACTGTTGTGCCCCAATCAATGCGCACCACAAACGCTCGCTGCACAGCTTTGGCCACCTCGCACCATCGCTCGCCTCGCAGCCATCTCGATCGCCGGTCGCCGTCCATCGAATTTAACATTCAGCACCGGGCAGCCTGAGCGCTGCATCTGACAGCAATTGGCGAGCAAAAAATCATGCCGCTCGCCTACATGAGCAGTCGGCTCAGCCCTTCATACGACAAGCGTTCAACACTCACCCCGCCGCTCTGCAGCAAGACGGTCAACATCAGGACCTAGACAGCAGGCGAGTACGGTTTCGACCCGTCTTTACGAATCTTTGACGCCAGGATTCGGTTGTCGGAGTGTCAGACAATCACTCAAAAAAGTCGTACGCAAACTGGATTCGCGAAAGGAGCAGGCCATATCCGGGAAGTGTTCTCCTCCCCTTTTCGAGAGCACGTTTGCCGGCCGGATCGACCGGTTCGCATTGCAGCAGAGTAAGCCGTGAAGCAACTGCAATGGGCTCCCGTTCAGCGGCCTCTCGCGCATCACCCCTGCAATATGGCCCGAACCATGCAGTGTCCTGTAGTACGCGCCACGAGGCCGGCCATCAGGACGGCCACCTCCAGGCGCGGACTCACGCCGTGGGTGCGTTAAAGCGTCTTAAACGAAACCTCTCATCAACGCGAAAGACGACAGCAAACCTGTCAGCAGCAAGCGAAGGAGTAACGCAACCGCTGATCAGTCGTCGAGAACCAAAAGGACTATTACCCGGTCAACTTATGCAGACCATTTAGCAGGTGAATGATATGGACAATCCTTTTCAGATGATCACGGATACTTTTCACCCCGACTATCGGGTGAATCTGAGCATTCAAGGGCTGGACGGCAGCATCATGCTGACCCTGTCCAACGAATGCGGAGTCGTTGCCAAGCGTCTGATCAGCGCAGCGCAACGCAATGACCCGCAACGCCTGCGCAAGCTTATAGAAAGCGTGCAATTCGGCATCGCCATCGAACGTGGCGAAAGCGCGATCAAGATTCTTGCAGCGATGACCGACGGTGCCACGCTGAAAAAGACACCCGGTCCGGCCAATGGTCTGTGGTCGCAGAGTCAAGCCGCGGTGAATGCCGGGGTTTGACGGGGGGTCTCTTCTTCCGGTTCAGTGCCTTGGATGGCGCTGAATCGGTATGGAATTTATTGATGCCGTTTTTTATCAGATACATTCACTGAGTATCTTCAGCAGCGTATATCGCGGTCGCCTGGTCGCCAATTTCAAAAAAAATCCCGTACTCGACACGCCCCTTGAAGCAGCTTGCAACGCCTGAAAAATCGGGCAATTCGCCATCAATCTCCCTCCCGCCTCTTCAGCAAAAGTACAGATACACCCTGATACAACAACTCTTGCGCAGAAACATTCGAGCGACTGGGCACTGCGTTCAGCGCCACTGCACCTGCGGATGATTCCGAGGAGGCAACATGTTCTTAAGGTATGGGGTATTGATCGCATCACTTGCGATAGCGTCAGGCTGTGTCGAAGAGCGGGTAGTCCATGAGCGACCACACGTACATCATGAATACGTCGAAGAAGTCATCGCGCCGCAACCACCCCCTGAGCGGGTAATCGAAGTGGAACCAGCGCCTCGTCCCGGCTACATCTGGGCGCGCGGTTACTGGCACTGGAACGGGCAGCGTTTCGTGCCGGTTCATGGTCACTGGGAGGCGGAACGACCTGGCTACCACTACGTGCATCCGCACTGGGAAAGCGCCGGAGACGGCTGGCACTGGCATGCCGGCGTGTGGCTTAACTGACAAGCGACTTCCATGCAACATGCTGGCGGCATCGATCACCGATGTCGCCAGTGTCTCGATCAGATCTCGCCCTTCTCCTCCGTCACCGCGCCTTTGACCGCGCTGGACGAATCGGGAATCTTCGCCGACGGGTATTTGTAAGACGCGTAGCGCACCACCAGAATTGCAAACGCCAGCAGCAGAATGCCGCCACACAGGTAGATGATGCCGATGTCCGGCGGGTTGTGGTGGGACACGTCGGAAATCAGTAGGCGGGTCAGTGCAGTGATCGCAACGTAGATCAGGAAGCGCACGGGCATGTGGTTGGTCTTGAAATAAATCCCGGTCATCGCCCCCAGCTCCAGGTAGATGAACAGCAGCAGGATGTCATCGACCGTGACGTTGCCTTTCTCGACCATACCCAGGAATGCAACCACTGACGCCCAGGCAGTGATCGCGCCAATCGCGAACAGCGCCAGAAAGTGAAAGCTCTCGACGCAGAGATTACCCAGTGACTCGGCTTGGCCATGCACGCGGTGTCTTATCTTTACTGCCCATTTGTTTCCCATGACGCTCTACCTCTGAACCTTCGTTTATGCCGACCGGATGATGCCGGGTACTCGTGACACCTTTGTGGCCTGCTTTTTAAAGCAGGAACAGGGCCATAGGCTATGGTTGAGAGCGCGACGGGTTGTCGCAAGACACATTTGCGGCGCAAAAAAGATGCTTAAACGCCACTATTCAGAGAGGGGTTGATTGGTGCAGCCTTTTTACTGTATAAAAACACAGTAATCAAGAAATCACCTTCAACGCCGATGCGTCGGAGAGCGGCCTTCATGCAGACCCTCATTTGGATATGCATGCAGCGCCCCGCTACACCTGACCGGCATGCTGGTCTTGCAGGATCACTGCTTTTGCATACCCGCTGGTCAGAGCGTGAAGCGCTGAACGTCCGGGTCTAGCCCCTTTCAACACTGGATAACACGACGAGGCCAAAATGGCTGTTGAAACCCTTTACCGCAGCACCCGCGATCTGGAGACTACTTTCGTGGACCGTAAACTCGCCGATGCGCACGATCAAATGCTCGAGCTGGCCGAGCTTCTCACCGACGTCCTGATCAAGAACGTGCCGGGCATCTCGGAGAAGCATGCAGAGGATGCGAGTATCTACATGGCGAAAAATCGCGCCGTCTTTGCCGCCGCCTTCAAAAACAACGCGACTGCACTCAGTGAGCTGTCGGAGCCTGCCGAGTCAGAAGGCTGATTGCGTTCTGCACCGCGACCCCCTCATTCGGAGGGGTTCGCTAATCATTCTCATTTAATAACTGGGCAACTGTCCGCATTGCTGCTACAACTCAATAGTGCAGCTCACTTAACTTTAGCGGTATGTAAGCTATTCCTTAACATCTCGTTCACCTGCAGCGCATCAAACTCGATACAAAAGCAAAGTTCCACACTGTCATTATATCAGCGCCATTTTTGTGAACCCCTTCGCTTTTCCTGTCATTAATCAGGCGTCAGTATTCTGCTGTAGTGATGCACGCCACAGCACGGCTATTTTTGTTGGAACTTTTTGCCATCATGGCGACTTTCAGCACATTAGCGTCCTTTGAAAACAGCCTGACCGACGCTATCATGCGCCCGCAAAACCCCCGTATTCATTGGGCAAAACGGATTTTTCAAAAGTTATAACCCTGAACTGACCATCCTGAAAAACCAAAGTTCCTTAAAACTATTACTTTGAAAAATAGTTAATAAAACATTTTGCTTTATTATTTTGTTCTGCTAATAATCCCGACAATTCCGGGTAACAAGGCACATTGCTACATCACATTGAAGTGAATATCGAGCTATGCACTCCGATCTTCCCCGCCCGAGAAACTCATTAACTCGCCAGCTGGCCACGCTGCTCTCAGCCTGGCTTTGCTATTGCGCGGCGCGCTCAAAGCGCGGGAGGAAATAATGGCTGGTCAGCAACCCAGGATGAAGGTCCTTTCCATATTCGGCACTCGCCCAGAGGCCATCAAGATGGCTCCGTTGGTCAGAGCACTGGCCGCAGAGCCGGGTATCGATTCGAGAATCTGCATCACCGGGCAGCATCAGAGCATGCTGCAACAGGTGCTGGACATGTTTGAGCTCAAAGCCGATTACAGCCTTGATGTGATGCGCCCCGATCAGACGCTGAATTCCCTGACCGCGGCGCTTTACGCGGCTATCGATCCGATTCTGGACGAGATGAAACCGGACAAGGTGCTGGTTCATGGCGACACAACCTCAGCAATGGTGGCGGCCATGTCGGCTTTTCATCGCCGCATCCCCATCGGCCACGTCGAAGCCGGTTTGCGCACCGGTGACATCCGTCAGCCATGGCCTGAAGAGATGAACCGCCGCTGCATCGATCTGATTTCCGATCATCTGTTTGCACCGACGGCCGAGTCGCGCCGCAACGTGCTGGGCGAGCGCCTGCAAGGTATCTCGTTCGTGACCGGTAATACCGTGATCGACGCCCTGCACCTGACAGCTCAGCGGATCGACAGCAACCGCCAGCTGCGCCACGCACTGGATCGCCAGTTTTCCTTCCTGGTACCTGAACGCAAGGTATTGGTAGTGACCGGGCATCGGCGCGAGAATTTTGGCGACGGCTTCCTGAACATCTGCAAGGCGCTGGGCGAACTGGCCCGACGCGACGACATACAAATCGTCTACCCGGTGCATTTGAACCCCAACGTACTGGGGCCGGTCACCGAGCACTTGGGCGACTTACCCAACGTGCACCTGATCAAGCCTCTGGATTACCTGTCGTTCGTGCGCCTGATGCAACGCGCCCACGTCATCCTTACCGACTCCGGCGGCGTGCAGGAAGAAGCGCCGTCGCTGGGCAAGCCGGTTCTGGTCATGCGCGATGTCACCGAGCGTCCCGAGGCAGTCGCCGCGGGTACCGTACGCTTGGTGGGCACCGAGACCGACGCGATCATTCGCGGCGTGAACGCCCTGTTTGATGACGACGCCCTGTGGCAGAGAGCCTCCCATGCCGCCAACCCTTACGGCGACGGCAAGGCCAGTGCGCGCATCGTCGATGCCCTGATGGGTCGTCCGGTGGATGAATTTGTCGCCGAGCTGCCGCGTTATCGCACCGACCCGGTCGATGTGCAGCTCGACACGCTGATCCAGCCTCAACTTCAGCACCAGCATGCCCAGATGCGCTCGATGGCAAGTTAGCGAAAACACGCGCAGGTAGCGCAAACGAATACCAAACATATCCGCAGGAAGCAGTCCGCAAACGATACGGGCACCCGGTTCAGACCGAGTGCCCGAAAAACGTTGTAGCAGACCGGCAGCCTGTATCAAGACCCAATGGCCTTGAGCCTTTACCGAGATCTGCACAATGAAATCTTCCGTTGCCGTAAACATGGGCACGCTGAACGTCCTTGCCTGCGGGATGAGCCTGCTGGCTCTGATGCCAGCGTTTGCCATGGCTGCCGAAAGCCCGTTGACCCAGGCGATCAACCGAATCACCGCCGACAGTCGTCAGGAGCGAGTGATCGAGCTGAGGGAGCTGGGCATTGATCGCCCGATCATTCTCAATGCCACTGATGCGCGCCGTGAACTTTACCTGCCAGTGCCCGCCAATGTGCCGCTGACGGATGCGACGCTGAATTTTGACGCCAGCTATCTGAATGGCGAAGCAGGCCGCAACACGCTGCTACTGTCGCTGGACGGTTATCCGGTGCGCGCGCTGGGCCTCAACGAAGAACAGGGTAATGCCAGCGCCGTACTGGGCGTCGACAAGGCAGCCCGGGAAAGCGGCTCGGTGCGCCTGGGCATTGCCTGGTCCTCTGTGATCTCGAAAGTGCTCTGCGAAGACGAACGCGCCATCGGCAATGTGCTGCGCATCGATCCGCACACGCGCCTGACTTACGGCTATGACGCCAGCCAGTTGCAGGATGTGGGTGCAGCGTGGAACGCGCTGCCCGGCAAACCTGGCCTGTTGGTCGCACCCGGCACCTTGTCGAGCGCCAGCTACGACGCCGCCTGGCGTCTGGGCGTAGCGCTGGAACGCATCGGTAAACAGGCACGCATCCTGCCGTTTCCTGCCGTGCAGGACAGCGTGGACCTGAGCGGCCTGAATATTCCGGCAGAACTCAAGCAGATTCCGGCGTTTGCAGGGCTCGAGGGCAAGGGCCAATACACCCTGCGCGACCCGGCGGAAATCGGTGCATTGTTAATGCTTGGCCAGACACCTGCGTTGCAGGCCGACCTGGCGATCAGCGATCCACAGCTGCTCAAGGCAATCGACGACGCCATGGACGCTCTCCAGGCGCAGGTGCAGGGTCTGGATGCTTCGGCGGCCAGCGCACTGGGCCAGTGGCGCGAACGTCATATCAAGCAACCGCTCGCCAATAGCACCGAGGACGTGAGTCTGGCCCTGCTGGGCAATCGCGCGCTGCTGATGATCAAGCCGGAGTCGGCGAACAAGGCCATCGGCCTGTTCAGTTCGGCGTGGAACAAACTGGCGCGCAATCGCCAGTTGACCATCGGTGAAGAAACCGCGATGCCGCTCAGCGAAGACGGTCGCGTTGCGCTGACGCGCCTGGGCGGCAAGCCCGGCACTGTGGATGTGCTGGCTAAAACCGATTGGAGCGCCTCGTTCCCGCTGGGCAGCGTGGCCTATGACGGGCGCGTACCGGTAACTGCGATGATTGATGTCGCTGCGGCCCCCGGTGCATCCGGAACGCCACCGGTTGCGACGCTGTTTCTCAATGACTACCTGATTGGTGCGATGCAACTGACTGCCGATGGCAAGAAAGAGCGCATCGAAGCAAGAATTCCGCAATATGCACTGGCAGCGCAGAACACCTTGCGCGTCTCGTTCCAGCGTCAGCCGGTCAGCAACCAGTGCCTGGAAACGCCGCAAGCGTTCCCGATCTCGGTATTGCCGACCAGCCACATCGTGCTGGACAAGGTCACGCCTGACGAAAACTTCTCGGGCATGGCGGCACGCTTCGCCACCGACACGCAGATCATGGTGCCCAAGGGCTACCTTGAGCGCCCGGCCAGCAGCCTGCCGCAAGTGATCCGCGTCGCCAGCGCTTCCGGTGTCTCGCCGTTGCGTGCGCAACTCAGCGTCAGCGATGACGCCAGCGTAGCCGTGACGCCCGCCAAAGCGTTTCTGGCGTTCGAACTGCCAGTCAAGGATGGCGCCGAGTCGGTCAAGGCCAGCAACGACGGCCATCTGCTGATCAATCACAAAGAGCAGACGCTGCTCGACCTCAAAACCCTCAACCACCTGGCCTCGCTGCAAGTGATCGACGCGGGCGGCCAGCACGGTATGGTCTATCGCACGCTTGGAGGTCAGGCCCCGGTTTTCGAGCGCCCACTGCTGCTGGAGCGCGGCAACGCCACGCTGCTGGCTGACAACGGCCCGATCGCCACCTTTGACGCCAAGGACCCGACCGGCAGCCAGATGATCGAGGACGAGCAAAGCACTGGCCTCGACGCCTGGCGCAAACCATCGCTGCTGTGGCTGATTCCGGCTGGCATCGTACTCTTTCTCATCCTGTTGCTGGCTGGCCGTAGCGCCCGTCGCAATCGCTCGTAACGGGCCGCCGCAATGACGTCGCTCTATTGGCCTTACTGGCTGGCCCATTACTACAGCGTGCTGGAAGTCGCGACGATCGTTGTCGGGCTGATTATCCTGGTATCGAGTATCGATGACCTGTTCATCGATATCTGGTACTGGGCCAGGCGGCTGTACCGCAAGTTCACCGCCGAACGTCGCTACCGGCCACTGACTGCCGAGCAGTTGATTGCCCGCGACGAGCAGCCACTGGCGATCATGGTCCCGGCCTGGCTGGAATACGACGTCATCGCGCCGATGATCGAAAACATGGTGTCGACGCTCGATTACCAGAACTACGTAGTGTTCGTCGGCACCTACATCAACGACCAGCGCACCATCGATGAAGTGGAGCGCATGCGTCGTCGCTACAAGCAATTGCACCGCGTGGAGGTGCCGCACGCCGGCCCGACCTGCAAGGCCGACTGCCTGAACTGGGTCATACAGGCGATTTTTCTGTATGAGAAAACCCACGCTGTACAGTTTGCCGGGACCATCCTGCACGACAGCGAAGATGTACTGCACCCGCTTGAACTGCGCCTGTTCAATTACCTGCTGCCACGCAAGGACATGATCCAGTTACCGGTCGTGTCGCTGGAACGCAACTGGTACGAATGGGTGGCCGGCACCTACATGGACGAGTTTGCCGAATGGCACGGCAAGGATCTGGTGGTACGCGAAAGCATGACTGACACCGTGCCTTCGGCTGGCGTCGGCACCTGTTTCTCGCGGCGTGCGCTGATGGTGCTGGCGGATGAAAACCAGAACCAGCCGTTCAATACCGAAAGCCTGACCGAGGACTACGACGTCGGCGCGCGATTGGCTAAGTACGGTATGCAAGCGATCTTCGTACGCTTTCCGGTGCAATTTCGGGTGCTGCGCAAGTCCTGGTTCCGCAAGCCGTATGAGTCGACGCTGGAAATGCCGCTGTGTGTGCGTGAATTTTTCCCGGACACCTTCCGTACCGCCTTTCGCCAGAAAGCGCGCTGGACTCTGGGCATCGGCCTGCAGGGCTGGGAGCAAATGGGCTGGACCGGGTCGCTGGCCAACCGTTATCTGCTGTTTCGGGACCGCAAGGGCGTAGTGACTTCGTTCGTCAGCATCCTCGCTTACTTTATCCTCATTCAATTGCTGGCCTTGATTGTGCTGCGCTCCAGCGGACTGTGGAACACCAGCTTTCCGACCCCGTTTGAAACCACAGGTCTGATTCAGTACCTGCTGGTGGCCAGCGGCATCGCGTTGCTGTGGCGGATCCTGCACCGCTGCTACTTCACTACCGTGCTTTACGGCTGGCAGCACGGCTTGCTGTCCATACCACGCATGGTGGTCGGCAACTTCGTCAACTTCATGGCTGCAGCGCGCGCCTGGCGGATGTTTCTGGTAGGCAAGGTGCTCAACCGCAAGCTGGTCTGGGACAAGACCATGCATGACTTTCCGTCTTCCGACCTGATTGCCGTAGCGCCCCGCCGCCTGGGTAGCGTGCTGCTGTCCTGGCAAGCCATCAACGATGAAAAACTGCAGACCGCACTGGCTGAACAACAGACCCGTCAGCTGCCGCTGGGCAGGATTTTGCTTAGCCACGGCTGGCTCGACGATGAAACCCTGGCTGAGGCCATCGCTTTTCAGAACGACCTGCCACGGGTATTCGACATTGCCGGCAAACGTGCGACAAACGATGTGCTGGCCGATGAGTTCTGCCTGCGCTGGCGTGTCGTGCCGTTGCAAATGAATGCGCTGGGTCGCCAGGAAATTGCCGTAGCCAGCCCGCTACCGCCTGACGGCCTGCAACAGATTACCGAGCAATTGGGTGCCGAGCCGGTGCAGTTGATTGCCCGTGAAAGCGACATCGTCGCGCAGTTGCGTCAGCTTCAGGTGGTCGAGGGTCAGCCGCTTCCAGCCAGAGCGCCACTGCTCGGCGATCTGCTGATCGAGCAAGGCCTGCTGGACCGCGAAGTGTTTCAGAAAGCCATGCTCGGCTACCGCCCGCATGTGCATGGCCGGATCGGCGATTACCTGGTCGACATCGGCGTGCTGTCCAGAGAAACCATCGAACAGGCTGTGGCACGTCAGCACAACCATTACCGATCTGACGATCAAACGGAGCAGCCACTATGAAGCGCCCCTTCATCCTGTCGCTGCTAGTGAGCGGCCTGGGTCTTGTTGCACCGCTCAGCCAGGCGGAAACACTGCCCCTGCCGTTGACCGGACCCGCCTACGCCATCGCCAACGAAGCCTACATGGCCTACAACCGCAAGGACTACGACCTGGCCATCGCCAAGGCGCGCGAAGCGTTGCGTCAGCGTGCGGATGCCGATCAGTTGCGCGATCTGATTGCCCTGGCCGAACGCGACAAATACCGACGAGATCACCCTCAGCGCTTCCCCAAGGCTCGCCCAAAACCGGGCTACCTGGAGGGCAATCAGGCGCTGCGCGCGTATGCCAATCGCGACTACGACGGCTCGGCAAACCATGCGCGCAAGGCCATCGCACAGGCACCGAAAAATCTTGATTACCGCATGATGCTGATCGAGGCGCTGCAACGTCAGCAGCGTCTGGACGAAGCACAGCTGGCCATCAACGATGCAGAGCAGGCAGTCGGTCCACAGCCGGTTTTGACTCGTCGTCGGCAAGCGATTCAGGAACAGGCAGCAGTCGATAAGGCAGCCTCAGGTTATAAGGCACTGGCACGCGGAGATAACGACACCGCTGTCAGCGAGGCGCGGGAGGCTGTTCGCAGTTTTCCGAAACAGATGGCTTACCGAAAGCTGCTGGTCAGCGCCCTGATTGCTCAGGGGCAATATGCCGAAGCGCGCTCTGCGGCTACCGAAGCACTGGCGCTCAATGGCAACGACGCCACCCTGCTCGTCCAGCGCGGACAAATGCGTCAACGCCTGGGCGATCAGGACGGTGCGCGTCAGGACTTCGCTCAGGCACTCGCCGTGGGTAATCTGCCCCTGCGCGAGCAAGCTTCCTTGTACGCAGCGATGGGCCAGCCGAGCGAGGCGCTGCAACGTCTGCAGAAAGCTCGCGATGCGGGCGAACTGCAACCCGGCGATGAAGTGCAGATTGCTTATTTCCTCAGCCAGGCGGGCGACGATCGTGGCGCGCTTGACGAGTTCAAACGGGTCGACCGCAGCTCCGGCCTCAAGCCGCGTGAAGTTCAGGACGCAGCCTACAGCGCCATGCGTACACCGGACGATGCACAGGCCATCGCCTACTTCAAGCGCGTGCTCGATTATCAAAAGGCCGGTGATTTGCAGATGCCCGCGCAACAGGTGTTCGACACCCGACGCGCCGTCTCCGACCTGTCCCGTGAATGGGGTTTGACCAACACCACGACGTATCGCGGTGCCAGCACCAGCAGCGGCAGCGGCCTGAACAGCGCACCGAGCAGCAACACTGACAGTGTGCAGAACAGCACCGAAGTGTTCTGGCGCCCATTGGGCTACCGCAATGCACGCTTCGTCGAGCTTTACGGGCGCGTGACCGACACGTTGTGGAGCAAGGACGGCGACTCCGACACCGGCGCGGATGCATTGCAGGGAGCGCTGGGGATCAGGGTCAAGCCGTTCAGCTCAGTCAACGTCATCGGTGCCTTTGAGCGCACCTTTCCGTTGGGCAATTCCAACGCCGATGGCGACTGGCTGGTACGTCTGGGCTACGGCTCCAGCATCGGTACTGACTTGCGTGTCGACGTGCCCAGTTGGTGGACCTCGCAGCTGTATGCTGAAGGTGGGCGTTATTTGCAGGACAAGCGCAACTATTTCAACAGTGAATGGCAGGTCGGACGCAGCTTTCGTCTGGACAGCATCAGCCCCAGGCTGGTGGTGTTTCCACATGTGGTCGCCGCAGTGGACTACGATTCAAAGATGCGTAGCGAAGTCGACAGCCTGGGCCGCAGCAGTACGTCATCCGGTAACGCTGGCGGGCTGGGTGTTGGTACCGGCGTACGCTACTGGTTTCGCGAGGACACGTACAAGGCGCCACAGTCGTATGTCGACTTCTCGGTGCAATACCGCGAGAAAGTCTTTGGCGACGACCGCGCAGAAGGCGTGTTCGCACGTATGACATTCTCGTGGTGACAATCGCGAGTCATCCATCAGGGAGTAATGTTTGAAGGCTTTGGCCGCACTGCTACGACAGACAATATTGATCAAGACCTCGCTGGCAGCCGCCCTGGTAGGTGCGCTGACCCTCGCCTCCAGCGAGCTGTATCAACTGATACAGCCCAGCGGGCCGGGAATTGTCGGCATCGTCTGGCAACCGGATAACGCAACGGTGGGCATAAGCGGCAATTGGGACAAACTCGGCGCACGGCAATTGCTCGTGCAGTGGACGGCGGTCGATGACCAGTCGTTCATACCAGGTACTCAGATGACCAACGTGCCGGTGCTGCCGGACTGGGCGCGGATCGCCAAGGAGCCTTGGGCGCAGGAGGTGATTCTCGGGCTGGCGGGGTACTTCAGCGAAAACCGCTCACGGGACAATATCGAACAGTTGGCGGTGCTTTCGGCACAGCTGGCCAAAGTGAAAACGCCGCTCAATGTCACCGGCTGGTACTTCCCGGCCGAGGTCGACCCCAGCTGGAGTCGCGCCAAGGAATTACCCGCGCTGCTGGCGAAGCTGCCCAGGCCGTTATGGATCAGCGTCTACGATGGTGCCAACATCGGCCCCGCCGCCACTGCGGACTGGCTGAAAACCTGGCTGCCGGACGATATCGGCGTGTTCTTTCAGGACGGTGTGGGTGTCTATGCGCGCACCGCTCCGGTTGCCCGAACCTACGCAGACGCGTTACGTAAACGGCTGGGCAAAAATCGCGTCAGAATCATCGTCGAAGCGTTTCGCCCGCAAGTGGGTGGAGGTTTCCGACCGGCGACGGCTGCCGAACTGAAACCGCAAATAGCGGCTTTCGATGGCTATCCGCTGTACCTGTTCGACGGTCCGCACTATGTGACGCCCGACTTGATAAAAGCCCTGAACAAGTAGAAACAACTGGCGCTGGACGAAATTCCCGCGCGGGGCTACAAAGAGTCTTCCTACTGGATTTTCAGTTGCACGGAGCGGTCGATGACTCCACGTCAGCATTGCCTGGCCTGCCTGCAACAGACACCGCCCTCGGTGTTTGAAGCAGCGCTATGGGTGTCGAGCGAGCATGACGCACACTTTGCCCGGCATGCGGTGATCAGTGACATGGACCAGTTACAGCGCCAGATCGACGCTGCGCTGCCGGTCCTGCCTGCCTCCGAACTCGCGCAACCGCTTTTGCGACAACTCAATGCACTGGGTTTTCAGCAAGATGACTGGAACCCGCCCAAACCCGACTCGGCGCTGCTGCACAAGGTTGTGCAGCAGCGTCGCGGCCAGCCATTGGGGCTGGCACTGATCGCGCTGGAGATAGCACGGCGGCTGGAGATTGCGCTGGAGGGCGTGAACTTTCCAGGCCACTTTCTGCTGCGTGTGCCAGGTGCCGATCATTTGCTCGACCCCTGCAGCGGGCGCAGGCTTTACCCCAGAGACTGCCGCGAGCTGTTGATCCGGCAATTCGGCCCGACCATGCAATTGCGCGCCGAACACATGACACGCGCCACACCCACCAGCATGCTGCAGCGATTATCGCGTAACCTGCGGCATCTGCATCAAATCAACGATGATTTTCTCGCTGCGCTCAAAGACGCCGACCGCATCGTCGAGCTGGGTCAGGCAACCAGCGGAGATCACTTGGCCCGTGCCAGCATGTATCAACTCCTTGAATGCCCGCAGGCCGAACGTTTCGACCTGGAACGCGCGCTGTTGCTCAGCGAAGACCCACTGCAACGAATCGAGCTTGCCGAGCGCCTGAGTCGGTTGCCAGCGAACCACAGCGTTCATTGAGCCACTGGCACACTCCCCGCGAATTGTTACCTGTCGGGTAATGCTGCATATCCTGTACGGGGATTTTTCAGAACAGTGATGGCGGGTAACCTGCGCCCGTTAAATCGACGTGGATTTGCAAGCTCCCTTGATCCTGCGTTTTGTTTGGCCGCTGCGTGGCTATCCATGCAGCGGCCTTTTTTATTGCCAGACGTTTTAGTATCAAGACACCCTCACGCTTTGGCGTTTGGTGTTTTTTTGACCAGCCCCCTGTTTTCCATATCCTTGATCTTGCGCATCTCGTAACTGTCGCCAGACTCGGCAAACGTTTGAAGATTCTGCATGATATGAATCGTGCGAATGTAATCAGGCAATAACACTTTGGCGTATGGGTCTCCGCTCATTGCCTTTTCTTTCATTTCAATGATCCGATTGGCAAAGAACTCCAGCGCATTGATTTCCTTGCTCGGGTCGACCAACTTGCCTTTCTTGTCAAACTCATCGCCCGCTCGACTCATGAGTTCGGCCGTATGATTGTCGATCATCCCGAACTTGTACAAGATCATTCCTGCCCTGTTGAGATCCTTGGGCGTAATCTGTTCGGGGTTGAAACCCTTGAACAGTGGCTTCATCTTGCGTTTTTCCATCGCCAGCGAGTTGAGCGCAACGGCGTTCTCACCGACCTCCTGCAACACCTGACTGACCTGCGCTGCGGCCTTCTTGAGTTTGAGTCTTTCAGGCGGCGCAGCAACAGTAACCGGTGGCAGGTCACCCCACATTGTTCTTCCCACGTGATACTCCCTATATGAATGTGTTCAGACTTCATATCGGAGTAAAAGCTGCTTAATGAATAGTTGTACAGAAATCCATACCAAACCTACAAAGCCAAAAGACAGTTCTTACAGAACACGGTAAAAATTCCGATAAATAATTAACCAGTTATAAAGTCGTGCACCAAACAGAGACTTTTTTTCCAAAGCCGCCGCATACCTCAGAACCTGCTTAATTAGCGTATTTTTGCAGATTGGCCATCATTTCTTTCAACGCCTCGATATTGTCGGCGGGGTGCGCGGCTTGATCGAAATCACCAATCGTCTGCCATTGTGCAGCAACGTCCTCCGGGCTGAAGCCCGCCTGTGGGTCGAAGCATGCTCCCTGACTGCGCTCCCAACGGACCTTGCCGATCCAGCCGCCGCCCACTTCAAACAGATCGCCACTGTCCTGACACTGTTCGCTGCCCAGATACACCACCAACGGGCTGATCAGTTCAGGTTTGAGCAGCTCGAATACGTTGGCAGGAATAAGCCCCTCGGTCATGCGCGTGCCCCCGGTCGGGGCTATGGCGTTGACGAAAATCCGGTGCTTGCGGCCTTCCAGCGCGAGGGTGCGAGTCAGTCCGTAAAGCCCGAGCTTGGCGGTTGCGTAATTGGATTGGCCGAAATTGCCATAGATGCCGGATGTCGATGAAGTGAAAATCACCCGCCCGTAGTTCTGCTCACGCAGGTATGGCCAGGCGGCATGTGTGACCTTATAGGCGCCCTCGACATGGACGCGGTAAACAAGGTCCCAGTCGGCGTCCTCCATTTTGGCGAAGGTCTTGTCGCGCAGGATGCCAGCGTTGTTGACCAGCACATCTATGCGACCAAAGGCATCGAGCGCGTGTTGCACTATCCGCCCGCCGTCGGTCACCGAGTCATGGTTGGCTACAGCGGTGCCACCGGCTTCACGAATCTCGGCCACAACGCGATCAGCAGCAGAAGCACTGGCCCCTTCGCCATGGGCAGAGCCACCCAGGTCGTTGACCACCACCCGCGCGCCGTGCTTTGCAAACAGCAGCGCATGAGCCCTTCCCAGCCCGCCTCCTGAGCCAGTCACAATGACGACTTTATCTTCAAAACGCACCGACTCACTCATCGCAGGCTCCAGGATCAAAAGAAACGTTGCGATGAGTGTCGTCCAGGCACCTGCCAGTCACAATCAACACGCGCAGTGCTGAATCATGCTCAATAAAGCAGCGGGATGATTTCAGCCCAAGTGCTTGATGAACGCTGCCAGCCAAGGCTCGGCGTCGGTTTCCGGGGTCACGCTTTCACTTCCGTCCAGACGCAGCATGTCCTGCACTTCATTCACACCCAGTTCAGCGAACAATTCACGCATCTGCTCGCCGCCTGCACAGAAGGTGTCGCCGTAGCTGGCATCACCCAATGCGATCACACCACCCGGCAAGCCACGCAGTTGGCCAGGCAAAAGATCACGAAGCTCTGAATAGAGAGGCATGAGGTTGTCGGGCAGCTCACCCATCCCGGTGGTCGACGTCACCGCAAGGATGGCCTGAGGCTCGAAAGCCAGCACATCAGGCAACGCGAGCCTAGGGTTGACGAGTGTTTCGTGACCAGCGGCACGCAACAGTGCAGAGGCGTGTCTGGCAACTTCTTCGGCCGATCCGTAAACCGTTCCACACACGATGGCAACTTTCATGGCTATTCCTGCAGCAGCTGAAAAAAAGTGAAACATTATGCCCTAGAATGCCATCTGAATTTTCTACGGACCCTTTTGCCTTTGGCCGGCACGGAAAAAGCACAGCCAAGTTGAAACATTAAAATGGAAAAATATGATGAGCGGTCCGAACAACTTGCGGAATCAATGGTCTTTGTTCTCAATAACCGGTCAGACCGAGCTTTCCGCCAATGCAACCTGATTCTCTCCTCACACAGGCTGAACTGGATTTTATCCAGAGCATGCAGCGCAATCCGAAGCTGAACGTGCGCGACAGCACGCGTAGCCTTCTGGTCAATGGCGGAGTTCAGATTCAGGATCTGCTGACACGTCTGGCTGCTCACGAGCAGGTCACGATCCATGCGCAGTTCGAAAACCAGCAGATGAATTTCCCTCTGCATCTGGTCGAGGACGAATTCCATGCGCTGCATCTGGAACTGGGCGCACCGAGTATTTTCGAGGAAGGCCCGAAGATTCGCCCCTGGCGGCTCGTGCTTGAAGAGCCAATCCCGCTTGAGACCGAAAAGGGTGCATTGACGGCGCTCTGGGTTCACGAGCTGTCGTTCAAGGGGGTGCTGCTTGAGTACCGCAAGGAAGGCAAGCTGCCGAGAAACTTTTCCGCCTGGTTCAACCCGCCAGGTCAGGCCCCTATTCCAATGCGCGGCAAGCTGGAGCGAATGACCGAACACAGTTTCGGTGCCTATCACTTCAGCAAGCATGGCAAGGACGACGCCGAGCGCTTGCGTCAGTACATCCTCCAAGAGCATCGCCGCAAGCACCCTTCCCTGCACAAGTAATCAGCCAACACCGCAAAGCTCTACCGGTCCGTCAGCGTTTCAGGAATAATCCTTGCTTGCTTTTCAAGTGAAGCTGTCGCGACCCACCACCCCGGATCGCGGCATGTGACCTCCCTACCCGGGAATCTCACGCCTCTACCGGAGATACACAATGTCTACCTCACCCGTCACCTTGATGGTCGCCCGCCGCGTGGCACAGGGTCGTTACCATGAAATGATGGCCTGGCTGCACGAAGGCGAACAGTTGGCCACGGATTTCCCGGGGTATCTGGGTTCCGGGGTGCTGGCGCCTCCGCCTGGCGATGATGAATTTCAGATCATTTTCCGCTTTACCGATGAGCACACCATGCACGCCTGGGAGCATTCCGCCTCTCGACGCTCCTGGCTGGTGCGCGGCAGCGGTCTTTTCGCGCAACCCTCGGAACATCGCGTCAGTGGTATTGATGGCTGGTTCGGCGCCATCGATCAGCGTCCGCCACGCTGGAAACAGGCCGTTGCCATCTGGCTGGCGTTTTTTCCCGTATCATTGATCTTCAATTTCCTGCTTGGCCCGCTGCTCAATCATCTGGACCTGTTGCCGCGCATCATGATCAGTACAGCGGTGCTTACCCCGCTGATGGTCTACCTGTTCATTCCCCTATCCACGCGCCTGCTTGCCCCCTGGCTGCAAAGCACGCCTGCACCGGCACGCCCGACGCAATCACCTTCCCCTCGCTAGACTCATAAAGACCTGTACACCTTTACACCTCGGTACAGGTCTTGGTCGCGTCCCAGCCCCGATTGTTCCCTCAGCCTCCACGTGCTCAGCGCCTTCGAGCACTACCTCGGCGAGTTTCATGATGTCCAGGGTTGTACAAAAAAATTCTCTGGTATAACTTTGCCTGTAAACCGGAAGAAGCAATCGACCGTACAATCCCCGACCACTGTGGGTAACCGATACGTGAGCTGTCGATGACATTATCTTCTGCACCGATTCTGATCACCGGAGCCAGCCAGCGCGTAGGCCTGCATTGCGCCTTGCGACTGCTTGAGCATGGGCATCGGGTTATCATCAGTTATCGCACTGAACACGCAAGCGTGACGGAACTGCGCCAGGCCGGAGCGGTGGCCCTCTACGGCGATTTTTCGTGCGAAACCGGGATCATGGCGTTCATTGATCTACTGAAAACCCAGACTTCAAGCCTGCGTGCCGTTGTACACAATGCATCCGAGTGGCTGGCAGAAACCCCGGGCGAGGAAGCGGATAACTTCACGCGTATGTTCAGCGTACATATGCTGGCACCCTACCTGATCAATCTGCACTGTGAGCAGTTGCTGACCGCCAGTGAAGTCGCTGACATCGTGCATATCAGCGATGACGTGACCCGCAAGGGCAGCAGCAAGCACATCGCCTACTGTGCAACCAAGGCCGGCCTGGAAAGCCTGACGCTGTCCTTCGCTGCCCGGTTCGCCCCTCTTGTCAAAGTCAACGGCATAGCACCGGCGCTGTTGATGTTTCAACCCAAGGACGATGCGGCCTACCGCGCCAACGCCCTGGCCAAATCAGCTCTGGGCATAGAGCCTGGTGCAGAAGTGATCTACCAGAGCCTGCGTTACCTTCTGGACAGCACCTATGTCACCGGCACAACACTGACCGTAAACGGCGGACGGCACGTCAAGTAAGCCGCCCCGAGGAACATTCTGATGAGTTCGTCCCTGCCCCAGCACTATCGAGACATTCTGCTCGGCCTTGGTGAAGATCCAGACCGCGAAGGCCTTCTGGACACCCCGAAACGCGCTTCCAAAGCGATGCAGTATCTGTGTCACGGCTACACCCAGAGCGTCGACGAAATCGTCAATGGCGCCCTGTTCGCATCCGACAATGATGAGATTGTCATTGTCCAGAATATCGAGCTGTATTCACTCTGCGAGCACCACCTGTTGCCATTCATAGGCAAGGCGCATGTGGCTTATATCCCTACCGGCAAAGTGCTGGGCCTGTCGAAGATCGCGCGCATTGTGGACATGTTTGCCCGCCGCCTGCAGATTCAGGAAAATCTGACCAAGCAGATTGCCGATGCCATTCAGCAAGTCACGGGGGCGGCAGGTGTAGCCGTGGTCATTGAGGCAAAGCACATGTGCATGATGATGCGCGGTGTCGAAAAACAGAATTCGACCATGAACACTTCAGTGATGCTGGGGGCCTTCCGTGACTCGAGCACCACCCGCATGGAGTTTCTGCAATTGATCGGACGGAGCAGACAATAATGGCAAGACTCGAACCTGGCACCGCGCGCATCCGGGTCAAGGACCTGCGCCTGCGCACATATATCGGTATCAACGAAGACGAAATCGTCAACAAGCAGGATGTGCTGATCAATCTGACGATTCTCTACGCCGCACAGGAAGCCGTTCGCGACAACGACATCGAGCATGCTCTCAACTATCGCACCATCACCAAGGCCATCATTCAGCATGTCGAGGGCAACCGCTTCGCTCTGCTGGAAAGACTGACGCAGGAAGTGCTGGACCTGGTGATGAGCCACAAGGCCGTGACCTACGCAGAAGTGGAAGTCGACAAGCCGCATGCGCTGCGCTTTGCCGAATCGGTATCGATCACGCTCGCCGGTCAACGCTGAAACTCTTATCATGACGCGAACCGTCTATTGAAAAGAGCCCGTCATGACCGAGCAAGAACGCCTCGAACTCGAAGCTGCAGCCTTCCGTCGCCTGGTCGCGCATCTGGACAGCCGCAAGGATGTCCAGAACATCGACCTGATGAACCTGTCCGGTTTCTGCCGTAACTGCCTGTCCAAGTGGTACAAGGCCGCCGCCGATGAAAAGCACATCGACATCAGCCTCGATGATGCTCGCGAGGTGGTTTACGGCATGCCGTACAGCGAGTGGAAAGCCCAATACCAGAAAGAAGCAAACGCCGAACAACAGGCAGCGTTCGCCAAGGAACCCAAACATGACTGATCTGAACTCCCTGCGCACCAGCCTGCGCAGCGGCGAGCATGTGTTCGCTGATACCCTGGCCTTTATCGCAGAAGGTTACGATTATCAGCCTCAGCCGTTCAGAAACGGCGCCGTCGACAATGCTGCCGGGCAAAACGAAGGGTCTTGCAAGACGCTAGGTCTGGCATTGCTGGAAGGTTTGAGCGATGAAGAGGCACTGTTGGCATTTGGCGAGCACTACCGCTCGGTGCAAGCCACACCTGAAGGCAGCGACCACGGCAATATCCGTGCGCTGATCGAGTATGGGCTGGCAGGTGTGAAATTCGAAGGCGAGCCGCTCAAGCGCAAGGCTTGAGCTGACAGGTTCTCGTGCCAACGCATTGGCACGAGAACCTGATTGCAGAGGCCTGGAGGGACGCCAATCAGAACGTGGCGTTTGCCAGACCGTCCAGATAACGCTCGACGTCCAGTGCCGCCATGCAACCTGCACCAGCCGAGGTGATAGCCTGACGGTATACGTGGTCAGCCACATCACCGGCCGCGAATACACCTTCAACGCTGGTAGCAGTCGCATTGCCTTCACGGCCACCGTGCACAACCATGTAGCCATCTTTCAAAGCCAGTTGCCCTTCGAACAGCGAGGTGTTCGGCGTGTGGCCGATGGCGATGAATACGCCGTCGACTTTCAGCTCGTCACTGGTCCCGTCATTGTTCTTCAGACGCGCACCGGTCACGCCCATGTTGTCACCCAATACCTCGTCCAGCGTGGCATTGAGCTTGAGCTCAATCTTGCCTTCGGCGACACGTGCGTGCAGCTTGTCGATCAGGATCTTCTCGGCGCGAAAGGTTTCGCGACGGTGAACCAGAGTCACCTTGCTGGCGATGTTGGCCAGATACAGCGCTTCTTCCACCGCCGTGTTACCGCCACCGACTACCGCGACTTCACGGTTGCGGTAAAAGAAGCCATCGCATGTGGCGCAGGCAGAAACCCCCTTGCCCATGAACGCTTCTTCCGAAGGCAGGCCCAGGTAACGGGCGCTGGCACCGGTGGCGATGATCAGTGCATCGCAGGTGTAGGTTGCGCTATCGCCCTGAAGGCTGAACGGCTTGCCGGCCAGATCAACGGAGTTGATGTGGTCGAAGACGATTTCAGTCTCGAAACGCTCGGCATGCTCACGCATACGCTCCATCAGCGCCGGACCGGTCAGGCCATGGGGGTCGCCCGGCCAGTTGTCGACTTCAGTGGTGGTGGTCAACTGACCACCAGCCTGCATGCCGGTGATCAGCAGAGGCTTGAGGTTGGCGCGGGCGGCGTAAACCGCAGCGCTGTAACCGGCAGGGCCGGAACCGAGAATGATCACTCGGGAATGACGTACGTCTGACATGACACACTCCTGTCGACCGACTGTTCAAGCCGCAATCGAAACAGCTGGATAAAAAAGGACCGCCGAAACACTTGGGGAAGTGCCATTCACTCGGCGGATCCTGAAAGTTCTGACTCCTGAGACAGGTCCTGAAATTGGTGCCAAGCCTATCGGGGTAGCAAAGGTTAAGGAAATATCGTTTCACAATCCACCCCATAGGTCACTTCTATAGGGTGACTGACCGACAGCAGTGTACTCGCGCGAACATCCGGCCCCGGCAAGCGCGTTCAGGGCTTGAGGAATGGTGCTGAGCGCCGACAGCCATCAACTCTTTCATGGCTATCACAAAGCCGGTAAGGTCACGCCTTTCAAGCACCTGGAGACTGCCATGCCCGCGCCCGCCCTTACCGGCCCGCAATACCTCAGAGAAGGACTGAACCTGGTTCTCAGTCCTGGTTTGCGATTGTTCGTCCTGCTGCCCTTGAGCATCAATGTGGTGTTGTTCTGCGGCCTGATCTATCTGGCGGTGCACCAGTTCGAGCTGTGGGTCGACACCTTCATGCCTACGCTCCCTCACTGGCTGAGCTTTCTCAGCTATATCCTCTGGCCGCTGTTCGTGGTGCTGGTCCTGCTGATGGTGTTTTTCACCTTCACCGTGGTCGCCAACATCATCGCCGCGCCGTTTAACGGGTTTCTCTCCGAAAAAGTCGAAGCCGTGGTTCGTGGCGTGGACGATTCACCGGATTTCAGCTGGGCCGAACTGGTGGCTATGGTGCCACGTACCCTGGCCCGCGAAGCCCGCAAGCTTGGCTATATGCTGCCGCGCATGCTCGGGCTGTTCATTCTGTCGTTCATCCCTGTGGCCAACATCATCGCCGCTCCGCTGTGGCTGTTGTTCGGCGTCTGGATGATGGCGATCCAGTACATTGACTACCCCGCCGACAACCACAAACTAGGCTGGAACGAAATGCTCGGCTGGCTGAAAAGCAAGCGCTGGCAAAGCCTGAGCTTCGGCGGCATTGTCTACGTCGCCTTGCTGATACCAGTGGTCAACCTGCTGATGATGCCCGCCGCAGTGGCCGGAGCAACGCTGTTCTGGGTGCGCGAGCGCGGGGCGGATGCGTTGCCGGTGACGCAGGCACGGGGCTGAACCCCGAAACATTGCCGGGCCGCGCAACACGGCCCGGACTATCTGAAAAAAATCACTCGCTATATATATTTACCGCACAAGGCTCTTTCGACTGAGGCTCAATAGAGCCTCAACCAACCCGTTCATGTGAAGTCTGCTTCCATCGAACATGCGACACATGAACTTAACAAGGAAGTTAAATCATGAATACTCCAGTAAACCCTGCAGCATTTGCCGCTGAAAACGCCACAGTCGAAGAAAAGATTCGTGCGTTTCTGGTCAGTGAACTGGCCGAATGGTCGATCAATCCGGACAACGTTTACATCAACGGCGTAAACAACCCGGAAGAACGTTTGGTCATCAGTTCCAGCTCCCTGACTGCCGAGGCAGCCAACCGTGTTTTCGAGAAAGACGCTCCGTCTTACTCTACTCGCACCGCAGGCTTGTTCACCGTGGCGTATTCGTATGCCGATGAACATCGCCTGGCTGCGCCAGACCTGGCCAAGGTAGGTGAAGTGATCGGCCAACTGGTCAATGACCTGGGCTGATTACTCTGATTGACTGGCTGAGTGACGACAAAGCCTGAAAGAGTGCCGAATAGATAATGGATGATCTGTTCGGCACTTCAATTGGCGTCAGTAGTATCTACGCTGCAGCAGACGCAGAGAGGTAGGTCGGTATACTCATCAACCAGATAGCACACCCGGCAAGAATCCATAGGCCATTGGCCCATGTCAATCTTGAGTTGGTACTTCCGTCTGGATCAAGCGCCGCGGCATTCATCTTCGACTGCACCAGCATTAAATTAAATGTTTGCGCAGTGGCCAGCAGAACCGCCCATACCAGCCAGCCGCCGACCGGTTTGAATTGCACATGCCCGGAAACACCTTGCGAAAGCACCATCCCCGCAATAGTCAACGCCAGCAACACCAGGCCGCTAATCGCCCAGTACGCCATGTGACCACGCCCCTGTCGCCGCAGACTTTTGTCCACAGTGCGAAATAGTGGAAAGGCGTAAATAACGGCGAAGATCACACGCGCAGCGGGCCACACCTTACTGCCTGAAAATTTCTTATTCAGCGACCAGTTTCGATAAAACCAGTGAATCGCGAAAAAGCCCGATGTCAAAAGATACAGAATGAAGAATTTCTTTAGAGACACGACATAAAATTCCGGACCTCTACTGTCCGTTTCATCTTTTTCCAGACTAGCTTTCGGTGGCGCATACATTAAATCTGACATTTCATATCCCTTTGAAAAGAAAGCGGATGCTATCAGACGAATCAAAACCCTGCAAAAAATATAGCTATAAAGAAGCTTCCTACAAACAAAAACCTCAAGCCTTACAACCATGACCAAACTCGTCTACCTGACAGTCGGCAAGCGGTTGCCGCTAAAGAACAAACGTTGCCAGCGTTTCAAAAAATTTCATGTAGGCCGTCTCTGTAGGCCAAAAAAATTAACACCCTGCCCACTCGGCTCAAGCGTGTAGGACCAAACTAATATATCAATATTGGCATTGCGCTTGCTCTGTTGCGTCTAGGGAAGGTCTGAAGTAGCCGGATGTTTTCCGGCTACCGAGTCCTCAGCACTTTTCA
>NZ_JAWHPJ010000045.1:0-1194 GCF_032587815.1 Pseudomonas syringae group sp. 26L6
GGAAACTCTGAAAAAGACTTCCTAATTTGGCAAAATCTCCGGACACCAGTCGCCGAGCTTTTCGATGATGAAACAGATGACCTTCGCCGACGCCGAGTATGCCGGCAAGCGCAAGCAGACCCGTAAGGAATTGTTCCTGATCGAGATGGATCAGGTGGTGCCCTGGAAAGGTTTGATTGCCCTGATTGAGCCCTATTATCCAAAAGGAGAAGGTGGCCGGCCCGCCTACCCACTGATGGCGATGCTGCGTGTTCATCTGATGCAGAACTGGTTCGGCTACAGCGATCCGGCGATGGAAGAAGCGCTGTATGAGACGACCATCCTGCGTCAGTTTTCAGGCCTGAGCCTGGAGCGAATTCCAGACGAAACCACCATTCTCAACTTCCGTCGTCTGCTGGAAAAGCACGAGTTGGCGACCGGGATTCTCGGCGTAATTAATGGTTATCTGGGCGACCGTGGCTTGTCGTTGCGTCAAGGCACCATCGTCGATGCCACGCTGATTCACGCGCCCAGTTCGACCAAGAACAAGGATGGCAAACGCGATCCTGAGATGCATCAAACCAAGAAAGGTAACCAGTACTATTTCGGCGCCAAGGCTCACATCGGCGCCGACGACGAGTCAGGCCTGGTGCACAGCGTGGTAGTAACAGCGGCCAATGTGGCAGACGTCACGCAGGTTGCCAAACTGCTGCACGGCGAGGAAAACGTAGTCTGCGCCGACGCAGGTTACACCGGGGTCGAGAAGCGCGAAGAACACGCTGGGCGCAAGGTCATTTGGCAGATTGCCGCCCGCCGCAGCACTTACAAAAAGCACGGAAAACGCAGTATTTTGTACAAGGCGATCCGAAAAATCGAGAAGGCCAAGGCCCAGGTTCGCGCCAAGGTCGAGCATCCGTTTCGGGTCATCAAACGCCAGTTTGGCTATGAAAAAGTGCGCTTTCGGGGCTTGGCCAAGAACACCGCGCAGATGGTGACGTTGTTCGCCCTGTCAAACCTGTGGATGGCCCGCCGACATTTGTTGGCGAGCGCAGGAGAGGTGCGCGTGTAATGCAGGAAATGGTTACCGCAAAAGGCTTTGCAGCGGCCGAAAGAGCTAAAAAGCGAAGATAATTGAGCAAATTTCGACATGCATCGTTTTTTGAAAAGTGCTGAGGACTCGGTAGCCGGAAAACATCCGGCTACTTCAGACCTTCC
>NZ_JAWHPJ010000046.1:0-104109 GCF_032587815.1 Pseudomonas syringae group sp. 26L6
TCAGCGCAGAAACGGGCAATTTCGCCCGCTGTATGCAGAAGTACATTCCAAGATGCATGCCGAGAAGATTTTTATCTAATAAAAACAGATAGATAAAAATTTTTCGCGAAGTAGTTGATCAATTTTCAACCAAGAAACCGCTAAAAAGCGCGCAAGCTTCTGCGCATACGTGCGAATTCGTTCATGTGTGCTGCAGCGCTTTGAATATAAAGCGCTGCCTGTTTCACCGGGGCTTTGGATGCGCAAAAGTCTGCGCATCACAGGTATTCAAAGAGCTGAGCATTGTGTCGACTGCCTTACCATTGGACATCGCTTGATGTGCACAAGAAGTATTGCCCATTCGCTTACAGAGCCTACTTTTACCGGGCATCGAACCTCTCGCATCCTTCAGGCGGCTTGGCGTTTTTTTTGTAATCAGGATCAATCGACAGTATGCCACCGTAGATGCTTTTGATCAGCCCACCGGAACAGTGAGCTTGAGCGGCAGCCTCAACCCCGACTTTTAATGTATTACCCAACGTCGTAGTTACCAAGACAAACGCCGGTATGAAAAGCAAGGGTGTCAACGCTCGGCGCCAGCCTACTTTAAGCCCCGTGGAATACTTGCGAATCAGGAAGTACAGTTCTGGAGCTTCTGCTTTGTCGCTGATGCGCAACCATTGAATCGTGGCGATATCGTCAGCCAGGAAGATATGATCATTAGCCTTATCGAAGGGTGCTGTCCTACTAGACGCCATGACTTGCAACTCAAGCAGTTCCTCACGAAAGACTTCAAGCCCGCCACTCTGGTCAAGCACCTCCTGATATGACTTATATCGGTACACAAGCGGAGCGGTCACTTTGAACAGTAGCAGGAATATAAACAGTGCCAGACCGCTGGCCCAGTATAAATAAACCGTGAACGGGATTTGCTGTTGTACACCAGCGGTTTTGGCGATGGAGACAATCATAGGAACAATGCTGAACGCAGTAATCAAAAATTGAGCCGGCTTGCTATTGGCGACCATAGCGAGGATTTCCCAGGATTCAAATACGGTCGCCACTTTGGTTGAGCGCAACCGGGCGTAGAGGATAAAGAACGACGCTATCCCGCCAATGCCAAACCACCAGGCAGGTATAGGTTTCTCAAAGGCGTGGGGGACGATGCTGGAAGCGGCAAATATAATAGCAATGGCGATGGTGACGGCTAGAGTGCCATCGTAAAGCTTACTGCGCGGTGAGCTAGCAGCATGCGGAGATGCGTCAGGGGGGGCTTGATCAGCCATGGTCATTAGAGCTCCGTGGTTTTGAGTATGGTTAGCCATAAAAGGTTTTAGCCAAGGATTGACCATGAAGTATGGCCACCTGCAATTGTGTGTGATGGAGATGTAAGGAGCTTCATTAAAGTCATTTTTTCTGTGCCAATCAGAGGGGATCGCTTGTCAGAGGCAATTCCCCACTCACACCCTGAGTACTTCTTGAGGGGCAGGCCTGACTAAGGTGAGCAGGGCACCGTTGAGGACGGTGTCGTGATGAGCTGTTCAAGTTTGATCTCGACCAACCTGGCATTGTCTCGTTCGATCGTCTTGGTTTCGATCGGCTCTTTTGCGAACCCTCGTTGATGGTAGAAATCGATGGCAGGGGCATTGCTCTCCAGCACCCAGACGACAACTCTGGTGTGGCCAGCGGATTGAAAGCGAGGTATCACATAGTCGAACAGCTCTCGCCCAATACCTTGGCGTGTGTACGTTGGGCTGACATAAATGGCCTGTACTTCCGCGACGTCGCGGTCTTCAGGATGGTCCCTGTCAGCCCCCGTGGCCATCCAGCCCAAGACCCGGTCTAACCTGTCGACTTTGACGTACAGGTCCGATTCGCCTGAAGCGATCTCCTTGGTCCAGTGGGACAGCCTCGCCTCAAGCGTTATCCGATTGATATAGGCAGAGGGAATGATGCCCTCATAGGCACTTCTCCATGACTCCAGATGAATCGTCGCTATCTGCAGCGAGTCCTCGGGAAGGGCAAGGCGGATGCTCATATCAATGCTCCTGCTCGGTGTGTTTGAGCATTTAAAGCAATGTTTATGGCATTTCTACGCAACCAAAATATATATCCGTCTTTCTTGTCCCACTCACACCCTGTATCCATTCCCCCCTCACCCCCACCCCGCAAATAAAGCACGATACCCGCCCATCGCTCATATCAAGGAATGATCCATGTCGCTGGCTATCGTCCATAGTCGTGCCCAGGTCGGGGTGGAAGCCCCGGCGGTTACTGTTGAAGCGCATCTGGCCAACGGCCTGCCGGCCCTGACGCTGGTGGGGTTGCCGGAGGGGGCGGTCAAGGAGAGCAAGGACCGGGTGCGCAGTGCCATTCTCAATTCCGGGCTGGATTTTCCGGCGCGGCGGATCACGCTCAACCTCGCGCCTGCTGATTTACCCAAGGATGGCGGGCGGTTCGATCTGGCAATTGCGCTGGGTTTGCTGGCTGCCAGCGGGCAGGTGCCGCTGGTTGCGTTACAGGATGTTGAATGCCTGGGCGAGCTGGCGTTGTCGGGGGCGATTCGGCCGATTCAGGGCGTGCTGCCTGCTGCGCTGGCGGCACGTGCAGCGGAGCGGACGCTGATCATTCCGGCGGTGAACGCCGAAGAAGCCTGTCTGGCGTCGGGGCTGCGGGTGATTGCGGTGAATCACTTGCTGGAGCTGGTTGCGCATTTCAACGGGCGCACGGTGATTGCGCCGTATCAGTCCAGCGGCCTGCTGCATCAGCCCAAGCCGTATCCGGACCTTAGCGAAGTGCAGGGCCAGACCGCCGCGAAGCGTGCGTTGGTGATTGCCGCTGCGGGTGCGCACAACCTGCTGTTCAGTGGGCCACCCGGCACCGGCAAGACGCTGCTCGCCAGCCGCCTGCCGGGTTTGTTGCCGCCGCTGGACGAGCACGAAGCGCTGGAGGTGGCGGCGATTCAGTCGGTCGCCAGTCAGGTGCCGCTGACCAGTTGGCCGCAGCGGCCGTTTCGCCAGCCACATCACTCGGCGTCCGGGCCTGCATTGGTGGGCGGTGGCTGTAGGTTTTCGAAATAAATGCGACATTTCCGAAATAAATGCGACGCGATGAACGACAGATTGGGCGATAACCACCAAGTATCAAAGATCGCTATCCCTCAATGTTGATCCCCAGTCTGAATCGCTTTTGCTGAATTACTCGAGCAAATTTCATCAATAGGTGACGAGAGAGCAGTAGGAGAAGCGATGAATTCTAATCCGTCGAATACACAGAGCTCGCAGATATGCTAGCGGGAAGTGACGCTGCAATGAGCTCTTCAAATGCTTCTACCAACTTCCTCACTGCTGGTTCACATCCAGGCGCAACGCGTAGAAGCTCGTCCACTTTTCGCCCTAAGCTCGCGGTACCGGTTGGATACTCTATCGGATCGTCCCCAAGCTGCAGAAATGTGCATATTTTATGCAAATTCTTGCCAGCACTGCTCATCTGTCCCCGCTCGTAACGAGAAATCTGAGAATGATGGACATTGATCGCGCGGCCGAGGCCGACGAGCGTGAGACCTTTGCTTAGGCGGGCCTGACGAATTCGGGCCCCAACAAGAGCCACATCTGATAAGGAGTTGAATTTTTTTCCCATAATGTGCAAAATATTTGCACATATTTTCACAGAAGGCGAGCACTATGGCGGTCTACGTGGATTCGGAAGAAATCCTGTGGCGCGGCAAACTCTGGTGCCATCTGGCAGCGGATACCTTGGATGAGCTTCACTCATTCGCCACTAGGTTGGGACTGCGCAAAAGCTGGTTCCAATCCAAGGGGTACCCGCACTACGATGTGACAGTTTCGGTGCGTGAACGCGCGCTGAGAATGGGAGCAATCGATGCCGATCGCGAAACAATCGTCGGCCGCTGCAAGCAGCTGAAGATGGAGCTACGGCAACAGTTGCTAGCGCTAGCCTGAAGCAGCGTAAATATGATCAAGGAGGATATATGGCACCCGTACCTCAACCGCGCCCTGTCGCACTTACCGTAGCCAAGTACATGCTGAAAGCGCGTGAGAGCATGCGCTTCAAGGATGATGCCGATAGCCTTCAATATATCCGCTTCGGGTATTTTGGCGAGATTGGCGGTTTACTTTCTTCTGTAAAAAAGGCCGGCCGTGATCGTTTACAGGCCGCACAGAACGACTTGGCGGCAGAAGAGTTGGGCGACGCGCTGTGGTACTTGACCATTGCTGCGCACCTCTTGGGCATCCCCGCCGACGCCCTGGGAGAGCATTGCATCCTTGTCCTTCGCGAAGAATTCGGCGAAAGCAAGAAGGTTCCCGCACCGCCGATCACGTTCCGCCAGATAGACGGTCTTATCGAAACACAGCGCGATGAGGATACAATCCCCCGCCCGAGCCAGCTGGGGAAGCTTGCGCTTAGCGCCGGAATGCTGGCTGAAATGTCTCATGCCAACCTGGAAAGCATGGCTCCACTCAAGCGCGAGGCTTATTTTGGACTGCTGTTGTCGGAACTTGCCAAAACCTGCTCCAGCTTCAACCTGAACCTCGAAGATGTGGCCTTGGGAAACCTGGAGAAAACAGCCAGTCGCTGGCCAAGCGACCAGAAGCGGGAGTTCCCACTTTTCGATGAGGGCTTTCCTGAGCATGAACAGTTCGAGCGTGAGTTCACAATCGAGTTCATCGAGCGCGGCGAAGGGCTGAATAAGCATGTGGTTCAGCGCTTGAACGGCGTCTACATCGGTGACCGCCTGACAGACAACAGCAACGAGCCTGACGACTATCGCTTCCACGATGTTTTCCATTTGGCCTATGTGGCATATCTGGGTTGGTCGCCAGTGTTGCGAACATTACTGAAGCGCAAACGAAAATCTGATCCAGCCAAGGATGAGAACGACGATGGCGCTCGTGCAGCGATCATTGAGGAAGGCATTGCCACTTGGATCTTCGATCATGCGAAAAAATATGATTACTACTCAGCAACACAACCTGGCCGCCTCGACTATGGCCTACTCAAGCAGATCGAAGGGATGGTTCGGGGCTACGAGGTTGAGCGATGCAAGCTTTGGCAGTGGGAGCTTGCGATTATCGAGGGCTTCAGGATGTTCCGCGAACTGCGCGAGCATCGAGGGGGCTCAGTGGTAGTCAACATTACTGAAGGGACGCTGACTTTTAACAAGCCCCTCACAGAGGCCTCAACGCAATGACTCCCACCTCCTTCGTAAAGGCCTTAGCTGAATTTAGCCTGGACAATGTATTCAATCCCTACGCAGACACCTGCCCAGTCCATGATCGCGCGGGAGCGGCCGCATCTCGTCGCAAGAATTTGAAAAATTATCTTCAGGCCGTATCCGATATCGGCACCGACACCATCTGGATGGGTCGTGATCTCGGATATCGCGGCGGACGACGAACTGGGCTAGCCCTTACTGACGAATATCACCTATCTGAGATGACCCGCGTCTATCCGGGATGTGATTCGCAACAAGCGACCCATGGCCCAGCAATTGCCGAACGGACTGCCGCAGAGATCTGGGCGGTCCTGAAGTCTGTAGATATTCCTCCACTGCTGTGGAATGTTTTCCCATTCCATCCGCATGAACCAGGCAACCCATTCACCAACCGAAAATTCAGCTCAAAAGAACTGGCTTTGGTGGATGAGCTCAATAGCGAGCTTTTCACTTGGCTTAGGATTAGGAAGATCATCGCGATTGGACAGGACGCCGCACACTATGCATCGCGCTTCGGCCTGCCCATAGAAACTATTCGCCACCCAAGCTACGGTGGAGTCCGTGACTTCCGAGCAGGGATGGCAAAACTCTACGATCTGCCCCCTCAGATTTCCCAACAAAACCGCCAGACTTCGCTGCTCTGACGAATGCTTTCAACCAGGTAGAGACGCCAAGAGATCTCTGGTGACACCTACCTTGCCAAAGGTCTCCGTATCCAAGTAGGCGTGCGTTGCGATACAGGTAAGCACTCCGCACTCATATTTGGATTCTTTGCCTACAAATGAGTGAAGCTGGCTCAGGCCAACAAGGTTGCCTAGCGCCCGCTGGCAGTACCACTGAGAGCGGTAGATCGCCGTCAAATCCAGCTTGCCATCTGTAATTTTAAAACTCAGATGACTCAAACAAGGGACGTTGAGGGCTTTGGCGTCTTGAGCAGGATTGAACACCGGTAGCTCGTACCCATGTCCTTCAAGTGGTGGTGCCAGATCAATATCAGGATCGCTGACACCCAGCTCGAAAGCCGACTGGTACTTGGTACCGGTGTGCGTTCGAAGCAGACGCTCAATCAGGTCATCTAATGGATTGATCATCCCTGTTGCGTTGCGGCTCGGACGACTCATCATACGTTGAGCATACGTGCCCCATGAGTTACGTTTCTTGCCCTTGGCCAGCAGGGCCAAGTAATTTGTGTATAGCTCAGGGCGAGAAAATCGTCGGGCCAACCCATTGGGGAAAATAGTACTCGCAACGGTCTCGACACTCAGGTCCTTACGACTCTTGCGTAAAACCACATCTACGGCATCAATGATTTTCAGGTCATCCTTGCATAGCTTCTGAGGGGCGCTGATTTCCAGAATCAGATTCCGCTCCTTGCGCTGCTTGCATCCCGCTAGATGCCGCGCCGCAGCAACCCAAGCCAGCCCTATACTTTCAGATGGGATCAGTTTTGCCATTCTCTACTCCAAAAGCACATTCGGCATGCGCGCTTACATAGGTGCCTGAAATCCAGGCGTGTCCATTTACACCCCAGTTGGGGCCCCAGCTATTGCGCACGTAGAACCATGGCGCACTATTTCCATCTTCATATCCCACGCCAATAGCGACTACCGCATGCAGAAGTCCCATCATGACCTGATCACTGAAAGCCACCAGACTCCCATCAGGTCTGAAGAATTCAGGCGTTACCCGCAAACCCAAACCGATAGGCCGACCGGCACTTATCAAACAGGCGATATCGGTAGGATCAGCCGATACGCGCTGCAGAACGTCGCCATAGTGTTGAAGTCCCGAGGGAAGATCGGGAATTGGGAGCGCTGGCTCCTCGGAGCAGTAGGGGAACGCGATTTCCTCAGGCTGCCCGGCACGAGATGCCTCTCGCATCGCTTCGAAAGTGATTCCGCCGCCTGGTGCCCACCCTGGCGACAAGATGGCGGCTGCCCGATAAAGGTATTCAGGGCTCAAATCGGCGGGAGATTTCGGTCGATTCAGATCAGATAATACAAATGCCAAGCAGGTCGGGCGCTGACCCTGAGGCCTTGCTGGCGAGTCATACCCATCGAGCAATACCTTGGGGACGATCACTCCAGCCCGCCCTTGAGCAACTGCTTACGCGAGTGCGGTGTCAGCCCGAGACTTAAGGGCTCAAACTTGGCGCTGGATCTGAACGTACCAATGACTGGGCTAGAACAATCCCATGGCGCTCGCTCTGAGAGCTGCACATTTACAGGACTTGTAAGACTGGTCCGGCCGCCAGTGAGGATATAGTCCATCATACTTGGAGCGCCGAAAACCAACGGCTCCTCCACAGAAGGCTTCGAGGGAACGGTCAACGGCTCCAACTGAAACCCCTGCGCCTTCAATTCTTCGACGGAATCGGCTTCCCAGAGATATCCTGACGCTGCTCGGCTTGGCAATCGAACCACTAGCTGGTCATCCGGGCGAGGCTCTAGGATTGAGGTTCGATCATCGTTGTCGAGCAGCCAAACCTCTTTACGGGCATCCACCAGACGGTCGCCGAGCAGCGCTTTTTTAATCATCGCGGGCTTGGTCCGCAACATTTTTTGGACTTGATCAGGGCTCATGACGTTATGACGGCTGAGTGACCATGCCGCCGCTTCGTAGCTGACTCCCATGCGTAACGCCAATTGATAAAGGACATCAGGCCGGAATAGCGCCTGCTTGGTCCATTGCTTGCGCTGCATGATTTTGACAATCAACTTGCGAGGCACTAGCAGGTTGTAACCGAATTGATCCGCTTCCTGCTCGACGAGGGCAGCGTGAGAACCGTAATAGATCTTCTCGTCGGCGCTACTGCCGTGCCCCATGAAAAAATGCCCCAACTCATGGGCGCAGGTCATATGAACCAAGCCAGCCGGGCGATCGACATTGACCAGTATTCCAGGCGATTCATCACCCAGAAACGCCCCGAGCAACTTCTGCATGGGGCGCAGCATAACCATGACACCTGAATCAGCAGCTATCTGGAAAGGATCTATACGCGTATATCCGTGCTGCTCGATGCGGGCCATCGCACCGCTCTCATCTATGACCTCGACCGCACGTTGTGCAGCTCGCAAAACAACATCACGGAAGCCCATTCACTGTCCCTTGTGCTTGAGAAACTCGGCGAAGCGAGCTACCTCATCGATGTCCTGCTGCGAAAGTCCGTTTATTGCTCTGGCCAGAAATGCGAGCTGAGTGGGACCGGAAGGCATTGGGTCCCTTCCAGTCATCAAGTACTCCATAGACTTGCGATAGAGTTTGGCCAGCTTGCTCAGCTCTGTGGCTTCAACCTTACGGTTGCCCGATTCTATGTTGGTTACAGCCGGGCGAGACAGCCCAAGCGCATGAGCAACCTCATCCTGGGAAAGCCCAACGTATTCCCGAGCATCTCGTAAGCGCTCAGCTAGGCGAAGCCTGTCTTGATCCTCCGTCAATGAGCTATTCATGGGTCTTGTTCTTCAGATGCTTTATGATTCCAGACGTGACCAGCCCGACAAACTGTTCTTTGGTCTCGTAGCCGCCGTTGCGGATCACGACATCCACCGGAATTTTAACTTTCAACATTTTTCCGATATCAACAAGCGCCTCGATAGCCATTACCGATTCCATAGGCGCACCCAAGTCATCAACCGAAAGCGGGTCATCAACGATTTCGAGCGCACGCTTATCCCAAAATTGGCCAAGGTGTTTCTCAATTTCGTCTTTCATTTCGATGGTTCCGAGGTAAGAAAATCGTACACTTGATGTTTGAATTTAAGTCGATACCGCAGAATTTGCAACGTTTCGTTGCGCCAAGCTCTGGATTGAGTTCCCAGCGGTGCATTTCAGCTTGTTAAACAGGAACGCATGCGCGATACCCGTCGAATGAGCCCCACTGGCTTTGTGGGTACCGGATTCAGCAGAGCGTTAGAGCGCTTTCAACTCGCTGACGCTTTTAACTGAGAAAACCATCCACCTCAGTCCTTTATAAAAAGCATTGAACCGTGCAATATCCCATCCATTCGACTGTCGTTACGACTGGTTCCAATAAATTAATAGCAATTTAACACTATCGGCTTGCGGTTAGCCTATCTCGCGTCTATTAACGGCCGATACCAGTATAAGTTCATGCCTGCGCTTCGAAGTAAGCCGTCTTGGCGAGGATGCTACAGCCTTTCGGCAGCGCATCAACAAGCGAGCACGAGATGCTAACGATGACACTCCATATGTCTCCAGCCATTCCGACGCGCACTGGGTGATGGGCACCCGAGCCCTCCACAAGGGATCGGTGCATTCCGACATCTGGCGCGGGCCTGCCTAGGATCTCGCTGGCCTAGGCATGATCGGAGTTTACCCAGCACCGGGCTGGTGGAAAACCTCGTCAAAGAAAAAACGGTTTAATGAGCCGGCCAGGTACAGTCTTGTCGTTTCATCAAAACTGAAGAGACGACGGTCGATCTCTACAATGCCGTCGACGTCGTTATCGCAATCATCACGTAGGCTTAGGCGGGGCCAGCAACTGATCAGGAGGGCTTTCATACAAATCGGTGTCTTCCTGATTGATATACTCTGGCGCTGTCAGGCAGTGGGCTAAAACCTTATGGTGCGGGTAACGCCCCTGAAACCGGGGTATCAGCGCATCAAAAATCTTCCTGCCGTCAGCTGTACCATTAGCACGACGAATTACGTAATCAGCGATTGCGAGTCTGACCTCGATCTCGTCCTTGCTCAGGCTGCTCCGATGTTCATACTCACCCTCAGTGTCACCTTCGGATGACCCGAAGGCAGGGAATTGATCATTCATTTTCGCAGCCTCGCTCAGCCAGACGGACCCTCTCCACTGAATTATAGCTCTCTGTTCTGAACTCTCGGACCTGAAAAGATAGTAAAAAAATCTGCTGATATGGCAATGTGAAAGCGCACGCGAATTTGAGTCGGGCATCCCATCACCTCATGCAGGTCGAAACGGACATGTGATACGGGGCGGCACGCAGCGGAAAGCGGGCCGCGGGCCGCGGGCCGCGGGCCGCGGCGATCATGAGTCTGATCCAGTCGGTGCCGCTCAACGGACATGATCCGTACGCCTACCTGAATGATGTACTCACGCGCCTGCCGACGCAGCAAGCGAGTGAGATCGATCAGTTGCTACCGCATAAGTGGCAACCGGTTTAATCACGCTAGGCGTGTAAAACTGGCTCTTCGCTGGACGCATATCATTAGTAATCACATGGGGGGGGCGCCAAGCAGAATTGCGAAACTGGTCTAAGCTACTGCTTTCACTAGGGTGATGACCCAAGGATGCTCAATGAGACGTAATTTTGAGGTCGCCAGATGCATCCTTTTTTCTGTTCAGGAATTCCCTGACATTACTGGAATTACCTATCTGGACCTGGATAAGTTCGCTGCAGCCGCCGGATTCTCGGGTTACGACTGGTCTTACGGAATGAAGTTGATGGTGGATGGTGGTTTTTTGACCTGTGATAATGGAAGGTATCAGCTTACCTGGACAGGACACGACTTACTGGATCAGTTGAGTAGATAAACCGATTGTGGTCCCGTAGCGATCAACCTCTGCAAAGGCGGTATGGGATCAGACCCAGCTCTCAAGGCTGGGTCTTTTTATTTTTGCCTACCGGTGCCTCTCGCATTTTTGTCATATTGCGGAACCTCGCTCAGTCAAGCGAACCCTTTAAACTGGATTGTAGCCCTGTGCTCCGAAATACCGCCTCTCAAAAAGATAGATAAAAACCATATGGATATGGCAATGTGAAACCACGCGCATATTCGAGTCGGGAACCGCTTTGTCGCATTCCATTCAACGCACATCGTTCACTGATTTCAAACCACAGGCACGCTTCCAAGGTGCTCTGAAAAACAAGATCTATGATCTTCTAGTCTGGTGGTACGGCGGCGTGTGGAAGAATCCCAAACCCGGCTGTGTACCTCTGGTGGACGTCGTTTTCCGGCGGCTTTATCCAGATGGAACGGTTGGCACCGTGGAAGTAGTCCCTGTAGCGATGACACATTTAGGTAACATCCGGATGGGCAGTATCTGGCGTGAAGGCCAAGGTATTGCTGACTCGGCACTGGAAAGCCTTCCTACGACCGCTGTCAGATTTGAGCACGGCGTTACATGGCGATTTGTACAACTGCGTGAGCTAGCTTGGAGAACGGCGGGTGAGCACGACACCTCTTCTGCCGAAGCATCAACATGGCTCGTCGAAATTGACCTTGTGACGGGAGAAACTCTCCTTATCCCATGTGTCGAATTCTTCATCCGCAGCTATGGGCGAAACTCTGAATCCAGCCGAATCTTGGCTACCTACCCTTGGGAGACGGTCAAATCGCGTTTCTTCTACGAAGATTCCAATCCTGACGCTACCGTTCCGACCATAGCTGCGTCAGTCTCTATCCCAGCTCCTGATTTCCGACCACCAGTATCAAAAAAAGTATGTCTGAAGAACTGGGTCGCTTCCGGGGAAGCGGTATTTCTATGGCATATGCTGCATGATCCGGTGACCGAAAACGCGTGCAGAGGTATTTACGCTGAGCTAGAAGCACAATTCACAGGAATGTCTGCAGGCAGAGCATCTAAAGGATTTCTCAAGGCGGGCCCCTGGTTTGAGGGACCCGCCCTGCTAGAAGGTAAAGGTAAATGGGTTAACGGAGGGCAGACCTTTCTTTGCATGCGACTTACGGGCTTGAGCGAACCCGACGGTCCGCTAGTGGAGATTGAGCGCTCCAGATATGAGTCTGATGGTACCAGCGATGGAGGGCACTACCGAAAAGCTGCAGTGAGGCAGTTGCCTCAGGACCAACTGGTCGATCTAACGGACTCAATGCCGCCAGACGTGGAGTCGGAGGTTCTAAGGCTGCCTGATCCCCCTATCAAAATTCTAGGTAAAAGGCGCCCGACGAAAGTCACGTATCGAGTACGCAAAGGATCAGTTGGTACGGCGTTGCCTAGCACCACCGATTTGCCTTTACTCGCTACGGGAGATGCCCAAGGTACGGGAAAAGGCGTGGGCAAAGCTGAGTTTATGGCAACTCTATCTTGGGAGTCTCAAGGTCATCTGACGGACATCTGGCAGGCATGCCAACATTTAGCGATCAAATACCCAACGCGTATTCAGAAGGTAGAGTGGTTCACATTTGATGAAGGCTTTAATATCACAAGCCCACCCAAACTCCAGCTGCTCCAACCCTTCACGGATAGCGCCATGCCTACGCCCCTCAGGAACTGGGTTTTTCTGGACGTTAAGGCAAGGATTGCGAGAGGCGTTTTGATCATCAGGATTAAGTGCGGTGACCGCAGTTTCTACGCGATCGAATCTCAGCGACGTCCAAGAACCGCTACCCCTGACCAGCGCAAGACAGAAGAAAAAGGCCGCCAAGGGTTATTAACGGAAATCAGTGCAAGTCTGGCAGATACCCAGATGGCGTTGAGGACCATTTGCTCGAACTTACGATACGTCGAAGGTCGGGTGAAAAAGATGCGAGGTTTGGTGTTTCCGCACAGCTTCTACAATCATGACCCGAAGTCGTCAGGCGATGTGTTGTATGAAGGGGCACTGACAAACCATCTATCCGAGCTGGGCTTCAACTTACGAGATTGACGTGCACATTTGGGCCTATCCTGCATGTGAGGCATTGAAGACGATGAGAATGGCTGAACAAAGTTAGGTAAATGGTTGCGTAGTTCAGACGAGGCTCGGAAACCAAAGCCGGAGGGCGAGATAAGTGGAGGCATAAAAATATTGAGCTATAGTCGTTGGGTTGCCAGCAGCGTGGCTGCCTAAAGGCGCGCTCCACGCTGGCATGGTTAACACAGACGTGTGGGTATCGACTACAGGAAAACTCTGTATGAGCACCAAACCAGGACCGAAACCGATAGCTGAATCGACCGGTAAAAAAGACCAGCGCCGCCGCGTCACTCCCGAAAACAAATCCAAGCATCCAGATCTAGGGAAGCTCTGAAGTAGGCATCGATTTTTGATGCCCTCGTGACCGGAGGTTAAAAAAAGCAAGCCAGAGTCAGATAAACCGACTTTCCCGCCTTTAAGTTATCGTTTTTCCTTCGTATAGCACCTTTCCAAGGCGTTTTTCCGCATCACAGGCGCACCTCTCCCATCGCCAGCAACCGTTTTCGCATCATCCAAAGATTCGACAATGCAAACAGCGTGGCCTGTTGCGCGATGTTTTTAGCCAAGCCGCGAAACCGGACTTTCGTATAGCCAAACTGGCGCTTGAGCACGCGAAACGGATGTTCAACCTTGGCTCGTACCTGGGCTTTCGCGAACTCGATCCTGCGGTATACCCGCGTGATCAAACTTGTCTTACCATGCTTTTTGTAAAGGCTGGGACGGGCCGCAATTGACCAGATCATCTGTCGATTCTGATGCTCCGCACGCTTGTCCACACCGGTGTAGCCCGCATCACCTATGACATAGGTTTCCTCGCCGTGCAGCAACTGATCGACTTGAGTCACATCCGCCACATTCGCCGCAGTGCCCACCAGGCTATGGACTAAACCCGACTCGGTATCGACGCCGATATGCGCCTTCATGCCAAAGAAATATTGATTTCCTTTCTTCGTCTGATGCATCTCAGGATCGCGTTTGCCATTCTTGTTCTTGGTCGAACTCGGCGCGTGAATGATCGTTGCATCGACCACGGTGCCTTGGCGCAGCATCAAACCACGATCACCCAGATAGTCGTTGATGACCTGCAAAATCCCGCCTGCCAGTTCGTGTTTTTCCAACAAGCGCCGGAAATTGAGAATGGTGGTTTCATCAGAAATCCGATCCAGACTCAATCCCGCGAACTGGCGTAGGATCGTCGTTTCGTACAACGCTTCCTCCATCGCCGGATCGCTATAGCCGAACCAGTTTTGCATCAGATGTATGCGCAGCGCCGCCATTAACGGATAGGCCGGACGGCCACCGTCGCCCTTGGGGTAATGAGGCTCGATCAGATTGATCAATCCCATCCAGGGCACGACCTGATCCATTTCGACCAGGAAACGCTCTTTACGGGTTTGCTTGCGTTTGCCAGCGTACTCGGCGTCGGCGAAGGTCATCTGCTTCATCAGGCGTCTCAGCGGTTGAGATCAGGCATTCTGCCAAATTTGGAGGTCTTCTTCAGAGTTTCCCTAGAGCAGGTCTGTACTCATGTATCTCGAACAGGTGATTTCAATATGCCATGATAGCAGCCTGACGCCTTATGCTAAGACACCGGGCGATTTGACATCCATCTCAACACATCAAGGAAGAATATGCCCCAAGTCATCATCCCGCGCTCATTTAGGAAAATGCTAAAAGATCTCAGCAAGGCTGACCGAATAGGCAAACAGGTGGCCCAACGCGCGGAAGCCGCTTGCACCCAAGCAAACCTCAATGACCAGATCCGGCTTGAGCGCACTCAGCACGGTGAATCACGGCTCGACTGTGAAAAGTACGACCTTGGTGACGGCTATCGCCTGGTTCTTCAGCGGAACAAGGTGGATTCAGAAGACTTTCTGATCATGCTGTTTGTCGGATCGCATACGGATTCCGACACTTGGCTGGCTATGCACCGGGGATACAAATGGGTGCGCAAGGACTCCGACGGTAAAATCGATTTCATTCAGGTTTCAAGTCCTTATGAGCCGCGCAGGCCACCCCTCATAGATCTGTCGATCGATACCCCCGATCACGTCCTGGATGAGCCGCTGCTGTCGACCTTCACCGCAGATGACTTCAAGGGTTCGACATTAGGCCTAGAGATATCCCAAATCCTTCTGGGCGTCACGAAGGGCGACTGGGGAGAATCTTCAGACAGCATCATCACAAGGATCGAAGAGCAGTCAGACACTGAGTCTGCACTGCTGGCGCTCGATTTACTGTCCATGGCTGATCACAGTGACATCGAAGGTGCTCGCCAACGGTTGCATCTGGATGCAAGTCAAGCCCACGAAGCGTCAACAGCTGAGCTTCTCGAAGCAGTTAATTCGCCTATCAACGCTGAAACCTTCTACACCTGGAAAGAAGAAGAGGGGATGCCCGACCCTTCCGATCGAGAAGAGTGGATGCTTTACCTACACCCTGATCAGCGGAAAATCGCGCACGCTGACCTTGCAGGCCCGTCACGCCTGAGAGGTGTTTCTGGAAGCGGGAAAACGTGTGTATTAGTGCACCGGGCCCAGTTTCTGGCTAATAAATACGGGGAGCCAGTATTGGTAGTAACCCTGACTGAAAGCATGCGCAAGCTGCTCACGTCTCTAGTCACCGCGTTGTGTGGGCCAGAGCGGGCGCTGATTCATGTTGCGACAATTCAGGGGCTAGCTCGTGATGTTGTCCAAGACCTGAATCCTGCTGTAACCCGCCGGCCAGTTGAATCTTATGCTGAAGGTGCGATGGCCGCAGTCATTAAGTCAGTACCTGAATTCAGCAGCGGTACGCATGCGCTAGGCAGGCTTTTGCCTCATGATCTCAAGCATTTCCTGAGAGAAGAGCTGAGCTACATTCGAACCCGTTTACTGCCGGCACAATATTCAACTTATGCGACGTCTTCGTTCCGCCGTATCGGTCGAGGCAAAGCGCTGGGGGAAACAGCGCGTAAACAGGTTATGCAAGCCCTTCAGGCTTATGAGCAATACATTACCGAGTCCGGTGCACCGGACTTTGAGGGCATGCTGCAGGAAGCCGTCACTCTGCTGGATACCCAAGGCGACAAAAGCAGTAAGCGTTGGCGTGCTGTCTTGGCTGACGAGGTTCAAGATCTTAGCCAGAACGAAATCTATATGCTGTCGCTGATCCGGACACCTGCAGGAGAATTGCTCAAAACGGCACCAGATGGCCTCTTCCTCGTCGGCGACGGCGCACAAACCATCTACAAACGTGGTTTTTCACTGAAGACTCTTGGTATCAACCTCTACCGCGCTAGCGTCTTCAAGAAAAACTACCGGAATACCAAGGAAATCCTTCAGGCCGCCTATGCCTTGATCATCAATTACGAGTTCTCGGACATTGACGAGGATTCTCAGCAGAAGCCACTGGCTCCTGATTTTGCAGTCCGACGAGGGGAGCGCCCTGGTCTTGTCCGGTGTAAGTCGAAAGCAGACGAGCTTGATTATGTCTTGTCAGCCATCATTAAGATCAGGGAAATTCACGGTGAGCAGGCGCTTGACGATGTATGCGTGATTTCCAGATCGAAACCGTTTCGAACCCAGGCGATCCAGGCCATGCAGGGACTTGGCATACCGTGTGTTGACGTCAAAGGTAACTTTTCCATCGATTCCCCCGGTGTTCGGGTTTCTACAGTGGAAAGCGCCAAGGGTTTCGAGTTTGGTACGGTATTCCTTGCCAATGTCTCCGAGGCCGTCTCAAACGCCCGCCCGCAGGAGGCTACGGAAGCGGGAGATGTCGCGAAACTTTATGTGGCAATGACTCGGGCGAGAGATCTGCTTCATATCAGCTACGTTTCGAACAACGAATGGTCGCCAGTGGAAGCGCTTCATACCATCGGCCCTTGGTGTGAATCGCTGAAGTTCGAAGATGGCAATGTTAAGGCATTAGTCGAATACGCCTAGACGTGCATAAACACAAAAAAAGAGTGATTAATAATCCCCCGCACTTAACCGCGGGGACTTGCCTATGCTCGAACCCTACTAGGCTGTCGGAACGGTAAGCTGACGTGCGAAAATTTTGACGGCTACGAGGCTGGTTTGAACTGGGCTTTACCGAGATCGATGCATCGTCCATGCCTGCCGCGAAATCTTCGACTTGCACGCGCCCAGCTCGAGCCATTGGGCAAAAAAGCGCTGCACTATATTGCGGCGCTGTACCAATCGATAATAACTGGTGTACGACTGTAATCCGGCCATGAACTCTGGGCAGTCGAGTGCCTGTTCGCGGGCTCGTCACGCAGCGGCATGCGTGTGGCCGTCATGATGAGTTTGATCCAGACAGCATGGCTAAACGGGCATAATCCATGTGCGTCCTGAAGGACGCTCTCACCCGTCTGCCAGCACCGTGGGCGAGTGGGATTAGTGAGTTCCGCAAAAGTGGTTTCACGCTTCAGAGACCAGATTTCCTGGTGAGACGCCAAGCTATTTGGAGCGCAGGCAGCTAGCAAAGCACGCTCCTCTGTTGGATCGAGCCACCGAATTGATCTGCAACACTCTTCGTTTGGCAGAGAGAGTCAAACCGAGTATCGTGACAGCGTCATACCTTAAAAAGGCTACTAATACGGGTAATTTTATGCTGAGTTGGGACGATTTTTATAAGGAGGACCTAGAGGAGGAGTACTCGAATTACGTACATGTAGTGCGGCAATACGGGGTAACTCGTCGTGTAATTTCAACCACCACTGACGGCGACTCGGCAGCGATCGCTCGGGCAAAAGCCGCCTTAGACAAGCTGGACTCTGTAGTTTCAAACCACGAACAGCTTGAAGCTCGCCGTCGCATTATCCAATTGGGTGACTACGACGACGATCTCATTAGAGCTCTGCACGGCCTGACATCAGGTAGGCACTTCTTCTACGACTTCCATTACGAACATGCCAGGATCTCTGCAGTTCAGGCCGTCATCAGTAGGATCGTGGCCATTTTCGCTGCGTGCCTCCTCTCCGCACGCGCTTGCTCGCTCGCCACCGCTTCACGGAACGCAACTTTGCGCACTCCTCTGTTCGCCTATGATGCCGAACTGAGCATCGTCCGTCACAGGCTTCGCGTCGCCCTTTGATTCGTTGATCCCCCCTCAACCTCTCAAAGGCAATTTTCTATGCAACTCAATAATCGCAACAAGTGCAAGGACCCGTCGTGCCCAAGCCATTACGGCAATGGTCAAGTGTTCCTAGTGTTGTCTGAACAGCACACTGTGAATATTAATATCCTCAACCCTCAACCTAGCGCTGCAGGCCTTAAATGGGCACCGCTGCTGCGTGGTATTGTGGCTGGGGCTATATTCAAACTGGTAACCTTTTTCCTTATTTAGGGCTGAGGGGGGTATAGCGGTAAGTTAGTAAGACTTGCCGCTATAGTCTACGAGAGCACCAACTGCGCCTTTGGACCAATGATCTAAGGTGAAGCGAGCGCAAGCTCATACCTAGCATTAGTCGCCGTTGAGCCTATTGGTGCGAGATATTAGTCGCCCTCATCTGAGTCCACAAAGGCGAAACGTCCTGATTTAACCTCATCTCGGAAGTTGTCGCCGTATTTTTGCTCCCAGAACCTTATGTAAGGCCCTATTACCATTCGTAACACCAACCACCAGAGCATTACAGCTGCATCGCCTTTGTAGAACTCAGCGGGCGCGTATCCGTGAGAAAGGTAGTTGCGCATGTCTCCGTACACTTTATCCAATAGGATGGCACGTAGATTTCCCAGCAGAGGTGCGCCTAGGTCAGCAATGATGACTTCGTCATCGAGCAGAGCTTTTAAGCCGTCTCGCTCCTGAGATTTGTCCGGGTATTGCTTCGAGGGCTCCCTCTCAAATTGCTTCAGACGATAACGCAGTGAGTTTTCCAACTGAGGGATCAGGTAGTGGGCCGCCTCGAGAAAATCGCCATTGAGCCCGGCTCGCAGACCACGCGAAAAGAACTCTTGATGTCCATCCGGCACAATCGGATTTCTCGCCAGGAACGAATCCAGTATTTCATCATGAAAATAGTACTTGCTCGCTATACTCTCCAGCGCGGGCAGAATCCTACCGTTGACTTCGACCCTATGATCGTTGCGAAGACTCTGCATAGCCCAAGCATCAGCTACATCTGCATGCGCTTCCTCTCCTTCAATAGCACTTGGCGTAATAGCAACTGTCATTCCCTCGTGATCAATGTGGTGCCCACCGAAATCTGCCAGCAAAGGGTCCAGACCTGATGCGACGGCTGCTTTATGAACCTCAAGGTCTGAAGGCTTCGAGATGATGAAGGCGAGTCTAAAGATAGAATCATAAACGTCGGCTCCTTCAACGATTTTGATAGCCTGTTCGGCATACTCTCGAAGGTTTCCGAGCGAATGAGAAAAAATCCCCATCTCATGTTGGATAGCACGCTGGGCTTCTCTTAGCTCCCTGTAGAGTTCGTCTCGCTTGGGCCTCGTTTCCGGTATACGCTCAAGAGCTTCGATAGCTTGCATATAGCACGACGCGGCGATGGATCCTTTATGAAGCCGCGCCTCCGCTTCGTGACACTCGGCAAGCAGGTGGAAAATCTGGTAAGTCCGTGGCTTGTCGCCATGGCAGCTTTTGAGCGCTATTTCCAGAACTGAAACGGCCGTTCGGTACTGTTTTCGGTCAGAGAAGTGCTCATGAGTTTCGAGAGCTTTGGCATAGATAAAGTCATCGTCTTTGATACCGTATTCCCAGCAGAGCCTCAGCAAATTGACATTGGAGCGCAGCAGATCGTCCGTGGCCAGTAGCTCCTTTACGTAGTCATGTAACACAGTATGGTCGGTGAGGTTCCGTAGCGAGGAAACCAGTCTGAGCGCGCGCTCAAGCCTCGTAAATGCGGGGAAGCTTCTCCCGATCTGAAACAGTTGCTTGGCGGACTGAATGTACGCATTTACCGCAATGTCTGGCTGACTCTTGTCACGCACCTCCAGCCACACCAGATCGGCGAGTCTAGCTCTCAACTCATGATTTTTAATATGGGGGGTCGCGTTAGCGAGCGCTAGCATTGTCTCGCTATTGAAATCACCGACGCGTGCGCTTGTGCCTTGCTCGGTACGCCATAGGGGTTTGAAAGGGGCACGCTTTTCGCGAGGATGGAGCATCATCGTCGCTGCGCAGTACACGACTAAACCGGCTGGCTCACCGGCCATGTCGACGAGCTTAGCAGCCAGTTCGTCGCATTCGAGAATGTCGTCTGGATCGAACTCGCTGAAGAACCGCCTGAAAGCTTCCGAAGTTACTTCCTGCTGCTTCAAGTCCATATTCCTGCCTTGGTCTAAATGGGAGATGAGCCCTAAGGCTCAAGGCTGACCGAACTGAAGTTGCATGATGCGCTTGTAGGTTTCGTAAAAAGAAATCATGTCGCCAACTGCCATGATCTCGATGGGTGACCGTCCTTCAAAGAAGGGATTATGGTTTGAAAAGCTAGGAAAGCCTTGAACGTTTGCCGGGTTTTCGAAAACGGTACGCAAGCTTGCGTGGATACCAAGTACCATCCTGATACGCTGATGCTGATCCAAATCCAGCCTACTACCTGCCCCCGCGTCTTTTGAAGCCCGACGGAAGGTAGAGGGCGAAATACGAAGAATTCTGCATGCTTGGGCAGGGGTCGCTTGCCACGCATGAATGATCCGTAGCGCGACCTTCAGGCCTGTCTTAGATTGCTGTTCAGAAAGACGTTGGCTAGCCATCGTGATTGCATCTCCTCTGCTACAAAACAGTTTACCTTCAGATACGGGCCATATTGCGTAACGGGCCGGCGAACACGCCGACCAACCCCCAGCATTAAAGGCCATCGCATTCGCTTTTTTGAGCGGCCCCGTATTATGGCCCTCACTGAAGGCCACAGCGTGCGCGGCAGGTCATTCCAATAGTCCCCCAAGTCCAGGATGCTAGATGTCTGAGAAATTGAAGAAAGGCCAGCGGCTCAGGTTGTTTTACGCAGAGCTGGCAAAGGAGACTCCCCCCGGTTCTTTGAATGAGTCCAGAAACCTGATGGCGCAGGTAATGAACCGCATCGAGAGCAGCTACGCACTAGATGATCCTGACCCGATGACCATTCCCGAACTGCCTGATTGGCGTAACGCCGAATACGGTAAGGGCGGCGCCTATATTCCACTCATCAACGGTGCAATCCATATTAACGCCAACGGTGCGGCCGGATTCTACGACAGCTATAAGAAACACTACGCATTCACCCTACGTTCCGCGAGCGGAGCTGATTTTGTCCCAAAAATTGACTACATATACTCATTGGAGGCCGCCCAGGCAAGATGTAAGACGTCGATGGCTGCTACGTCGGCCAAGGTTAAGGAAAATGTGGAAAAGCCAATACCAACGGATCCATCAGAAATGTCCCTTAAGAAAATTAGCTGGCTAGATCGAATTGCACGCTTCTTGAAATTAAAGTGAGTAATTGCATGGACTTGACCACCCATTTGCATCCGGCTTGACCCGCGCACATGATCTGCATGACTGGCCTGACTCGACCTAGAGCAAATGGTAGCTAAAAGCGAAAGTCGGACAAAAGCACAAGTTCGGCCCTACGACGGTCAGTTATCGGATGTAGCGATCGTCTAGCCCGTCGGTGAGAGTGAATGGATCGTGAGGGCAGTTCGCAGTCGTCATCGATAAAGCTCCGAGCGTTGAGCGCGGGTTTAGTCCAAGTAAGCCCCAGAAAGTGAAAATTGTCGGTTAGGATGGCTCTCAAAAAAAGGATCCAAAATCGGCAAATTCTCCAATATTGCATTTCAATACGCCACCATTTCCCTTAGCTTATGGCAGATTGACTCCATTGTTTAGTGTCGCGGGGATTGCATGGACGTAAGCTATTGGGAAGGAGGTCTCCTTTCTTTTGAGATCGACGCTATCGACAAGATGGCCAAAGCATTCGGGCCTAAAGAGCTTCCTTCGGAACCTGGGCCAGGCTCCACGAAAGGGAAGTCGTTTGACGTTCTGAAACAATTGAAGAAACCTGAGGCAGGCAATGGCGTATGGCCTTGGCGCGGCTATGCCGGCTTTCGTTTTGCGAACTCGCGGGGCTCAGATGGGGAGTTCGATCTTGTCATCGTTACCCATAGCCTCGTTCTTGTTGTAGAGCTTAAGCACTGGCGCGGCGAGATCACGAACCACGGAGGTAAATGGCATCAAGACGGGAAGGAAACAGAAGTCTCGCCGGTAGACAAAACCCGTCGGAAAACCTTTGAGCTGAGGAAACGAATCAAGGGCCTAAAGTCTCAGTTGCCTAATGGGAAAGAGCCCTGGGTCGACTTCTGCATCGTGCTCACCGGCAAATGCACCCTGAATCTTCCTGAGGTCGAGATGCAGCATGTCATGCTGCTGGACGACTTTCTGGAAATGGCCGACCCTAAGCGGTTTAAAGACCGATTCAACGCGCGCTCGAATATCGGCTTGAATGAGCATTTCGGCTTCTTCGATGACATCATCAATGAAGGCACGGTAAAGCCCAAAGAGCTTGTTGTAGATGACTATCGTGCGCAGTCTCAAGCAGTGTTCACACACCCTACAGAAGTCTACCGAGAGTACGACGCGGTCAATATCCATAATAAGGATGACCATGCGATGGTCCGGCTCTGGGACTTTTCGAAGCTCGATGACACCCGCGCTCGAACGGCTGAAGGACGGTACCGAATCCTCTCGCGCGAGAGGGATGTCATGGTCCACCTCCGCCTGCGCGATCAGGAGTTGATGCATCGTTGTGCTCGTCCTAAGCGTAATGCCAGCCCAGACAGTGTCACCGAGCAATATGCAGAATTGCTTGAAATGCCGGACGGGCATTACCGCCTAAACGAGTTCATCAATCGCTTTGTGGAGCGGATGACTTCGCTTGAGCGCGTCCAGCTTTTTAAAATCCTGCTGGCCCAATTTGCCGGACTGCACGGATTCAACATTGCTCACCGTGATTTGGGTGACCATAGTGTGTGGTTCTCTCCATCGTTATCGATCGCTCTTTCCAACTTCATCAGCGCTTATTACCAGCCTGTCGGTACTCTCGGCGATTTGCGTACCTTGCTGAGCATCGGTGCTATCGCGCTCCCTGAAGACCAGGACACCGCGATGGAGGGGAGTACGCCATTTCGTCGTGATGTCTTCGCGCTCGGGCTGATGGGGTGGCATTTGCTTGAGGCCCGCCCCATGCCTCTAAAGCTCGACGTTGCCTACGTTGCAGGTGTTCAAGCTCAGGTTGAGTCGTCAGAAGATTGGCCTGCCAAGGTACTTGTACAAGCGTTGCGGAATGATCCAAAGGATCGATTCGATCACGCCAGCGCATTTCAGCAGGCATTGAGCGAGTCCACGCCGGACAACTCTGCCAGTTTTGAGTTTGATAACCGGCGGCTGGACGTTTTTTCTACCGATTTACGGCTGAGCTCCGCTTACCGGGAAGACGATGACCCTATCGCCGACACGGCTGAGAAACTGATTTATCGATCCGGCCCCCTGGTCGTGAAATCATGGCCGTCGATCAATGCCCGGGACCCCAAGGATGGCCAAGGGCCGATGTTGATGGCTTTCTTTGGAGTCCTGGAACAGCTGAAAGGTAGCGGTTTCGCCTTTCTGCCAAAAATTGAACACTTTGGTTACGATCGCAGCGGTAACCCATTCCTGGCTCAGGAGCATATCGAGGGTGAGCACTGGGATGAGCTGAAGGGATTGTCGGTTGATGCCCGTATCGTCGTCGCCCATGGGCTAATCGAGGCAATCGACGGGTTGCATGGCCAGCAATTGGGCCACGGCGATCTGCATCCACACAACGTCAAAGTCAATGTCGGTTCCGCTCCCGAAAATACCCAGGTCTACCTGCTCGACTGTCCGGATTTCTCGGTTTCAGGCGCGTCACCGGTCAACACCCGCTACAGCCCCATATTGGAAAACTGCACCCCAGCAGAGCGAGACAACTTTGCTGTGATGAGAATGGTGTTTGAGCTCCTGGACATGGACTGGGACGTGCCGTCGCCAAAGGACATTCCCGCCCTGAGGACGGCCGTCGCGCACGAGATGGATACTGAATCCGGCTTTTTTTCCCTTGAGCGTTTTAAGGATGCTCTGGACGCCGCTTTCACTCCTGCAAAAACGGTTGAAACCGTCTCTGTCGTCATAAGAAACAGAAGCGGCGAGGTATTTGAGATCCTGCCTGACAACGGGAAAGTATTTGTTGTCGTGAAGCCCGACCAAAGAGCCCCCACAAAAGCCTTAGAGGTGACGTTTGCAGGTGTTGGCGGGCAATTGATGACCGAATTCAATCCTGCATCCAAGCAGTTTATAAATGCGTTCAGGGCCAATCAGGAGATGCGGGTTCCGCCCTATCTTGCGCGTCAGGCAAATCACCACATCGAGGCGAGGTTAAGCGTTTCGGGCGGTGCCAGCGTCAATGTTCATGAACTAACCAAGCTTCTGGCCAAAGACGAGGCGTTTTTAAACCTTGCCGCGCAGGTACATGACGCCGAAGTGCGTAAGCAAACGTCAATTGAGGGGGGTGAAAGCGTTGCGGGCTCGATTACCGGTGAAGACGAGGACAACGGACTGGTCATAGATGAGGCAGAGTTAGAAGCTGTGAAGGTGCGCAGTTTTCCTGTCAGCCAGATATGGAAAACCATCACCACCACTGAGCTTGAGGCCCAGCCTTCTTTCCGTGTTTCCGAAGAACCACATTTCCATAAGGATGGCTTAGGCCTCTTGATTCCCTACCCCATTGATGCAAAGGCCCTTGAGGGGTTTGAAGCGGGAGACAACATCCGACTGATCCTCAGGGACGGGGAGAAGGATATTGATATCGGTGAGATCAACCTGGGTATGAGCGTGCGTGCTGCAGTCTATGTCCTTGCGTCCAGTCGTTCGAAACGCGTACAGGCTGGCTCCCAGTTGTTTCTCCAAAGCCAGCAGAACAAGACATCAATGGCGCGTCGTCGTGGTGCGATGGAACGGATTCTAAACCGGCAGTCAGTTCTGCCAGATTTGATGGATTATTTCGACGAGAGATGCAAGCTGGCACCAAGGGGGTATTCTGACGAGCCTACCGATGCGGACTTTGCAGTGTACGAACGCACCACTGCTAGTGGTGCGGTCATCGGACTGAACGAAGCCCAGCGCGCAGCATTCACCCAACTCATTACCACGGGACCAGTGGGCCTTTTGCAGGGACCTCCGGGGACAGGTAAGACGGAGTTCATCGCGGCCTTCATCCATTATCTGATCAGCAAGGTCGGGGTGCGAAATATCCTCCTCGTCAGCCAGTCTCATGAGGCGGTGAATACTGCAGCAGAAAGGATACGCGCGCACTGCCGTCGACTGAATACCGAGCTTAACGTCGTGCGCTTCAGTAACCGTGACCAGGTTGTTTCTGAAGAGCTGCTGGACGTTTATTCTCGCAATATCGTAGACCGCCAGAGAAACGGGTTTAGTGCTGAACTAAAAGAACGCGTGGGCTACATGGCTTCGTCGCTGGGGTTGGGCAAAGCCTTTGTCCAGACAATGGTCGATGTGAATCAGGGAGTGTTCCAGTTGGTTCGGTCGTTGAAAAAGCTGGACGAGGAGATTCAGCGTACACAGGCAGACGGCGCAGATCGAAAGGCGTTACAAACGCTTAAGTCCTCTCTATTGGGCGAGCTGAATTTGAATGCCAGCTTGTTTCTTGGCGAGTTGGTGGAGGGGGAAAGCCCCCCCCCAAAATTGCTGGAGCGTATCTATGACCATGTCCAAACCGTTCATGGTGTACGGGCTCCGGAACTCAAACACTGCCTTGAGCTGATCCAGCTTTCTCAGGAGTACGTTGAGCGCCTGTCGAGCAATAGGGCCAATTATGATGAGTTCTTGATGCGGTCCAGGACATTGGTTTGCGGCACCTGCGTGGGTATCGGGCTGCAACATCTCAAGCTTGCAGAGACCCATTTCGATTGGGTCATTATCGACGAGGCTGCTCGATCGGCACCGAGTGAATTGGCGATCGCCATGCAGGTGGGTTCTCGGGTTCTTCTGGTCGGCGACCACAACCAGCTACGCCCTACGTATGAGGAAGACCATAAGGCAGCTATTGCCCGTTCCTTGGGCGTTACTACCGGCTCTGCTGAATTCCAGCACGTCATGCGCAGCGACTTTGAGCGAGTGTTCCAATCCCCGTATGGGCGTGCCACTCGGGCGACGCTCAATACGCAGTACCGAATGCTCCCAGCGATTGGCGATCTGGTTAACGATATCTTCTATGACATCGACCTTAATAACGGCTACAGACCAAGTCCTCCCTATTTTTCACAAAAAGTTCCTGAGTGCCTGTCCCATGTGGTCACTTGGGTCGACACCAGCGGGTTAGGCAAGAAAGCTTACGACAGCGGCACGCTGAGTCTGTCTAACAATGCTGAAGCGGATGCGATCATACAGATGCTGGAAGAAATCGCGGAGGACACCGAATTTTGCGCGGGCATGGCTAAGGAAATGGCCGAGTCGCAAGAACCTCCAATTGGGGTCATCTGCATGTATCTCGATCAGCGAAAACTGGTGAGGAAGAGGTTTGCCGAAAAAAACTGGTCGGAAGAGTTCCGAAAATTGGTAAAAATCGAGACCGTCGACAGTTATCAGGGTAAAGAAAACAACATCATCATCGTTTCCCTAACTCGGGCCAAAGCGGATCAATCAACTGGCTTTTTGGCGACCCCGAATCGTATCAACGTAGCGATGTCACGCGCGATGGAGCGGTTGGTCATCGTCGGCAGTTTGAGAATGTGGAGTGGCAGGAACGCGAGGCTTCCATTGGGTCAGGTAGCCAGCTTTATCCAGACAAAACAGGACACCACCAACTACTGTATCAAACCAGTGAAGCCGGCCAGGAGGGTTGTCTGATGGAGCTTAACCCAGTTGTTCTGTTTGAGCTGGACGTCGTAGTGCCTGCGCAACAGTTCCGAATTGAGTACACCCTTGTGGACAAAGGAGGCCTGCCAGTCGTACCGGAGTTTCTTCTGCGACTACTCAAGATTTCGGCGTTGCTGCCAGCAGAAATCGCCAATTATTTCGGATTTACGGCTCAAGAGCTCAGTTTCGCGATCACACCGTTTCTACAAACGGGGGAGCTTAAAACGCGGTCTGATGGACGAATAGAGCTGACCGATAAGGGCCGTGGTTTGTTTGCCGGTAATCATGAGTCACCGATTGTGAAGCGCAAAGAAGAGCGCGAGCAGATGTTCGTGTTTGATCTCTTGGCGTTTACTTATCTTGGAAAAAGCCTTGGAGATGCTGACTCCAAACGGTGCCTGGAGTTACAGGCTCCAAGCGATATGCTTTCCGAGTCTGGAGCAAAGGCCGTAGGTGCGTTCATGCTTCAGATTTACGACATTCATCGCGCTGGTCACCTAGGCGGGCAGGAGCAGGATGAGGGCCCGCCGGAGCTCTACAAGGTCGCAGGCGTTAAAAAAGTGAGGGATGGGTGGGAAAAGATAGAAGAGCGTGTAAGCATTGATGCCGACTATCGGCAGATACGCTTTGTCGCTAAGGAAGGCCTGCGCGAAAACGAGATCTACATGCGTCAGCGTACGGAGCAGTTAAGCCGAATGCTGGGTAGAGAAAACCTCGATCAGGTTCTTCAGCTTGCCGACATTCTGGGGGATTCGGACGCCTACGACTTGGTGTCTTCAAATGGTCTAGACCTTTCTGCACTGTATTACAGCGCAAGTGCCGTTGCACAGGTTAGAGAGTCTTCCGGTCTGCGACTATTTGGATCGCTTCAGCTACAGCAAAACTGGGATAGAGTTTTTTCAGTGCTGCGCAAACATCAGAAAGCGCTTCAGAGTGAACCGCAAGCCGCCCCGATTAGCCTCTCCTGGCTGGCTCCTTCCTCACATGAACTCTGGGGACGCTCGGCAAGGCATGCCCAGATTTGCAGTGCATTTTTTGATCTCTCAAAAACAAAAAGCAAGGGAGGCGGGAGTGATGGGAAATCGGTTTTTGACGGTAAGATTTTGATCCCAGTTTCTGCCAGCGATGATTGGCCTGCGATCAAGCGCGCAAAAGGCGATTGCAGTAATGCCAAGTTGCTACTGTGCGGCTTTGTTGAGTCAGAGCAACTGGCGCCGCTTGAGGCGATGGTCATTCACGGAAAGTGCGCTGTCGTGATTTACCATTTGGTTTTGCCGACGTTGTCTCCGGTACCTATCCCATTCGGATTCATCACGGAGGATGCAGCCAAGATCCTTAATGTTGAAAACCTGATAAACCGCACGATGGGCGAGTACGTCACCGGTAATACACAGCGTTACCTCGGTAGCTTCGAACGACCCGCTGCCTGAAAGTAGTTATTAGGTGTAACCGTCCGGGCAACACACCTTCCTGACACCGTCGCTTGAGGCGATGGTGTCCACCCAAATATAGGTGGACACCATTTTTAGCCTTTTTAAGCGGACGCCCATGCCACAAGAACGCCGTTCCTATTCCAAGTCCTTCAAGGCCCAGGTCATTGCTGAGTGCGCCCAACCTGACACTTCAATTGCCAATGTCGCCTTGACCCACAACCTCAATGCAAACCTCGTCCATAAATGGATTCGGGTGCATGCACAGAAAAACCTGACACTTCAAACCGCCTTCATCCCGGTCAAGACATCGCCGCCGGTGCCGATGCATCAGGCCCTTCCTGCCACGATCCGAATCGAAGTGCCGCATTCAAAAGGCGTAGTCGTGGTGAGTTGGCCGGCAGAAAATGCAGCGGCGTGTTCTGCTTTCCTGCGAGACCTGCTGCGATGATCCGCATCGACTCCATCTGGCTTGCCACCGAGCCCATGGACATGCGCGCAGGCACTGAAACTGCGCTGGCGCGGGTCGTGGCGGTGTTCGGTGCGGCGAAGCCGCACTGTGCTTATCTGTTTGCCAACCGTCGTGCCAATCGCATGAAAGTGCTGGTGCATGATGGCTTGGGGATTTGGCTTGCTGCCCGGCGCTTGAATCAAGGACGTTTTTTTTGGCCGGGCGTGCGGCACGGCTCTGAAGTCGAGTTGGATGCAGAGCAACTTCAAGCCTTGGTGCTCGGCTTGCCTTGGCAACGCGTCGGTTCCGGAGCAGCCATCACGGTGCTCTAATTCGCCTGCCATGGCCTGCTTGCCAGCGCAATTGGCCCATCAGTCTATCGCCGCCACTAGCCCTCTCTGGCAAAATCGGCGGCATGACTTCGCATCCGAATCTCGATCAATTAAACCCTGAAGAACTGCGTGCCTTGGCGGCGCAGTTGATCCAGCGCGTCGAGACGATGGACAAGCAAATCACTCATCACAAATCGGTCAACGAGAAGCTGGCCCACGAGATCGCGCTGCTCAAACGCTTCAAGTTTGCCAAGCGCAGCGAGCAGTTGAGCCCGGATCAAGCCAGCCTGCTCGACGACTTGATCGATACGGATATCGCCGCTATCGAAGTCGAGTTTGAGGCGCTGCAACCGGCACCTGTCGAAGCCAAAGTGCGCCAGCAACCCAAGCGCGCACCGCTGCCACCGCAGTTTCCTCGCACACTGATCCATCACGAACCGGACAACAGCCACTGCCAGTGCGGCTGCGCACTCAAGCGCATCGGCGAAGACGCCAGCGAAAAGCTCGACTACACGCCCGGCGTGTTCACAGTCGAACGCCACATCCGTGGAAAGTGGGCCTGCGAACAGTGCGAAACACTGATCCAGGCGCCGGTACCGGCGCACGTCATCGACAAAGGCGTCCCGACCGCAGGCCTGCTGGCCCACATCATGGTGGCCAAGTTTGCCGACCATCTGCCGCTGTATCGCCAAGAGAAAATCTTCGGCCGCGCCGGGCTGCCCATCGCCCGTTCGACCTTGGCGCAGTGGGTGGGCAACTGCGGCGTGCAATTACAGCCGCTGGTTGATGCGCTGCGCGAAGCCGTGCTGACGCACGACGTCGTTCACGCCGACGAGACGCCGGTACAAATGCTGACGCCTGGTGCGAAAAAAACTCATCGCGCTTACGTCTGGGCCTATGCCACCAGTCAGTTCTCCAACCTGGCGGCGGTCGTTTACGACTTCAGCCCGAGCCGCGCTGGCGAACATGCCCGAGCCTTCTTGGGCAGTTGGAACGGCAAGCTGGTCTGCGATGACTTTGCCGGCTACAAGGCAGGCTTTGAACTGGGCGTTACGGAGATCGGCTGCATGGCCCATGCCCGCCGGAAGTTCTTCGACTTGCACGTGACCAACAAGAGCCAGGTCGCCGAAAAAGCGCTGAACTACATCGCGGCCTTGTACGAAGCTGAACGAGAAGTCCGAGAGCTGGAGCCGGGTGATCGGCAGCGAATACGGCAGGAAAAAGCAGCGCCAATCGCCGACGCACTTCATACCTGGATGATCGCCCAAAGACAGCTTGTGCCTGAGGGTTCGGCCATCGCCAAGGCGCTGGATTACAGTCTCAAACGCTGGATAGCGCTGACGCGCTATCTCGATGACGGTGCCGTGCCGATCGATAATAACTGGTGCGAGAATCAAATCCGGCCGTGGGCTCTTGGGCGTTCGAACTGGCTGTTCGCGGGATCGTTACGCAGCGGTAAACGTGCAGCGGCGATCATGAGTTTGATCCAATCGGCGCGACTCAACGGCCATGATCCGTATGCTTATTTGAAGGACGTCCTCACGCGCCTGCCGACGCAGCGGGCAAGTGAGATTGCGGAGCTACTACCGCATAGGTGGCGACCGGTTTAGTTGCGCAAGACGGGATGCCCGGACGCACCTCCAACTGGTGCCATTACCGGTCTACTTAGCCTTTATGCTGGTTATCCATGCATTCCTCCCTACAGCTTCGCCCGGTGCAGCCGATAGTTTTCGTACCAAGAGAAGCGCGGCAATTCGATCCTGTAACAAAGGAGAGTAAGCGGCTTTTGAGGAAGATCTCTTGGAATGCTTTCATTACCTCATAACCATAAATGAGAGATGGGCACTTTTTAACGCCTAAGAAAGCACTCACAGACCTTGAGTGATCGAGAACCCGATGAATTTATTAGCGCCTGCCCTGTTCGTTACCAACCGTGTTCGATTCCCCATGAAATTCGCAATTTTGGGATTTATTGTCCTGATTCCTCTGCTCCTGCTAGGCACCCGGGTGATGCTTTCACTGAACACGAGCATCACGGGCATCAAGCATGAACAGGTGGGTCAACAATACTTGTTGGACGTCACCCCTATCCTGCGTCTAACCATGATTCAGAGGGCGCTGACACACGGCATGCTCAGCGGTGACACCAACGCAGTAGCCAATGCAGCACGCAATGCTGAAAAGCTTAACGATGCCTATGCGACTCTTGCTGCGCAGGACGCAAAATTTAGCACCCAACTGGCAACGACAGACCGAGTTCAGACGTTGCGTACCGCTAGTGTGCAGCTGGTTGAACGCGCCAAAGCAGGCGAAGCACCTTTGGTGATCTTTTCCGCGTGGAACGACCAGTTAACCGACCTAATGAATTTCGTTTACTACATTACGGCCACTTCCGGCATGATTTTGGACGAAGAAGCAGGTTCGTTGTACCTCATCGATCTAAGCTCTATACGTCTGCCTCGGCAAATAAATCTGGTCGGACAGATTCGCGGTCTGGCCAGCGGTTTTAGCGCTGACCGTCCTCTGGACGACACCACTCGTATTTTTGCCCAGACTTTGTTGAAACAGGAGCTGCTAATGCGTCAAGAGTTGCAGCAGAGCCTTTCCCTGCTTCGCCGAGAAGAGCCGAAATTATCTGGTGTAGTTCAGCCGTCTGTAACAACAGCCATTACCGACCTGGAAAATCTGCGTAAAGACCTGGTGGACTACCTTGATCCGAGCAAGCGCTCAAACGTGAATGCCAACACCTTGGGCGAGCGTGGAAACGCCGTCGTTGCTCAGTTTTACAAAGCTCAGGATCAGATCCAGGAATCGCTGCGAATTCGAATTGATGAGCGTCTGAATACACTGAGTAATGAGCGTACTTTCGGCACTGAGCTATTTATCGCCATTGCGATACTGCTGCTCTATGCGTTCGTCGGCATCTACAAGGCTCTGCGGATTGGGGTTGATGAGCTCCTAGCTGTGACGGCACGTATTGCTCAAGGCGATCTGAGCGCGCGCGTCCGAATCAACAGCCACGATGAAATCGGTGATGTAGGCGAGGGACTTAACCGCATGGTAACGGCCTTCTCTGGCTCACTGAGCCAGGTGGAGCGTAGCTCGCATTCAGTCTCAGATGCGGCAAAGCGACTAGAGATCTCCATAGGCCAAGCCAAAGCCTCAATGAACTCACAACAGGCTGAAACCGAGCAGGTTGCTACTGCCATCAACGAAATGACCGCGAGCGTTGCCGACGTGGCCCAGAATACCGAGGGCGCAGCACGTGCCGCTGAATCTGCAAGCAGTGCGTCTAACGACGGCTTGAAAGTTATGATTGAAACAAGTGCCGCTATTGAGGCGTTGGCCAACGAAGTGGAGCTCAGTGCAAGCAAAGTCGAAGCGTTAGCGACACACAGCAAAGAAATCGGTGGTGTCATCGAGGTCATCAGTACCATCGCGGATCAGACTAACCTGCTGGCCCTTAACGCGGCCATCGAGGCGGCGCGAGCTGGCGAGCAAGGCCGTGGTTTCGCGGTCGTGGCTGACGAAGTGCGGACTCTGGCCTCGCGCACACAAAACTCCACAGAAGAAATTCGACGGATCATCCAACAGTTGCAAGGCGCTACTGATGCCGCTGTTCAACAGATGAAAGCTGGGCAAACCCGAGCTAGGGAATGCATTCAGGCAGCGAGCCAAGCGTCTGGCAGCCTGAACCAGATCAATGAAGCAGTAGACGGAATTGTGGGCATGAACACTCAGATTGCAAGTGCGGCGGTGCAGCAACATTCGGTCTCAGAGGATATCAATCGCAACGTCATCGGCATTCGAAACAGCAGCTTAATCGTCATGGAAGGCGTAGAGGACAACGCCGTAACGGCTGACGAGCTTTCATTGCTCGCTAATGAACTTCGCAGCGTAGTCGGCAAGTTTAAGTTATCCAGCAACGCTTGAAAGGAATCTCAAGCGTTTCAATTGTTGATAGCACGAGAAAGTGCTTTGATCGGGTCTGACTGGGGTGATGATGCCCGGCAGTCCCTGATCGACATTGAGGGCTGAGCTTCATCGTTGCGCAATCTCGTAAAACAATAGAGCCAGCTACGCTAGATGAGTTGCCCGGACGGTTACTATTAGGTGTCCACCAAATAAGGTGGGCACCATCGCCTCTGGCGTCGGGATCAGGAAGGTGAGTTGTAACCGTCCGGTGAAGGCACATTGCGATGGGTTAAGCTGTGGTCGTTAAAGATTGAGGTTTCCAAGATGGAATGTCAGGTTCGGCCCACAACAGGCGGAGATACAGCAGCGATTAGCCGTGTAGTGATCGCAGCTCTGCGTGAGTCGTAAGCGTCCTGCAAACCCACCGTTCGAGTACAAGAAAAGTAAGCGGTTGATATGCGTAGCATTTTTTCGTGGCTATTTGATATGCTTACCTTTGGATTATTTACAATTAGATGCGGTAAATGAAACGGATTTCGCACGTAATCTCTCTTCTGCTTCTTGTAGGTGGGTTCTCACAGCTATCTCAGGCCGAAGGTATCGCTGCCGAATTTACTGCGCCGCATGAGAAAAGCGTCTCCAAATTAGGTACTGCGGGTGAAGTGGTAGTCCACCAGATCGGCGAGTACCAGGTTGTTGCAGTCCACCTTTTCGCTGGAGCAACCGCCATGACTGTCCATGAACTTAAGGCGAAGGGGACGTCTGCCATGGCGTACCGCAAGCTCATGACCAAGAATACTTTAGTCGTCGCAAGTGGCAGCTTTTTCGGATTTTCGCCATCCGGTAGAGAGAAGCCGATTGGATTGGTGCGTTCACAGGGTAAGCGGTTGGTATCGCTCATGCCTTGGAGTCATGGCGGGGTGATAGTTTCGGATGCGAAAGGAAGCGTAAAGGTGATCGCTGCCGAAAACGCCTCTCAGGCTGGAGCGTGGTCAGAGGCTTTGCAATCCAAACCCATCATTATTATCAATAACGTTGTCGATGTCTCAAAGAGCCTGCGTGATGCGGAGTTCAATCGAGTCGCAATCGGCGTGTCGAAAGCTGGTGACGTCCTCATAGTTGGTGCGTTTCATGGATTTGGTCAAGCTGCAACGCTCGTCCAGTTCGCAGAAATTTATAAAAAAATCGCCGATGAACAAGGAGTAATGGTCATCCGTGCTTTAGCGATGGATGGCGGGGCAGGAGCCCAGATTTCCATCCCATCATTGAAACTGAGATTCGGTGATAGTGGAGTTTCGTACTTCCCCAACGCTGTGCGCTTTGATTCAGTCCACGCCGGAAAGAATTGATGATCAGCTCCATTTTCCAAAAAATCTCAGGATTCATTTCTCGAAATCTCAGATTTGTAAGCTTCGGCGCAATCGGCAGTGCTTTGGTGTATGGCTCTACCTATTTTCAGCCAGAGATCAAAACAGTTTTATTCTCGCGCAAAGCTGACGTAGAAATTTTAACTCCAAAGGCGTCTGTCGACCTGTATCGGGATGTGCCCCTCACCGTTCGCGTGGACTCTACGGGCATCTCTGACCTATCCCCAGGCACCATCACAATTTACGCGGATAGCGAGTTTTTCAAAGTCGGCCCACCGAGCACGGTGAAAGTCGAAAAGATTGTTGGCTCGATGGCGATTATTGAGCTTCCGGCGGTCAAAGCAATCAAGGTTTCTCCGACTAAGGTGAAGGTCTATGCCCAGTTCGTCTCCGGCGACTTGAAGGTGAATTCGAACGCACTCATGCTGGATATCGTTCAACCGGAGGCTGCTGAAAATCCACATTTCGACCACAGCGACACGAACCGTGTTGTGCTGTCGGGGACTTGGCGAATCGACGTTGGTGGCCAAACCGGGTCGATGCTGATCAAGCAAGGTGCTGATAACCAGATTCGGGGTAGCTACTTCCTGCCGGGCTACCGGTGGCCATCTGGGGACATCAATGGATATAAGGACGGCGCGACTTTTCGAGTGACGTTCAACATCCCGGGGAAGGGTAAAGAAGAGATTTTGCGAGTCGCAGGCTTTTTTGAGATCAAAAACAAAGATGGGGATTACATTGAGATCTTAGGTTGTGCCTACCATCTGCAGAGGGCGACTACTCGCTACAAGTACGTAGGGGCACAGGGCGCCGACTGCGACAAGCCTGCCTTTTATGATCAATGGAAGACCTTACAATCCTTCCGCTTCGATGCTACAGCTAAGTTTTCTAAGGATCAGTAACCGAAGGCCCGCGCCATCCGAGGTACCCAATCTTACGATCAAAGCACCTTCTAAGCCTCCGATTGCCGCTCAAGTGTAAGCACCTCACACCTAAGCCTGTGACAGGTTGCGCGGATCGGGTACCCAGTATTCTCGTGCATTCAAAGTTATCCATAGCCCGCCCTCGTCAGCGGTTCTCACCTGAAGCTGATCTCCCGGCGGCATTCGCGTCACCTTATGAAAATGCTTGAGCGCTAGAGGAATCCACCTCTCTTCAACCTCAACGCCTGATTGCGCCTCTTGCACCAGATCAAGGATTTGCTGTTCAAGTTTTTGCTGCGCATAAAGTTGAGCCCGCTGCTTCATGAGTTGAATGTCGATATCTCGGTTGAAGCATTTATTCAGGTAAAGAACGAAGCCGGTAAGGGACGCTGTACTTCCTGGTGATTTTCTCAGCAGGGCAAGCATGCTCTGAGTTGATGGGAGATCGTCCCGATCAGGTCCGCAAGCTAGTAACGCTTCCCCCGCCGACGTTAAAGCCATGCGAACAGAACGTTGAGAGGTCGTGCCTTGCTCAACGCGGGTGAGCAGGTTTCGGTAGTAACCATTGAGTGCAGTATGCTTGAGACCGTCTGGAAACGCCGCAAGCGTTGTCATTATTCGGCGCTGCTCCGAGCTTGATGTTCTGACCTTTGAATCGACAGCTACGCCTTCAGCGGATTGCAGCCAAGCCATAGGAATCCGCATCCGACGCAAGCCATCTGCAGTGAAGTGGTGCACGAGTTCCGCGTATGTCGGAAGCGTCGACCATTGTCTTTCGATCTCGACGAAAAAGATCAGATATCTATTGATCGATCGAGCTGCTTTCATCATGGATACATGTGAAGGCAGCCATTCGCCGAACTGGATAAACAACCGGCGCATCCAGTTAGTGTTGAAAGCCTCAGTATTCATCGTCAGACGCTTCTGGTATGTCTTCTGCCAGAAGCAGTTCAGACATTCTTTGCCCAGTCCTGCGGGCATCAAATCGCCGCAATGCGTGCATGGCACGGTTTTTAGCGTATTGCACGCCTTACAGAGTTTTCGACCGTCAACTGCCTCGATGAGAACACGGTGGCGTCTGCACGCCTGACACGAGCCCTGTGAAGCACGGACGCATCGTGGACAGCCGTTGCGTGGCTCGCCGTCGACCACAGTTCTGCTGAGTCGTGTCGACATTGCCTGACAGATCTCGCAGGGCTCCAGCTTCGAATAGTAGTGAGCGCAGGAGTTGCAAGCTGGACCATAGGGCGTCAGCTTACCAACCGGCCTTCCGGTACGCTTGCAGCGCACACATGGCTTGGCGCTCACACAACGCTGACAAGGCGATGTCGGATCGAAAACGGGAAGTCTCGCGAAATTTCCGCAGCTGGCACACATGCTGCGTTTGAACAGGCGCGGGTAACAGGTTTCGCAGTACTTCAGCTGCTTATGAACTTTCTTCGCCTTGGTAATCGAATTGCCGCAGCCACCACAAGTAGCCAGCTTTGGGGCCGCTCCTTCTTCAGCTGTCACGCAAAAATCGCCTCCATAGCCTGATCCACATTCTCTGCACAGCCAGTTTGCTGTTAGGTAACTGCCCTGAACCTTTCTCACGCCTCGGGTCGACGTTTGCCTGACCAATGCTTGCCCGCAACGCCCGGCCAGATAACTCTGGAGGATTTTGTTGCAAGTAAAACGCAGTGCAAGAGGCCGGACACTCCCTGAACAGCTCCCCCAGTTGATCTTGGTCGGTCGTCATTATCGCCCAGACGTAACCCAAAAGCGTTGCACGATCTGCTACAGAAAGCATTTCCAGACATAACCCTGAAATTGGCAGAGTAGTCATGGAAATTTCAAGCGATGCAAGCGCACGTTCTGTTGAGACGGATTGATGACGTGCCGCAGCCCGGAGAAACGAAATTGCGCGTACAGCCTGATGGAACCGGGCTTGCGGTGCAACTTGCGTCTCTCCAGAGGCGTATTTTCGTAAATGATCATCTGCGTCTATTTGAAAGCCAAACTCAGCATGAGTCATTGGGATCGCAGGCGCGTCAGCCAGTGCAACGCCGCATCTATGACAATGAGCGCAGCTCTCATCAGGGGGGACCAGTCTGTGGGGCTGTAAGGCGGTGCAACAGTTCGGGCACCGGTCGACCAATCGGACGAGGTGCACGGGACAGGCAACGTGCCAGGCCAGCCGAGCACTAATGCGGTAATAAGGTATTGACTGGCCAAAGCATTGCGGACAAATCTGTAGACCGCCAGCACAACGAAGATTCCTTGACCCCCGTGCTAAAAGCCAAGGCAGTGTTCCTGAACCGGTCTTGCGGGTTGAAGTGATCAACCTTGAGGCCGCCGCCAGGCTGCAAACTTCGATATCCATTGTCGCGCAGCCTGCCAAATGGGCTAGCTGGGCAGCGCGGATTGTGCCTAGTCCACGATCCATATCTGTAGACCATGCCCTCCAGCGTGGCCAGATGCTGTTAGTCAACGTAAGCGGGGAGCAGCCGTGAGCCAGAGCCGTGCGAACCAGCCAGGAGGACATCAGCTCATCCTCCAAGATAGGCTGTGCGCAAGGCCACAGCGGTGCGGTCAGATCAACTCTCGGATGCCACGAGTAGGTTGCAGCCACGATTTGCTCTCGATGATTGCTTGATCGATGTGCTCCTTACCCGACTTAATGGCCTCAGTGGTGCACTCGATCAGCAGACGATGAAGGTCTCCTGTATTTCCACCAGAAATGGAGTGCAGGAGCATAGCCAGCTGAGGCTTGGACAGGCCAGAAGCCTCGCGCAGCGGGAGAACCGACTCGAATCCTTTCAGCAGTCTTTGAAAATCAGCATTCGGCTCCCAAATACGTAAGGGCATCACGTCAAAGCGACTGGCATGCTGGGGATCCGTATGCAGAACGCGCACTGCGTCTGGCGTGCCCACGCCGACCACTGGAATGGCCAAGGTATTACAGAGAAACTTGATTGTGTTCATGATTTCGCGCTGCTTGACTACCGAGCCAGTCAGCATGGAATGAAACTCATCAATGATCAGCATCTTGACGCTGCAAGACCTGAACAGGTGAACGATCTGATACCGTAACTTGAGGGCTGGGTCCGAAGCTCGGTACGGTGCCCAGAACTGTTCCAAGATGGAAATGTAGAGCCCTTTTTCGTCTGAATTTGGAGGCGATTCTATTAGGATGACCGGCTTCACCGGCTCCGAAGCCGCGTTAACGTAGCCTTTTCCGTGCAGATCCATAAATCTGCGCACGACAGTGGTCTTGCCATTATTGGAATCTCCCACTATCAGCAAATTGGGCATCCGCGGCCGTGACGGGATCTCCAGCAGGTGATGCATTGTCTCTAAAATTTTGTGAGCTGCTGGATAACCGATCCAGCGAGGCTCATGTAGAAACTCGATGCGGTCCTTGTCAGAAAGATTCAGCGTAGGCCGAAAGTCTGGGTGTATATGCTCGTACGACATCATGATATGTCCCCAAAGCTATCGAGCTCTATATCCAGCATATCCGTCAGCATGGGCGTTTCATCACGCTTGGAAGCCACTGCCTTAGGATTTGGCTGGGCAGGTGTAACCTTCTTAGCATGCACACGGTGGCGTTGCGCCTCTCGACGAGCCTTCTTGGTTTTGGCCTCTGATGACAGGACCAGATCGCGATTTTCCAGGATGTACCGCTTGATCAAATCCTCATTTACGTGAGCTTGACCTTCTTCGACCGCCTTTTTCTTGGCGGCTCTGTACTCCCAGACACTCGCGGCCGGAAATGCTTGGTTGGCGACTGGCACTTTGAAATATTGCTTGAGCAAAGGGTCGTAAAACCAAATCAAGCTGATATCGCGAGGGTCTCGGCGAAAGATGAATTTGCGTGTTTTTCCTGTCTGCTCGTCCTTGGCATTGATCCAAGGCCTTAGTGCCTCAGAGTAATACCTGACATCAAGCTCGACACCGTAGTGTTGGATGGTGCGCTCGTACGAGGGTAAGAAGTCACGTTGTACGGTGAGCGGGTCCGCAGGACGCATTGGAAGACCTACCAGCGGATCCACGCCAGTGTTACCAAAAATCCCTATATGCCACTTGCGCGAAGGGCTCATGAATATCTTTGAGTGATAGCTCTCGTTGTACTTCAGAATTTCGCGAACCAACCAGGTTTCGAATTCTGAAACGCTCATCACCGCTTGCTTGTCCGAATCGTAACCCTCTCGCTGGCTGACATTACTAAATGTCGTGCCTGGCAAGGCGTGAATCTTGTCCATGAATTTTCCAAGAAGACGTTCGATATGCCCGCCGTACTTAGGTCTTTTCACTGGGCGAAAGCGGTTTTCGATTCCGTAGTTTGAGCAAGAGAGCTTCAGGGTTTCGGCTTGAAAATCAGGGCCGTTGTCTGTGTGCAAAACGCTCGGGAAGCCCCACACGGGCCAATCCCCTTCGATACCATGAACAGTCAGCCATTCTTCTTTAGGTAAGGCTGCATGGGCCACACACATCGCAACCGAAATTCCGGAGGGCGCATCCAGCGCCAAGTAATATCCGGTGATCATGCGCGTGTGCACACAAATAGCGAGCGTAAGCCAGAGTCGTCCGATAGACAGGCGATGCACGTCGTCAACTAACATGACGTCGATGGGCGTGTGGTCTACCTGCACAATAGCTAGTGGGTAATCGGCACCTGGGAAGGTTCCAGGGGACGGCGTGTATTTGTTACGCGCCTTATCGGAAAAACCTCTGCCTCGCAAGTAGTCCCGATCTGAGACTGCTTTAATGCGGGCGCGAATGGCCGTGGCGCTCGGAGGTGGAATTTTGGACTGATCGCAGAGCTCCCTGACCTGTTCAATGGCCTTCTGGACAGTCGGGCGCTGCTTGGTCAGATAGTAATCCTTGATAACCTTGGTGATCAGCTCGTCTGCTTCGCGGGAAATGCGTGAGTTCCCCGTCTGCCAACCGCGTTTGCGAGGCACAAGCGCAAGCAACTCGCCCCACTCGTTGTATTTACCGAGCCATCTATACAGGGTGGCCGCGTCCACACCTGTCTCTCTCGCACGCTGCTCCGTTTCTTTCCGACCAACGATCGTGTGCCCTAACAGAGGCTCGATCGCAGCGAATCGTCGTTGCGCTATAGCCCAGTCTTCAGACGCGATAGCGCTTACGTCGTAATTGGCATACAGCCCATCAACTTTGTCCTGTCCGATTGGGATGAGTGCTGCAATTGCCAGCGAAGCCGCACGACCTGATTCGACGTCAATACCTATGACCGTCTTGAAGTCGAGAATCTGTGAGATCCGGTAGACGTTATCGCCGAATCTGACCGTTGAGTTCACGTCGATATTTAGACGCGCACGATTTGGCTCATACGGAACGAGTGCATTCTCCTTATTTTCTATCCAGCTCATCGCTCGGGCACCCATAGTTCGAGAAAGCTGTTGAGAGGCTGTCTGATGTCACAGTCAAGCTGTCTTGTGGCGACCATATGCCAGATGAGGCTGATGCCTTCGGCTTTGTAGATTCCAGAAAAATGACGGGCCAGCAGGTAATGGAAAGGGACCGTGCCCATTTGGCGAACGGTTTCCAAGACCCAATCAGTGTTCTCGACCGGAAAGTTGAAGCGTTTGTAGCGCTCAAGGAACTCGATATTGGAGAAGACGTTATCGCGGATCCGGTTTTCGTCGTGTATGTGAAAAACCCAGCCCTGATCGTGCGCATATCGCCAAGCAGCTTTCCACTTGGGCAGCCAGCTGCGCCAGTTTTGCCGCCATTCCTTTTCAGGTTTGACCTCTACCAACATTGGTTTCGGATAGTCGTCATAGTGCCGGTTACCGAGATGGTAGTAGACAAGAAAATCTGGCGTGTATTGAAAAATCCGGCCATCCCTGCCGGTGAAATCAATCTTTACAGGCTGAGGAATGATGGTATCCACCTCGACTGAAAATGCTGTACGGAAGAGGAAGTCCCTTTCAAGCAACGATTCGTACGCGATTCCGGCCTGATTCTTTAAAGGGAAAACCCCAGACAAGCTGCGCTTGGTAGGTTTGATCGCACGGGTTTGCCGTGGCGTAGGACTGTCGCAGCTATTTCCGATCATAATGAGTATTGTCGCGCCTAATTCGAAAATTCGTCGCAGCTATTACGAATAATGGCGACGACATTGCTTGCCTTTAGCATACCGCTGTCGCATCTATTTCGTCATCCTACAGTGGCAGTCGTCCGCAACCTGGCGAGATCACGTTGGCGCATCACGGCGTTTTATTTCTTGATGAACTGCCGGAGTTCGATCGCCGCGTGCTGGAGGTTTTACGCGAACCACTGGAGTCCGGGCATATCGTGATTTCCCGTGCGCGGGATCGCGTGCGCTTTCCGGCGCGGTTCCAACTGGTGGCAGCGATGAACCCGTGTCCCTGTGGATATCTTGGTGAGCCGACCGGGCGCTGCCGTTGCTCCACCGAGCAGGTGCAGCGATATCGCAACAAGCTGTCCGGCCCGCTGCTGGACCGGATCGATCTGCACTTGACCGTCGCCCGCGAAGCCACCGCCCTCAACCCTGACCCGACCACCAGTGAAAACACTGCCAGTGCCGCAGCCGTGGTCGCTGAGGCGAGAGACCGTCAGCAACGTCGTCAGGGCTGTGCCAATGCGTTTCTCGACCTGCCGGGGCTGCGCGAGCACTGCGCGCTGTCCAGTGTCGATGAACGCTGGCTGGAGACGGCCTGCGAGCGTCTGACCCTCTCATTACGTTCGGCGCATCGACTGCTGAAAGTGGCACGGACGTTGGCGGATCTGGAGCAAGTGGACGCGATCAGCCGCAGTCATCTGGCCGAGGCGTTGCAATATCGGCCTTCGAATAATTGACTCGGCAGAATGTAAGTCCACCATGGATAAACAACAGGGGCGCACTCGCTTCTGTGTGGGTCAACCCGACGCGCTCATCACCATTTTTTTATACGCGGTAGCCAATAACTCGACCCATGAATTTTTCTTGTAGATGACGTCATCAATACAACTGACCTCTGTGATCTCCATAGCGGTACCGCACAGAAAGGCACCGTCAAACTGGTTCAGCTCCAAGCTTGAAATATCCCGCTGCACAACTTGCAAGTTCAGTAACTGAGACAGCTCGTCGATGACAACCTGGCGCGTTATTCCCGCCAATGCCATGTCAGTGGTCGGCGTGATGAGTAGGTTTTCTTTCACAAAAAAGACGTTCGAGCCGCTGGACTCACAGACCGTGTCCATCGTAGAAAGAAACAGCACGTCGTCGAAACACTCGCCCTTGTCACGAAAACTCAAAAAACTGAGCGCATAGGTAGATGAGGTTTTTGCTTGGTAGGGATGACAAGCAGCAGGGGCTCGACGCCAATTGGCTATCGTCAGCCGGTAAGGTGTGGTCGCGGATTTGGGGGCGAATGGAAGGACAAATATTACCACTTTGCTGCGACAGTTTCGGCCCATAAAACTGACGTCGACATCGTCATAGAACACGACGATTTTAATGTAAGCGTCTACAAGTTCATTTCGTCTCAGTAGTTCATGACAGGCTTCCGCCAGCATGGCGTTGCTGTAATTCACTTCGTGTTTGAATACCTGCGCTGACCGTTGCAGACGTTGCAAGTGCTCCTCGCATTTGAAAATGCTTGAGCCGTAACTGCGCATACCCTCGTAAACTGATGACGCATAAGAAAGCGAGTGAGTGACGGGTGAAAAAGATACTTTGTCTATCTCGAGGTACTGGCCGTCCAGCCACGCGATTGTCGTCGTCATGATCCGTTCTCGGGTTAATTATTGAGGTGTTATGACAGTGCAGAGGAATCAGCGGCTGACGACTTCACGTGCAGTCAATGCGTTGTAGAACTCGCCCTTGATCAAACCTTCGCCTTCGTAGCTATTAGGGCGACCCCCTTGAAGCTGGAGTTCCTTGATGATGGACTCGTAATCATCCACCGGGATAATCCTGAAATCCATGCTCACACGCGTTACATTCTCCGAGTTCTCTGCCGTCCCGTGCAGTACACGTGGATCAAACATCAGGCACTGGCCGTAGCGAAGGTTGGTCGGCATGGCATCCATCCTGAGGTCCGATATGAACTGCGGACGTTGTTTTGCATAATCGAAGAAATCGATTCGACTGTCCTTATATTCGTCGTAGCTATAACTCTGCTCATGGGCGAACGTTTTTAGAGCGCGCAGACTGGCACGCTTCGAGCAAACGCTGAGTGCTGCGGTATTTTTAACGTCGCAGAACGGTAACCATATATTGATTTGCTGGAAATAGTCGCCCAGTAAGGTATCCGAGTGGTGAGTAAACAACTCGCCGTCCGGTAGTCTGTAACGGTCATCCAGTGTCGTGGGAATGTGGTAGCGCACCAGCGGGTTATGTTCGAACACAAAGTCGAAACCCAGACGCTGACTGAGCCCATTCACAAAGGTGTAGTATTCATTGATCATTGGCTCACCCAGCGTTTGTAACGGGTCATACCAGTGGCCAGACTCTTTTCGGTGGCGTTGGATTTCTTCGTGTTCGAGGCATTCGTGAATCTTGTCCAGCGGGAAGTTAGCCCTGAGCTTATAGCGGCCGACGAGCGTTTTTTGAAGTGTACCAGCCAAATCGAAGGTCGATGTCGAGTAGTCCATAATCGAGATACCATTCTCTATTATGTGCTGGCTATCAAGTTGCCGATTGAGATCAAAGAAAGACACGAAAATTCCTTATTAACCGTATGCTCTGACTGAAAATGCATGCATTTGTTTTTGCCGACTCGTTCTGACAGGAATCAGCCAGTTGTCCAGGTCGACTACCCGGTTGGCACCCATTCGTTTTTTCATATCGATGGCGCCGCGGCCAAGACAGCTTGTCTTGAATCCAAGCTCATCAGCCACTTTATAAAGTTGATAGTAATCGCTGACGTACAAGTTGAGCCCGGGGGGTACCTGGCTGCGGTCTTGACCTTGCACCAGCTGAGAGAAAACGCCCTGTTGCTGATCAGCGTAGCTTAGGGAACCGTAGACAGCGACATTATTCAATTTTTCATAATTCATTTTTATATAGTATTTTGGACCTTCAGTTGAGCGTGCCAGTGCCTGCAGTGTTTCAAGAGCGTACAGGTTCCTCACGTGCTGGTATTTGTCCACGTTTAACGACTGCAGTGTTGAAAACGCTTCCAATACTTGATTGTTTTCAACCAGTTCGTCCAAGCGATAGAGTCGCGTATGGCACAGTTCTTCAGTCCTTCGGGTAAGACGTACCATCTCCTTGTATGCTTTTCTGCCCATGGCAGTCAGCAAACAAGCGTCAAGTTCTCCGTCAACATGCAGATAGGCAACCTGCATGAAGGGAACCACTATTATGTCTGTTTCATATTGCTGGCGCAGCGAGTGATCGGTTTTCTTCAGGGAGGGAACCAACAGCCAGTCGGCTGTATGTGCCTGACGTATCAATTGCTTCAGAAACGGTGGGTCCGGCTGCGCAGTAACAGGCATATAAAAGAAGCCGGGTGCGACATAGGCCTGCTCTTCATGCAGGATACCGTCTTGCTCCGCAAGCCCTTTGAGCATTGACTCCCAGTGGGCAATACCGCTCAAGGGCAGCTGTGGGTTAGAGACGCCATAACTGATGCAAAACGCCTCCCGCTGCGCAGGCAACTCCATACTTACGATCCTTGTATAACAATGTGTGAGAATAGGCTTATATCGTTTTTTCAACCAATCGCTTTTCAGAGTTGAAGGTAAAGTTTCTGTTTCCCAGCGCAGAAAGCTCAGCGTTATGAGTAATGATGAAAAACAAGGTTTTTGGCAGGGCTGCCATCAACTTCCTGATGAGCTGAAGTTCTTCGACGCTGTCCAGCTCGGAGGTGGCCTCGTCGAGGATGGCGATGGACGGTGCATTGATGGTCAAATCAAGCAGCGCAAGTCGTTGAAGCTCTGACTTGCTCAGGTTAACGTCACCACTCCAGGCAACCTCTTGATTGAAGCCCTCCGGCAGGCGCTCGATAATGCTCGAGAGGCCCAGATAAGAGGCCTGCTGATAAAGTTCTTCCTGAGACGTGCTATTGAAATGTTCAAACAGCGGTCCCGGCTTGAATATCGGGCTGGAGGTCAATAACTGAACGTCTTCGGCATGTGGCCGTGTCAGATACCCGATAGTGCCACCCAGCGTCGATACCTGACCTTGACTTGGCAGCAGGCTGCCCACTACCAGACTGGCGAAGGTTGATTTACCGACACCGCTTGCCCCCATGATCACCACGACATCATTCTCGTGAAACGCATGGTCGAAATCTTCTAGCACCGTTATTCCGCTGTGAGGGTTAACGAATGTGACGTTTGAAAACGATACCAATGGCGCACCATTTTGAACGTATTGGCATCTCGGCGCTGCCGTTGGCAAGAGGCCAGCCACGACCAGGCGATCGGCACTGTCGAGGACTTGTCGCAACTCCACTACGCACCTTCCCAAGCGCGCGAAAATCGCAATCAGGCTGTATGAAAGACTCACAGCCAGAACGTTCGCCATCGTGGCTACGCCGATGGCGTGAAAGTAAAGGGTTGATGCCACGATGCCGGAAAGAAAGAAAACACCCATCAAATCCAGTTTGTAGCTATACCAACGACGCATCGCAGCATTATCCAGAGAAGCAAACGCTCGAGCGGCCAGGTTGCCGCTCAACCAGTTCAGGATGCTGGAGTTTCTGGCCATGCTTTCAAATCGACCGCCGTCCCAACTCAGTGCTTGAATGCGTGTGAACAATAGGGCGGTGGTGTCGATTTCCCGAGTGTTGGATTTTTTTAGCAACTCGCCGGAGCGTCGTGCTCCCCGCCAATAACACAGGCTGATGAAAACAAACGGAAACAGTACGTAAATGTTATTCAGCACAACATACCCTGCCGTGACCGACAGCAAGGTTGCCGCGCCGATGGTTTCCAGCAACAGAACGGGCAATACTTCATCGACGCGCCGCTGATCCCATGTCAGCTTGTTTTGGCTGTCGTGATTGATTTTCTGGGTCAGACGCTCATCAAGGCCCGGGTTCATTAAATAAGAAAGGTATCGATTGCAGTGTGCAGACGCCGCCTCAATACATTTCTTCGCCGTGACCAACGCCCCGGAAATCGACAGCAAAGCACTCACTAGCAAAACGCCGGCCAGCCCGAGCAAAGATGCATTCAGATGCGTACCCAGATAACCGCTAGCGATCAGGTAGTCGCCTGCAATAGTGAGCACTTCTTTGAGTGCCATCAGGGTGAATGCGACCAACGTGATGGCGCCCGTGCCGAACGCTATCAGGCTGCTGGTGATTGATCTGGAAACCCGCTCAGGCTGTTCTGTCGAATCATTTTTACTGTGTACTGCCTTTGGCGGCGAGGACGCAGAGAAAGAGCTTGCCACCGGTGAAGCGAGAGGTCGCGAAGAAGCGCAAGCGTGGTGAGTTTTTATGTCGATAATCCTACCGCCAGAAACAGTCCAGATTTCTTCGGCAGTGTCTCTTTCCTCCGGCTTATCCGTGACGAACATTACGTTTGTATCACGCCATGGGCCGTCCAGCAGTGTTCTCAACAATCCCGCAGCCAGCGCGTCATCCAGCCCTGAGGTCGGTTGGTCGATGTAGATCCAGTCTGTGCGTGCCACTAGGGCGCGGACCAGTTCTATTCGTTTTCCCTGGCCTCTGGAAACGTCCCATTGCTTGATTGCGCCGCAATCCCGCTCTCTGATGTAGTCGAGATAAAAGTCCCCGGGCAGGCGTGCGAGCGCAATCGCCTCCTGTACCTCTTCGTCTGAAAATTCACGCCGATAGATACTCAGATTTTCGCCAAGACCGCCAGCGAATATCCACGGTTCGTCCGGAATGAAAATCGCCTGATCGTCAGCCCCGGGAAAGCGTTGCGCACAGTTTCTCAGCATAGATGTCTTGCCACTGCCTGCGGCGCCGACAATGGCAATATGCTTTGCCTTCGTGGAGGGCGGTATTGATGTTGCGCAAGGGGAGTTAACGGGCTCAGGGGCGTCAAGGTATTGCTCGATATGACGGTGGCCTACAAAGCCTTGGGAAATACTTTGCACAATGTCTGGAATATTATTGGCGACTGACTTCAGTCCCCCAATCAACGCGATGGCGGCCAGCACCCCTGGTGTATCGACTTGGCCCAGATAGATTAGTTGTAGCAGCGCCGAGCTTAACAGTGCGGTAATCGGCGTCATGGTCGAGATCAGACTAATGGCCGCGACCAGGCGAGCAGCTTTTTTCAAGGAGCCCTCTTCGAGGTTTCGTTTGGCGGCGTAGTCACGGATCAGTTCGGCATTCCAGTTCTTCAGCCAGGCTTGACGCCGATTTTTCGTTGCGAATACCCCCACCTCTATGCGCTGAGTCGCACTCAACGATAACTGTTCATAGGTTGCGCCCAGTCGTTGAGCAACCCAGAACACGATCATTGAACTGCCAGCGATGACCGCAAGGGCAGCCACCGCACTAGCGCCCAGAGCAAGAAAGAAAAAAGCGGAGGTGAAAAGCACCGTTGCCAGCGCAAGCGCTATCGTAATCAATCCTGACCATGAGGATTCGACACGCGCGGCCTCTCGGTCGAGCAACGTTGTCAGGCTGAGCGCAAAGATGCCGTTTTGCGCAACAGTCCTTTTGATTAATACCCTTTGTTCCACATAGGAGCGACTGCCTACGCCGACTAGCTCAGCCAGAAAGAAAGTGTGGTTGAGCGCCAGCCAGGCACAGTAAATCAGCAGAAGACAGGTGGTGCCTTGGGTAATATTCGAGAGCACGGACGAGTCAGCCCGCATCAGTTGGATCAGCAATGATTTCAAGGTGACTGCGGCACCAAAAGCCGCCGCAGTATGCACCCCGATTGCAATCAGCGCTAACATGACATCCCGTTTGAGGGCTGCAAAAATCTCGATATGAAGCCGTCTGTTTCCGGCTCTACTTGCATCATCGATCGCGGCCTTGCACCAGCGTTGCCAGCGGTAGGCGTGGACCAAATGCGCTCCTCGAGCTCCTTCAGGCGTACGGAAGCAAAGGACGGTTTTCAAGACTTCTGCAATCTTCATAGGAATCAGTTATATACCGGCACAGATTGAAGATCCGTGACGGTCTTACGTCCCAGTGAGTCTCGACAGGCAATATCGGCAAATCGATCGCAAAGCAGTGTGATCATCTCCCAGCCTTCACTTAACGCTACGCGTAAATCCTCGACTTCTCTTGGCGACGCGTCGTTCAGCAGCGCTATGCCCATACTGACGTGATGACCATCGTCTTCGCCATGTTCCTGAAAGTGCGGCATGCCAGCGAATACCCGAGCGGCTTCGCTGTGGAAAATTTCACCGCTGCCTTCCAGTACGACGTGCATCAAGAGCGTCTTGACCATATCGCTTTTATAAAGCATCTGGTGCCTGAACCATTCCATAGTGGAATGAAAGGCTGCATCCGAAACCGGGGAAGGGTTGGTGTTGCGCTGAAGACGCAGGTTATTGTTATGACCCAGCTCTTCTATCAAGTGCTCAAGAGCAATTTTTTTGTGAGCCTGATCAAGCGTCATCGCCACTCGGATATGCAGCAAATCCTGAAACATATCTGACCAGGTCTGCAGGCAGTCGAGGAGTTTTTCGCGCACTTGCGGTTGATCAATGGATGGCGAATTGATGAGCGACAACAGCCGACTATTCTTGAAGCTATCCAGGTAAGCCTGATTGTCTCGTAACAGCACATCGGCAGGCTTCGCGGTATCGGATTCCTGTGATTTGAAGACGACGCTCGGTCGCGACGTGTCTTCGTACAGGGCCTTGCCATTGAACTGAATGGAAAGTGCCCAAAAACCATTTTGGGTGCCTTTGAAGCCATGCAGGGCATGAGGTGGCACTAAAACCATGTCACCCGCTTCTATCGCACGCTCGGTCGCCCCCAACGTTTCCCCCGAACCATCACAAATCAGTATCAGGCTTGCTTCGGGATGCTGATGAACCGACAGTTCCTGATCCTTTTCGAGCCGGACCCAACTGATAGCAAGCTCACTGTTGGACGGGATGAATTCAGCCAGCGCAGGGTGCTGGGAGAATATCTTCACAACGCCTAAATCGTGCAAGGCGCCATCAACCATTACGCTGTTGAGGGTCTCGATATCGTTACGAGAGATGACTTCCATATCTGCTATTCCTTTGCGTAATAAACTTAGTTGGCGGAACTCAGTGTGTTGAGACGTTCGATGGCGGCATAGAACTTTTCCCGGTCATGACTAGCGATGACCACCATGCCGACCTTGTCATCATTGGTGTGCGATCTGTTCAATGGCGGATTGGCTTCGCCCATGATCAACCTGATGATATCCACTTCCTGTAAAACATCATTAAGAAGTGCAGTGTCCAGCGGCTCATAAAAAAGATGAGAGCCCGCGAACATGTAACGGGCCGGCTGTTCGAAACTGTTTTTATCCACCGCATAGCTATGGAACTGCAAAGTCTCCCTGAACAGGTCAACGCCTGTAGTCAGCTCAACCAGCAAGCCAATATAATCGCCGCCGACCCGGTTATTGACCTCTATGAGATGAAACTGTCCATCCGCGATGGTCACCTCAATATGGCAGGGGCCGTGTGTATGATTGAGGGCAGTCAACAACCGCTCGCAATAGCCAGCTAACTGCTCGAACACCGCGGCCTCCAGATTATCTGGCGAGATGATGTGCTGCTCTTCCGCCAGGGAGGTCTTGTACAGTCGCTTGTTGGTGACGGCAAGAACACGATGTTGTGAGTCGATGGTCAACGTTTCGACACTGACCTCTCGACCGTTCAGAAACTCCTCCGCCAACATAACGAAATTTTCCTGAGAAAACCCGTCCAGCGTGCTCTGCAAAGACGTGGCATCTTTGATGATGAATACGTTTTCGCTCCCGGAGCCTGTGGGGTCTTTCAGCACAATCGGGCCATTGCGGGAATTGAAAAAATGCTCAACGTCAGCGCGTGTTCTGCAGATTGCGCTATGGACCGCAAACTCTGTATTTTCCAGCCTGGTGCGCATCAGCGCCTTGTTTATGCAGACTTCGCATGCGTCAAAGTCCATGCCGGGAATAGCATAATGCTGGCTCGCTCGTGCCGCTGCCAGCAGTCCGTCTTCGGTGAACGAAAAAATGAAATCGACTGTCTGCTTTTTAAGGATTTCATCGATTTTGCCGAGTACGGTGGCTTCGGAGAAATCGCTGACAAGATGAATTTTGTCTGTGAGTGCGGCGAGGTTAGGACCTACCGAGTCCGGCAATTGCAGCACGGTAAAGTCAAAACCCAAGCCATCATAATGCATAAAAGTTTCATCATGGCCACCGATCATTACGACAGTCTTCATACACTACCTTTCATGGTCGAACCGACCAATAAATTAACGCATAGGGAATAACGCATTGGGCCTCTGCCGTGGTTTATACGCGGCGGTATTGATATTTTTTCAATACCGGTTGCTGTACGTTTCTGCGACAGAAACGTAGCGTGCACGACCGTACAAATAGCAGAACGCTATGCGGTAGAGAGTTTGTATAGTGAGTAGATTTCAGTCAGTCGAAAATCAACCCGCCCCGGTGGCGGAATGATAATAATCGTTGAAAGAGAGACGCACAGAGCCCGACAGTATACGAGATACTTTCGAGGGCCACTTGAATTGAGGGGAATGCAAATGAGAACGCAGGGTATAAAGCATGCTATTCCTTTAGATATTTATAATTATTTGCGCTTTCCATACGCGCCATCTATGGTTTCATTGTTTAGTTTGAATGTCAACGCTGTCTGCCAACTGAATGGGCTATCCCTCGGCAAGTATAGAAATGGGCTAATGACAATCGATGCGCCGGGCCTGCGATCCTCGGCGGGCCTTTTACACCCGTCAGAAGTGTAATCAGAATCAACCGCGAGATCAGCCATCTGGCCGAGGCGTTGCAGTATCGGCCCTCAACCAATTGACCGTTCAAACGCAAAAACTCGCCGTCAACGATCAAGTCGACGGCGAGCCTTTGTGACAGGTACTGCGTTTTACATGCTGCTATAGAACGGGAAGATCCCCATCAGCAGCGCGGCAACCAGAATGCAAAGGCACACCAGAATCGCCCATTTCAGGGTGAAGCGCTGATGGTCGCCGAACTCGATACCGGCCAGGGCAACCAGCAGGTAGGTCGATGGCACCAGAGGGCTGAGCAAGTGGACCGGCTGACCGACGATGGACGCGCGGGCCATTTCAACCGGGCTGATGCCGTAGTGGGCAGCGGCTTCGGATAGCACTGGCAGTACGCCGTAGTAGAACGCGTCGTTGGACATGAAGAAAGTGAACGGCATGCTCACCAGCGCGGTGATGACGGCGAGGTACGGGCCGAGTGCATCCGGGATCACTGCCAGCAGGCTTTTCGACATGGCGTCGACCATGCCGGTGCCGGACAGAATACCGGTGAAGATACCTGCGGCGAAGATCAGGCCGACCACTGCCAGAACGCTACCGGCGTGGGCTGATACGCGGTCCTTCTGGTCCTGCAGGTTCGGGTAGTTGATGATCATCGCGATACTGAACGCGATCATGAACAGTACCGGCAGCGGCAGCAGGCCCATGATCAGGGCAACCATCAGTGCGAAGGTCAGCGCGCCGTTGAACCAGATCAGCTTTGGACGACGTGCATCCGGGAATTGCGAGACGCTGATTTCGCTGTGATCGACTTCATCACCCTTAAGGTGCAGTTCACCCAGACGAGCGCGTTCGCGTTTGCCGTAGAAGTAGGCAATTGCCAGGATCGCAACCACGCCAGCCAGCATTGCCGGGATCATCGGTACGAAAATGTCGGATGCATCGACATGCAGGGCACTGGCCGCACGAGCGGTCGGGCCACCCCACGGGGTCATGTTCATCACGCCACCCGCCAGAATGATCAGGCCGGCCATGATGCGCGGGCTCATGCCGACGCGGCTGTACAGCGGCAGCATGGCGGCGACGCAGATCATGTAGGTGGTCGCGCCGTCACCGTCGAGGGACACCACCAGCGCCAGCACGGCGGTGCCGACCGAAATGCGCATCGGGTCGCCCTTGACCATTTTCAGGATCTTGCGCACGGCCGGGTCGAACAGGCCGGAGTCGATCATCAGCGCAAAATAAAGGATGGCGAACATCAGCATCACGCCGGTTGGCGCCAGCTTGGTGATACCTGCCAGCATCATCGGGCCGATCTGGGCCGCGAAGCCACCGAACAGGGCGAAGATGATTGGAACCAGAATCAGGGCGATCAGCGCAGTCAGGCGCTTGCTCATGATCAGGTACATGAACGCAATAACCATGGCAAAGCCAAGGAAAGTCAGCATGGGAATACTCCAGACGTAATACGGCTACAGAACGTGAAATGAACGAGTCAGCTCAGCAGATCGGTACGTGGAGTGGAGGCGCAAGGAGGGTGTGGAACGAGAAGTCAGCAAGCATCGGAATCACCATTATTGTTGTTAATTGGGCCTGAAACACGTTGGAATCCGTTCCTGGCTAGCCGGTCTTTTTGCCGGAAGTGAGGCGATGCTAATTGGCCAAGCTTTCACCGACCTTTCAATCAGCTATTGTTGAAATTTTATTGTCACACGGATTATGGGCATGAAGGAGAAGCATGGATGAGCGAGATACACTCGGGTGGCTGCCATTGCGGCGGGCTGCGTTACCAGTTCGATGCGCCGTTGCGGGACATCGCTCACTGTCATTGCTCCATCTGCCGACGCACCTCGGGTGCAACGGTTGTAACCTGGATAAGTGTGCCGCTGGCTTCGTTCACGTGGCTGACAGGCAGCCCCTGTGCGTATGACTCCTCACCCAGCTGCGTACGCTATTTCTGCGGCAAGTGCGGCGCTCACCTGGCGTTGTTCACGCGCAACAGCCCGGACGAGATCGACGTCACCATTGCGACACTTGACCAACCGGAGCTGGCAACGCCCTCACGACACATCTGGATAGAGAACCGGCTTCCCTGGCTACGCCTGGATCAGCACCTGCCAGGGGTAGAGGGCGAGCCTTTCTGAGGTTTGAGGAGATATATAGTGCCTGAGCCAGAGCCTTAGGCACTGTTCGCACATTACATCAGCGCATTACTTGCTGAACTGCGAAGCCAGTTCGCGCAGAAGTACCTCGGCCTCAAGCACTTTTTTCACTGACTCGTTGGCTTTTTCGCGACTCAGGCCCAGACGTTCGAACAACTCATCAGGAATCTCCTGCTCTGGCCCGGCACCGATGCCGTTCACCCGCAACAGACGTACGGCCAGATAAACCAGGTTGGCGTAGACGTGATGTTCGCCCTTGTAGTGCGGGTCGTGCTGGAAGCGCAGCGCGATGGCGAGTTCATCCGGCATGTCCCAATAGCGCATCAGCCAGGCCCCGATCTGCTCGCGGCTGATACCCAGCAAATGCTGCTCAATAAAGCTGTGGTGCAGGTGCGGGTTAACTTCCAGCTGGCGGCAAATCAGGGTGAAGTGTGGCGGAAACACATGGGCCAGCAGCAGGTAGCCGAAGTTGTGCAGCAAACCGGCGAGGTAGCTCAGGCCAGCTTCCGGGCGACTGGCGCGGGGAATGGCGCGGGTCAGACCTTCGATGACGGCAGCTGTATAGATGGATTGCTGCCAATACGGCGTAGTCTGTTGCGGCTGGTCCTTGGGCAGACTCAGGGTTTTGCCCAGAGCGAGGCCCAGTGCCAGGTTGATCACCAGATCAAAGCCCAGCACGCGGACGATTGCATCTTCTACCGAGCGGATCTTGCCGGTCGACGCGTAATAGGGCGATGCCGCCCAGCTCACGACCTGTGCCGCCAGCGCAGGGTCGGTTTCGACTACGCCGGTGATGTCATCGATGGTCGCATCGGGGTCGACCCGCAGCTTGATGATTTTCTGTGCAGTTCCGGCCAGTGGTGGTATTTCCAGGGTCGCTTCCAGACGCTGCTGGATGCGACGCGCCGTGAAAACATGCATGGCCTGGGTGATTTCTGCCGGATCGTCGTCAGGACGATCCAGGTTCGGACGAATGGCTGCGACCGACTGGCCGAAGTGCGCGGCGCTGGCCTTGCTCAGCATGCCTTTGAAGTCGTCACTGCTGATTTCCAGCAACAGGCCCTTTTCGCCCGAGCCCACCAGCAGTGTCGGCTCTTGCAGCAGGCGATCATCGTAAAGGCACGGTGAGCTGGTCAGTGCCGGGAGCCCCGGCAGCACTTGCAGGTTGTGCTTGGTGAGCATGCGCTGCAAACGATCATGCGGCACAGCGGTCAACTGGCGCCCGGTCAGCTCGGTGATTCGGCTGAGGTCGAGCAACTGGCTCTGCGGGAACAGGATAAGCAGCGCACCGACAGCGTCCTCGACCAGCACAGCCTGAACCTTGCGCGCCGGGGGCAAGCTTTTGTTGTCCATGACTTCGTTGTAGCTGATAGCCAATTTTTCAAGCAACTGCCGGATTACCGACGGCGCATGCTGCGGATCATTGACGTGGGCGACTTCTGTCATGAGCTATGTCCAAATTCCTACATTTTTTGAAGTATAACCACGTTATTCGTTTTCGGTCGCACGTGGTGTTCAAAGCGTAGCCTGCATCACACCTGGCCATACTGCTGGCCATGACGCAGCCATCTGTCGAGCAGTGGGCTGACATGTTGGGGCCAGCGCTCCAACAGGGCCTGAGCCGCGTCGCGTACGGCCGGCAGCAGGTCTGCGTCACGCATAAGGTCGGCGACCTTGAATTGCAGAAGGCCCGTTTGTCGGGTTCCCAGCATTTCGCCGGGACCACGCAGCTCAAGGTCCTTTTCGGCGATGACAAAGCCATCGTTGGTTTCGCGCATGATGCCCAGCCGCTGCCGTCCGATCTGTGAAAGCGGCGGGTGGTAGAGCAGCACACAATGGCTGACCGCACTGCCGCGCCCGACGCGCCCGCGCAACTGGTGCAATTGAGCCAGACCGAGGCGCTCGGGGTTTTCGATGATCATCAGGCTGGAGTTCGGCACGTCGACCCCAACTTCGATCACTGTAGTTGCCACCAGCAATTGCAGCGCACCCTGCTTGAATTCGGCCATGATCGCGGCCTTTTCTGCGGGCTTCATACGTCCGTGTATCAACCCGACGCGAACCTCACCCAAGGCACTGCTCAGTTCTTCGTAGGTGGTTTCAGCCGCTTTGCAGGTCAGCTCTTCGGATTCTTCGATCAGCGTGCACACCCAATAGGCCTGGCGACCTTCGGCGCAAGCTGCGCGCACACGCTCCACGACTTCCAGGCGGCGGCTGTCGGCAACCAGCACGGTATTGACCGGTGTCCTTCCGGGCGGTAGTTCGTCCAGAATCGATGTGTCCAGATCGGCGTAGGCGCTCATCGCCAGCGTGCGTGGAATCGGTGTGGCGGTCATGATCAATTGATGCGGACACATCAGGCCGCCGACGCCCTTTTTACGCAGCGCCAAACGTTGCTGAACACCGAACCGGTGCTGCTCGTCGATGATCACCAGCGCGAGGTTCTTGAACTGCACTTCGTCCTGAAACAGCGCATGGGTGCCCACTACCATGGGGGTGCCACTGGCGATCTGCTCCAGGGACGTCGCGCGCGCCTTGCCCTTGAGCTTGCCCGCCAGCCAGGCCACGCCAACGCCCAGCGGCTCTAACCAGCGCTGGAAGTTGATGTAGTGCTGCTCGGCGAGAATCTCGGTGGGGGCCATCAGCGCCACTTGATAACCTGCTTCCAGCGCTTGCAAGGCAGCCAGAGCGGCGACCACGGTCTTGCCCGAACCAACGTCACCCTGGATCAACCGCAGCATCGGCTCAGGCTGGCTCAGGTCGTAGGCAACTTCCTTGCCGACCCGCTGCTGGGCACCCGTGGGCGAGAAGCCGAGGTTGGCGAGAAATTGTTTCGGCAGTTTTTTCGCAACAGGCAACGCCGGTGCGCGCTGTGAGCGCAGACTTTCGCGCAGGCGCTGCTGGGAAAGCTGGTGGGTAAGCAATTCCTCGAAAGCCAGCCGGTGTTGCGCCCAGTGATGCCCGAGGGCCAGTTCCTCCACATCGGCATCGGCGGGCGGGTGATGCAGATAGCGGATCGCATCATCCAGAGGGGCCAGCTGATAGTCGCGGGCCAGCTCATCCGGCAGCCAGTCCGGCAGGCTTTTGGGGCCGAGCATCGCCAGACTTTGCTGACACAACTGACGCAGGCGCTGCTGGGTGAGGCCTTCGGTCGTGGGATAGATCGGCGTGAGGGTCTGTTCAACGGGCGCGGGCTCATCACCGGTAATTGCCCGATATTCCGGGTGATAGATTTCCAGGCCCGAAGCACCGGGACGCGCTTCGCCGAAGCAGCGCAGGTGCGTGCCACGCTTCATGCTTTCTTTCTGCGCGTTGCTGAAGTGGTAGAAGCGCAGGCTGACGACACCTGTGCCGTCGCCAAGCCGTACCAGCAAGCTACGGCGCTTGCCCATTACCACATCGGCGCCGCTGACCACGCCTTCGATCACGGCATCCTGGCCAGGGCGCAATGCGCCAATCGGTACGACGCGGGTCCGGTCCTGGTAACGCAACGGCAGATGGAACAGCACGTCCTGCAGGGTTTCCAGCCCGACCCTGGCCAGCTTTTCTGCCATCGCTTCACCGACGCCCTTGAGCGCCGTGACCGAGACCCTGGAAAGCTCGCTCATTTCTTTTCTGCCTAACTTGCGACTGTTTTCGGACGTGCCACCGAGCACAGGCGAGCAGAGTCAGCGAGAATTTCGATGGCTTTGGGTCTCGGGAAGCTTGCGCGCCAGGCGATGGCGACCGTGCGGAAAGGCACAGGCGGCGTCAGCGGGCGGACTTCGATCACGCCGGGCGCGTAGTGGTGGCTGTCAACGGCCGAAAGCGGCAGGATCGAAATACCCAGCCCGGAAGCGACCATGTGCCGAATGGTTTCCAGCGAGCTGGATTCTACTGTCGTGTGCTTGGCGCCTTCATTGCCTTTGCCCAGGGTAGGGCAGGCTTCCAGAACCTGATCACGGAAACAGTGACCCTCGCCCAGCAGTAACAGGCTCTTGTCGTTGAGTGCCGAGGCGTCGATGGTCTCTTTCTGAGTCCAGGGGTGATCGGCCGGCATAAGGACGGAGAACGGCTCGTCGTAAAGCGGCAGGGTCAGCACGTCGGCTTCGTTGAACGGCAAGGCAATGATGACGGCATCCAGCTCACCGTTGCGCAGCTTGTCGCGCAGCACATGCGTGAAGTTTTCTTCGATGTACAACGGCATCTGCGGCGCAACCCGGTGCAGTTGTGGAATCAGGTGAGGAAACAGGTAAGGGCCGACGGTATAAATAGCGCCGACTTTCAGCGGCGCGGTCAGCTGATTCTTGCCTGCCTGGGCCAGCTCACGAATACCTTGAGCCTGCTCCAGCACTTTCTGCGCTTGCGCAACGATGCCTTCACCGACCGGTGTCAGGCGCACGGCGCTCTTGCTGCGCTCGAAAATGAGCACATCGAGTTCGTCTTCTAGTTTCTTGACGCCCACCGACAGCGTTGGCTGGCTGACGTGGCAGCGCTCAGCCGCATGGCCAAAGTGCTGCTCCTGGGCAAGCGTGACGATGTAGCGTAATTCTGTAAGAGTCATAACGTGCATCCATGAAGTTGCGACCCCAGCATAGCGGGTGCGATCGATAGACGCACGTTATCAGAAGCACTCACAAGTAACAAAAGTACAATTCAGCGTTTATCCAGCGAATAAACGAACGGTGCGAGGATTTCAATGGTGCCGTTGTTGAGGATTTCCTTGGGCGGCTTGGGCAGTGGCTGAGCACGACGGATCATTTCCATGGTCGCTCGATCCAGCGCCGGGCTGCCTGAACTGTTGGCAATCGAGTAAGACAGCACGTTGCCGTCAGCATCGACAACGAAGCGCAGGCGTGCAACACCCTGCATGCCACGACGACGCGCATCCTCGGGATACTTCTTGTACTTGCCCAGATGACTTAACAGGTCACCCTGCCAGCTTGGCAGCGCATTGCTGGGCGGCGCAGGCGCAGGAGCGGGCTTCGGAGCAGCTGCTTTTTCCGGTTTGGCAGTCGTAGGCGGCGTGTCGACCGGTTTTTCGTCAGCAGGTTTTTCCTGAGGTGGCTCAGGCTTCTTCTGCGGCTTTGGCGGCTGCGGTTTTGGCTTGGGCTTTTCAACCTTTTTGGGCACCACGATTTCCGGCTTCGGCGCTTGCGCGACTTCCGGCATGGGCTCTGGTTCTTCAGGGGCTGGCGGCGGAGGTGGCTGAACGACTTTTGGTGGTGGCGGCGGTGCGGGCTCAGGCAGAGGCGCAAGCTCGACCATCATGGCCGCTGGCGGTAGCTCAATCGCCTGAGAGGCGGGCCAGCGAACGGCGATGATGATCGCGATAGCGTGCACGGCCAGCACCAACAACAGACTACCGCTATAGCGCGTCAGTTTTTGGCGCGTACTGATCATTTCTTACCAGCCGTCTCAAGACCCACCAGACCAACCTTGAGGTAACCCGCACCCCGAAGCGTGTTCATGACTTCCATCAGATCGCCGTAATCCACGCCCTTGTCGGCCTGAAAGAAGATCGTGGTGTCCTTCTTGCCCTTGGTCCGGGCGTCCAGCACCTGACCGATCTGCTCGCGGGCAACCTTCTCTTCACCCAGATACAGGCTCTTGTCGGTCTTGACGCTGAGGAAGATCGGCTTCTCGGGCCTGGGCTGTGGCGTGGCAGTGGATGCCGGCAGGTCGACCTTGATGTCCACGGTCGCCAACGGTGCAGCCACCATGAAGATGATCAGCAGCACCAGCATGACGTCGATGAACGGCGTCACGTTGATTTCATGGTTCTCGGCGAGGTCATCGCCGCCTTCGTTAAGATGCAGGCCCACGTGTTAGCCCACCTTGACCATGTGCGGTTGTTGTTGATTGCGCTCGGTCGGTTCTGGCAGATGATCCAGGTCGCGGCTGACCAGCAGCAGAACGTGCGCCGAAGCATCAGAAACCTGAGCCTTGTAACCGGCGATGGAGCGGGCGAACACGTTGTAGATCACTACCGCAGGAATTGCGGCAACCAGACCCAGTGCCGTGGCCAGCAGGGCCTCGGCGATACCCGGTGCCACGACAGCGAGGTTGGTGGTCTGGGTCTTGGCGATGCCGATGAAGCTGTTCATGATGCCCCATACCGTACCGAACAAACCCACGAACGGTGCGGTAGAGCCGATGGTCGCCAGTACGCCGGTGCCCATGCTCATGTTGCGGCCGCAGGCTGCGACCAGGCGCTCGAGGCGGAAGCTGACACGTTCCTTGATCCCTTCGCGCTCACGGCTGTTGGCCGACAGGCGCATCTCTTCAAGAGCGTCATGCACCAGCAGGTGGGCGAGAGTGCCTTCCTTGCTGGCGGTCGAGCTCGCTTCGTTCAGGGAGCGGGCTTTTTTCAGGTTGACGATTTCACCACGCAACCGGCGTTTGGCACCCAGCAGTTCGAAACCCTTGGAGATCCAGATGGTCCACGTAATGATCGATGCGATGGCCAGACCGATCATGACCGCTTTGACCACGACGTCGGCGTTCTGGTACATGCCCCATGGCGACAGGTCATGTGCCATGCCCAGGCTGTTGTCTTCGGCTGCAGGCTCCATGGCCTGCACCGGGGCAGCTGCATCAGGCGCGACAGGAGCTGTCGCCGCGGGTGCGGCAGAGGCTGCAGGTGCAGCAGTAGGTGCCGATTGATCTGCAAGCGCCATAGGTACGAACATCAGGCTCAAGACGAGGGCTGCGACACCGCGCCATGCACGAGGCAGGCGAGGCATCCGGGTAGGCGAAGCGATTGATTGAATGCGTGTCATGCTGGCCGGACCTGAGAGAAAAATAGGGGATGGTTCCAGTGCGTCGTTCAGTGCTCTCGACGCTCACGGGGAACAAATGGGCTGCCATTATTGCAAATCGTTCTTGTTAACAAAAGTAATACAGTATCTTTTTTACATATTCGCCCGAATTTTCGCCTGTCGATGATCATTTTGTACGGCGCTGACGCCACCTGTTATGGAGATACCGAATGACTGCCCCTTCGCTTCTAATCGCCGGCTGTGGCGACATCGGTTCGCGACTCGCTAGCCGCCTGCTGCCTCACGGCTGGACCGTGCATGGGCTGCGGCGCACTGTTTCCGAGCTGCCTGCCGGTGTTCACGGTGTGGCGGGCGATTTGTTCGATACCCGCAAGCCTGCCCTGTGGCCCGCTGCGGCACTGGACTATATGGTGTATTGCGCAACTCCTTCGCAGCGTGACGAGGCGGGTTACCGGATGGCCTATGTCGAGGGCTTGCGCAATGTATTGAGTTGGCTTGAGCAGACCGGGCAGCGTCCAAAGCGGTTGATCTTTGTCTCAAGCAGCGGTGTGTACGGTCAGCAGAACGGGGAGTGGGTTGATGAAGACTCCGTCACCGAACCGGCCAACTACACCGGTACTGTGATGCTGGAAGCCGAGCAGCTCGCGCTGAACAGCGGACTGCCAGCCACGGCGGTGAGGCTGACCGGTATCTACGGACCCGGACGCAGTGACCTGTCGAACCGTGTGCGTCAGGGGCACAGTGTCAGAATTGATCCGCCGGTCTATGCCAATCGCATTCATGCCGACGATGCCGCCAGCTTGCTGGAGCATCTGCTGCAGGCGGATCAACGAGGTGTGGCACTGGAGAGCTGCTATCTGGGCGTTGACGACGATCCGGCCGCGCTGGCCGATGTGGTGGCGTGGATACGTGAATATCTGGGGGTGACCGAATGGTCGGAGGAGGTCAGCGTGCAGCGCGTGGGCAGCAAGCGTTGCAGCAATGCCAGGGCGCGCGCACTGGGATGGACGCCAATGTACCCGGATTATCGGGCTGGCTATGCGGCTTTGTTGGGGTAGAAACGTCGCAGTCAGGAGCGCCTTGAAGGGCGCTCCCGAGGCTTGAGTTGCTTACTGCTGTTCGAGCAACCAGCGACGTGGGCCTGGACGCAGCTCGGGCATCTGGTCAGCACCGGCATTGTTCATAGCCTGGAATATCTCCAGCTGCTTGCCTTTGCGAGCAAAGATCCACGGGTTGCCTTTTTCGGCTTTCTCCAGCCACATGCTATCGTATTCGCCGCTCATGGCTGCGCAATCGCCCGCCAGGCATAGTGCGTAGCGATCGTTTTCGGGAAGCCCCTGCACACTGCCGTCAGGCATGAATTGCACGGTGCTGCCTTGGCCGTCGCCTTCTACGATGGTCCATTTGCCGCCCATGTAGGCACCATACAAGGCTTTCTCGAAACTGGTGCCAGGCTGAGCGCCTTCCGGTGCCGGGTTCTCGGGCTTCTGGAAGTGCTGCTCAGGACCTGACTCGCTGGCAGCTTGAACCAGCTCATCACCTTTCACGCTCAGGTCTTCGAAGAAGTTACCGTAGAAGTCGATGTGCAGCTTGCCTTCAGCAGCGCTGACAATCTTGCCTTCACCCAGCTCGAAACCGTTGGAATAGATGGCCTGATTGGCTTTGGAGTTGATTTTCCACTCCAGATTGGGGCCGTTGGCGAGCAGTGCCTGACGCAGGTTGCCTTGTTTGACGGCGGCGTCGATGGCGGTCTGGTTGATCCAGGTGCCGTCCGGATTGCGGTCGGCGTGACTGGCGCAGCCGCCCAGAATGACGGCGAGCAGCGAGATGGCGAGCGCGGAGCGCATAACGGATTCCTTCCTTCAGGGAGAACGGAGCGCAAGGCACGCTCCGTCGGGGGATTATTCGATGACGAGAATCGCGTCCATTTCAACCTGGGCGCCACGCGGCAATGCCGCAACGCCGATGGCTGCGCGAGCCGGATAAGGCTGGGTGAAATAGGTACCCATGATCTCGTTGACCTTGGCGAAGTGGCCCAGATCGGTCAGAAAGATGTTCAGTTTGACGATGTCCTTGAAGGATCCGCCCGCCGCTTCGGCAACAGACTTCAGGTTTTCGAAGACCTGGGTAATCTGTGCTTCGATGCCTTCGACCAGCTCCATGCTGCTCGGGTCCAGCGGGATCTGTCCGGACATGTAGACGGTATTGCCAGCTTTAATGGCCTGAGAGTATGGGCCGATTGCCGCAGGGGCTTTATCGCTGGTGATGACAGTCTTGGTCATGAGAACTCCTGATGATGGGATGGCCTACGCGCGCATCCGGGTGATGCGTGTGACACCGGTCAGGGCGCGCAGTTTCTTGATCACACGAGCCAGATGCACACGGTCGTGCACGCTGACCACCAGTTGGACCACGCTGATGCGACCATCGCGTTCGTCCATACTGATTTTTTCGATATTGCCGTCGGCCGCGTTGACGCTGCTGGCCAGCAGGGCAATCAGGCCGCGCTGATGTTCGAGCTCGACACGCAATTCGACGTTGAATTCGCCGGTGACATCCTTGGCCCAGGACAACTGGATGCATTTTTCCGGGTTGTGACGGATTTCACTGATGTTGCGACAGTTATCCAGATGCACAACCATGCCCTTGCCTGCAGACAGGTGGCCGACAATAGGGTCGCCGGGGATTGGCGTGCAGCATTTGGCGTAGCTGAGCACCAGGCCTTCGGTACCGCGAATCGCCAGCGGACCTTCAGGGCTTGGCAACTGCTCGCCCTCGCCCAGCAGACGGCGCGCAACGACATAGGCCATGCGATTGCCCAGCCCGATGTCTTCGAGCAGGTCTTCCAGTACTTCAACCCGGTATTCGTTGAGCACCAGTTGAATGCGTTCCTGGGTGATCTTGTCGAGGCTGCATTCAAAGCCGTTGAGCACCTTGTTCAGCAGGCGCTCGCCGAGGTTGATCGACTCGGAGCGGCGTTGCAGTTTGAGCGCGTGACGAATATGCGTACGCGCCTTGCCGGTGACGACGAAGTTCAGCCATGCCGGGTTCGGACGTGCGCCGGGCGCACTGACAATCTCGACCGTCGAGCCGCTTTGCAGCGGTTCGGACAGCGGTGCCAAGCGGCGGTTGATCCGGCAGGCAATGCAGCTGTTGCCGACGTCGGTGTGTACCGCGTAGGCGAAATCCACCGCCGTGGAGCCTTTGGGCAGCTCCATGATCCGGCCTTTGGGGGTGAAAACGTAAACCTCGTCCGGGAACAGGTCGATCTTGACGCTTTCAATGAACTCCAGAGAGTTACCCGCACGCTGCTGCATTTCCAGCACGCCCTTGACCCACTGCCGGGCACGGGCATGAGTGCCTTTTGGCTGCTCGTCGTCGCTGGATTTGTACAGCCAGTGTGCAGCGATGCCGTTGTTGGCCATCTCTTCCATTTCGCGGGTGCGAATCTGGATTTCGATCGGTACGCCATGCATACCGAACAAGGTCGTATGCAGGGACTGGTAGCCGTTGGCCTTGGGGATCGCGATGTAGTCCTTGAAGCGGCCGGGCAGCGGCTTATACAAATTATGTACAGCGCCAAGTACGCGATAACAGGTATCGACCTTGTCGACGATGATGCGGAATGCGTAGACATCCATGATCTCGTTGAAGGCGCGACGCTTGCCGCGCATCTTCTTGTAGATGCCATAAAGATGCTTCTGCCGCCCGCTCACGTCCCCTTCGATGCCGTCAACGGCCAGGCAATGACTAAGGGACTCTTCGATCTTGTTGACCAGTTCCTTGCGATTGCCCCTGGCGCGCTTGACCGCCTGGTTGATTCGCGAGGAGCGCATCGGGTACATCGCCTTGAAACCGAGGTCTTCGAATTCAATGCGCACACTGTGCATACCCAGTCGATTGGCGATGGGTGCATAGATTTCGAGGGTTTCCTTGGCGATGCGCCGACGCTTTTCGCCCGACAGCACTTCCAGCGTGCGCATGTTGTGCAGGCGATCGGCGAGTTTGACCAGGATCACGCGAATGTCGCGCGCCATGGCCATGGCCATTTTCTGGAAGTTCTCCGCCTGGGCTTCGGCCTTGGTCTCGAAGTTCATCTGGGTCAGTTTGCTGACCCCGTCGACCAGTTCCGCGACAGTCTCGCCAAACTGCGCGCTGAGCGCTTCCTTGGCAATCCCGGTGTCTTCGATAACGTCATGCAGCATCGCAGCCATCAGGCTCTGATGGTCCATGTGCATGTCTGCAAGAATGTTCGCCACCGCAAGAGGATGCGTGACGTAGGCTTCACCACTGCGACGGCGCTGGCCATCGTGGGCTTGTTCGGCATAGAAATACGCTCGGCGCACCAGGTTGACCTGGTCCTTGCCGAGGTAGGCCGACAGTCTTTCGGCGAGGGCGTCTATGCTCGGCAAGGCGCTACCCCTTGCCAATGGCTTTTACCCTGCGCCGTACTACGTCGACCTGGCATAGGCTTAGACGGCCTCGTTGGACTCGTCCTCGAACGCTGCGAACAATGGTTCATCTTCAACGATTTCGGCTTCTGCGATTACAGCGTAATCCATCAGGCCAGCCGCGATTTCACGCAGTGCCATAACGGTAGGCTTGTCATTTTCCCAGGCCAGCTTTGGTTCTTTGCCGCCGGTTGCCAGTTGACGGGCACGCTTGGTAGAGAGCATGACCAGCTCAAAGCGGTTATCCACGTGTTCTAGGCAGTCTTCAACGGTTACGCGGGCCATGGGTATTCCTCGTAGCAAATGCGGATGCGCGATGCCCGGATGGGCGAGCGGACTCGATAGTTTACAAGCGGACAGCACCAGGCATCAAGCGGCAAGCCACCAACGGCATGCTTTTAACCTGTTGCCTGATGTCTGGAAACGACTCGATCAAGCCAGCAACTCCTGAAAAAGCTCGCTGTATTGCTCTTGCTGATGCTGCTGAGTCAGGCGATTGGCGCGGAATATTGCCTTGAGGTCTTCCAGTGCACCGGCAAAATCGTCATTGACCACAACGTATTCGTACTCGTTGTAGTGGCTCATTTCGCTGACCGCCTCACGCATCCGCGCTTCAATGATCTCGTCACTGTCCTGGCCACGATTGGTCAGACGCTGACGCAATGCCTGCTGGGTAGGCGGCAGAATGAAGATCGACCGGGCCTGCGGCATTTGTGCACGAACCTGCCGGGCACCCTGCCAGTCGATTTCCAGAATCAGGTCGTGGCCTTCGTCCAGGGTCTGCTGCAGGTGGCTCTGCGAGGTGCCGTACAGATTGCCAAAGACTTCGGCCTGCTCAAGAAAGTCGCCGTGCTCGATCATGCGCACGAACTCGGCACGATCGACGAAGTTGTAGTTCACGCCGTTCACTTCGCCGGGGCGCATGGCCCGGGTGGTGTGCGAGACCGAGACGCGAATCTTCGCCTGCGCGCCGTGCTGAGGCTCTTGCTGGGCGTCCATCAGGGCCTTGACCAGGCTGGTCTTGCCCGCGCCGGACGGGGCGGAAATGATATACAGGGTGCCAGTGATATGGTTCATGTGAGGTTCAGCCTTACTCAATATTCTGCACTTGCTCGCGCATTTGCTCGATCAACACTTTAAGGTTGACGGCAGCCTGCGTGCTGCGTGGGTCAAAGGCCTTGGAGCCCAGTGTATTCGCTTCGCGGTTAAGCTCTTGCATCAGGAAATCAAGGCGCCGGCCTGCCTGACCGCCAGCCTTGAGTACGCGACGCACTTCGGTGACGTGTGTGCTGAGGCGGTCCAGCTCTTCGGCAACATCGCTTTTCTGTGCCAACAGAACCATTTCCTGCTCAAGGCGCTGCGGATCCAGTTCGGCTTTCATGTCGGCAAAGCGATCCAGTACTTTCTGGCGCTGAGTTGCCAGCATTTGCGGCACCAGGGTGCGCAGGGTGGCAACCTCCTCGACGATGGAAGACAACCGGTCATCAAGCAGTCTGGCCAGGTCTGCACCTTCGCGTCCGCGCCCGCTCTTTAATTCAGTCAGTGCATCATTGAACAGCTTCAGCGCCTCGGTGTTCAACACCTGTGGATCGCTGGCGTCGGCCACCAGTACGCCGGGCCATGCCAGAACTTCCAGGGGATTCAGCGCGGCAGGCTGTTTGATCAGGCCGGCAACCGATTCGGCTGCGGCGATCAACTGGCCTGCACGCTCAAGATCCACTTGCAGCGGTTTGCCGGCGGTTTCCTCGACAAAACGCAGTGTGCATTCAACTTTGCCACGCGACAGCCCCTGGCGTAGCGCTTCGCGAATCGCACCTTCCAGATCACGGAACGACTCTGGCAGGCGCAGGTGCGGCTCCAGATAGCGGTGATTGACCGAGCGCAGTTCCCAGCTCAGTGTGCCTTGGGCACCGGCTCGCTCTACGCGGGCAAAGGCAGTCATGCTGTGCACCATGGGAAGTACCTCTTATCGATTCAGGAGCGTGATTCAACCCATGAGTGCACAGGATCGGCGTTCATGGGTGTCGTGAAAGCCGACTGGCTGCAGAGGCGCAGGATTGTAGCGCAGTGCGGCGCAGGCTCCCAATCCGGCAGCGTTACAAGTGACACAAGGCATTCCTTGCGATCACGCCAGAGCGTCGAAAGTATTGATCCAGAGCCTTCTGGTCGTAGCAAATCGGCATTGGCGGCTTTTAGAGATGCCCAGCGGCAGCTGTGACCTCTATAATGCCCAGCAGTTTTCCGTCTCAGTACAGGTATCCCAGATGAAACGTCCAAGTGGTCGCGCCGCCGATCAGCTCCGCTCGATCCGCATCACCCGCAACTACACCAAACACGCCGAGGGTTCTGTACTGGTCGAGTTTGGTGATACCAAGGTGATCTGCACCGTCAGCGTCGAAAACGGCGTACCACGCTTCCTCAAGGGTCAGGGCCAGGGTTGGCTGACTGCCGAGTACGGCATGCTGCCGCGCGCTACCGGCGAGCGTAACCAGCGTGAAGCCAGTCGCGGCAAGCAGGGTGGTCGTACACTCGAAATCCAGCGCCTGATCGGTCGTTCGCTGCGCGCTGCGCTGGACATGTCCAAGCTGGGCGACGTGACCCTGTACGTCGATTGCGATGTCATTCAAGCGGACGGCGGCACTCGCACCGCGTCCATTACCGGCGCAATGGTTGCTCTGGCAGACGCCTTGAAAGTGATCAAGAAGCGTGGCGGCCTGAAGGGCGGTGACCCGCTCAAGCAGATGATCGCAGCCGTTTCGGTCGGCATGTATCAGGGCGAGCCGGTGCTTGACCTCGATTACCTGGAAGATTCCGCTGCGGAGACCGACCTGAACGTGGTCATGACCAGTGCAGGCGGCTTCATTGAAGTACAGGGCACAGCCGAAGGTGCACCGTTCCAGCCTGAAGAGCTGAACGCGATGCTCGCCCTGGCTCAGAAAGGCATGACCGAGCTGTTTGAATTGCAGCGCGCCGCGTTGGCCGACTGATATCCAGAAGGGGTCCGATAATGAGTGACAGCTTGCAACCGTTCAGCAAACCGCCCCAAAGCGCTCGCCAGTGGGCGATGTTCTGTCACTTGTCGGCGTTTGCCGGACTGATGTTTCCGTTCGGCAATCTACTGGGCCCACTGATTATCTGGCAGTTGAAGAAAGACTCCGATCCGTTTATCGACGCGCAAGGCAAGGAGGCGCTGAACTTTCAGATCACAGTCGCCATTGCGGCCACCGTCAGCATGCTGCTGGTGCTGCTGATCATCGGCTTTGCATTACTGACCCTGGTGGGGATCGGAGCCGCAGTGCTTGCGATCATTGCCGGGATAAAAGCCAATGACGGCGTCGATTATCGCTATCCGTTCACTTTGCGCCTGATCAAGTAGCATCACTTCGGGCAACGCAAAAAGCCGACTTGAAGTCGGCTTTTTCGTGTGCACTGTTCGTCTGACGATCAGATAGTCAGGGTCCAGTCGTAGTCCACGATCAATGGCGCGTGCTGCGAGAAGCGCGGCTGACGCGGCAGGCGAGCGCTGCGTACGAAGCGGCGCAAGCCTGGGGTCAGTATCTGATAATCGAAGCGCCAGCCCAGATTCAGCATCTCGGCCTGTTCGTTATCCGGCCACCAGCTGTACTGATCACCTTCGCGGCTGACTTCACGCAGGGCATCGACATAGCCCATGGTGCCGACAATCTCGTCCATCCAGGCGCGTTCAGGCGCCAGGAAGCCAGGAGACTGCTGGCTGTCACGCCAGTTTTTGATGTCGAGCTTCTGCTGCGCGACGTAGAGCGATCCGCAATAGATGTATTCGCGACGCTTGCGGCGTTGCTTGTCCATGTACTTGCCGAAATCGTCCATGAGCTTGAATTTCTGATTCAGGTCTTCATCGCCATTCATCCCTGACGGAAAGAGCAGGGTAGCGATACTGACCTTGTCGAAATCTGCTTGCAGGTAGCGCCCGTAGCGGTCGGCTGTCTCGAAACCGAGACCGCTGATTACCGCCTTCGGTTGCAACCGCGAATAAAGCGCCACACCACCCTGAGCGGGAACCTCGGCTTCGCAGGCATAGAGGAAGTAACCGTCCAGCTGAAAGGCTGGATCATCCAGTTCAAAGGTGGAGGCGCGGGTGTCCTGTAAGCAGATGACGTCGGCATTCTGAGCTTGCAGCCAGCTGAGCAAACCACGCTCGACCGCAGCCTGAATGCCATTTACGTTCACACTGATGATCCGCATAAATGGCCCCAAAAATCACGTGCGTGTATGATACCCGAGCTCTACCTAATTAGCTAAATCCGTGGTATCCGGAGCTTTTTCCATGCAAGCGTATCAGCGCGATTTTATTCGTTTTGCCATCGATCGCGGTGTTCTGCGCTTCGGTGAGTTCACTCTCAAGTCCGGGCGCACCAGCCCGTACTTCTTCAATGCGGGGCTGTTCAACACCGGTTCCGCACTGGCACAACTGGGGCGTTTCTACGCAGCAGCCGTGGTTGAAAGCGGTATTGCCTTCGACGTTCTGTTCGGCCCGGCCTACAAGGGTATTCCGCTCGCCTCGGCAACTGCCGTGGCGCTGGCCGAGCATCATGACCGTGATCTGCCGTGGTGTTTCAACCGCAAGGAAGCCAAAGCGCACGGCGAAGGTGGCAGCCTGGTGGGCTCCCCGCTGGCGGGCAACGTGCTGATTATCGACGACGTCATTACTGCGGGCACGGCGATTCGCGAGGTTATGCAGATCATCAAGGACCAGAGCGCGATTGCGGCAGGTGTCCTGATTGCCCTCAATCGCCAGGAGCGCGGCAATGGCGAGCTGTCGGCGATTCAGGAGGTCGAGCGTGACTTCGGCATCCCGGTAGTGAGTATCGTGTCATTGAATCAAGTGCTTGAGTTCCTGGCCGACGATCCGCAGCTCAAGCAGCATCTGCCTGCCGTCGAAGCCTATCGCGCGCAATACGGAATCTGAGGACGAGCCTATGGCAGTCAGCGGCACGGAGCGGGCTTCGGTTTCAGGCGTACTGAGCGTTTTGGGGTTCTGGCTGGCTCTTGGCATGCTTGCGCCCTCGCTCGCTCAAGCGGCTGATGCGCCTGAAGCTCGACTTTATCGCTACGTCGACAGCCGTGGCGTGACCGTGATCGATACGCAAGGCGTGCCGCCCGACTACGTTGCCAAAGGCTATGAAGTGCTCAATGGTCGTGGCCGGGTGATACAGGTCGTACCGCCCGCGCCGACTGCCGAGCAGATTCGTCAGTCCGAAGCAGACAAGCGCCAGGCCGCTGCGGATGCACAGCTGTTAAGCCTTTACAGCAGTGTCGATGAGGTGGACCGCGTCAAGGTCCGTAAACTGGCCGAGCTGGATGCGCTGATTGGCGTTGCTCAGGGCAATATTCAGGGGCTGGCGGCTCAGCAGCGCAATCTGCAAGGCCAGGCAGCCGACCTGGAGCGTGCGGGGCGTCCGGTTCAGCAGGGGCTGGTCGATCAGTTGAATGACTTGCGCGATCAGCAGCAGAAGCTGCAAACCGATATCGCCGGGTATCAGGCCGCACGGGTAAAGGCTGAAGCAGATTTCGCCGTCGATCGTGCACGCGTCCAGCGCCTGACTCAATGACCGGACGCAGAGCGTCCAGAAGCGCATGCCCACGCCTTTTTTTGATTCTGGCCGAAGGCCGTAGGAGCGAACTTGTTCGCGAAAGGGGTCGAAGCCAGGCACCTATCGTTCTTCACGCTCCAGCGTGGGAACGATAATCAGCGATCATCATCAACCAACAAAAAGGCCCCGTCAGCGTCAGCTCACGCGGCCTTTGGGTGTTACGCCTGAATCAATGCCGCTTGCGGTTGGTGATCTGAGTACCTACACCGCTGTCGGTGAAGATTTCCAGCAGGACCGCATTGGGCACTCGTCCATCGATGATGTGCGAGCTATTGACCCCACCCTGAACCGCTTCCAGCGCGCAACGGATCTTCGGCAGCATGCCGCCGTAGATCGTGCCGTCGGCGATCAGGCCGTCGACCTGCTCGGTGGTCAGCCCAGTCAGCACTTCGCCCTGCTTGTTCATCAGGCCGGCGATGTTGGTCAGCAGAATCAGCTTCTCGGCCTTGAGGGCTTCGGCAACCTTGCCTGCGACCAGGTCGGCGTTGATGTTGTACGACTCGCCGTCCGGGCCCACGCCGATAGGCGCGATGACCGGAATGAAATCCCCTTTGACCAGCATGTTGAGCAGCCCGGTGTTGACCCCGACCACTTCACCGACCTGACCGATGTCGATGATTTCGGGCTTGGTCATTTCCGGCGTCTGGCGCGTGACGGTGAGTTTCTTCGCACGAATCAGCTCAGCGTCCTTGCCGGTCAGGCCGATCGCGCTGCCGCCGTGACGGTTGATCAGGTTGACGATGTCCTTGTTGACCTGGCCACCCAGCACCATCTCCACCACATCCATAGTCTGCGCATCGGTCACGCGCATGCCATCGATGAAGTGGCTCTCGATGGACAGGCGCTTGAGCAGATCACCGATCTGCGGCCCGCCGCCGTGAACCACCACCGGGTTGATACCCACCGCTTTCATCAACACGATGTCGCGCGCAAAGCCGGTTTTCAGCTCTTCGCTCTCCATGGCGTTGCCGCCGTACTTGATAACCAGCGTCTTGCCGACAAAGCGGCGAATGTAAGGCAGCGCTTCGGAAAGGACCTTGGCTACATTAGAGGCGGCATCACGTTCGAGGGTCATTCAGGGCTCCAGTCAAAAGGAAAAACAATCAAAATGGCAGGTCGAGATCCGGTGCAACTTTTTTCAGCTCAGCGTGGAACACGTCCTTGATGCGCTGCAACTCAGCCTCGGTTTCGGCCTCGAAACGCAGCACCAGTACCGGCGTGGTATTGGACGCACGAACCAGACCCCAACCCTTCGGATAGTCCACGCGGACACCGTCGATGGTGGTCAGTTTGGCGTCGCCCCACTGCGCGTCGGTTTCAAGGGCCTTGATGATGCTGAACTTGGTGACATCCGTCACCTTGATGTTGATTTCAGGCGTCGAAATATCGTTCGGGAAGGTTTCGAACAGGTCTTCGGCATTGGCTGACTCCTGGCTAAGGATCTCCAGCAGACGTGCCGCACTGTAGATGCCGTCGTCAAAACCGAACCAGCGCTCCTTGAAGAAGATGTGGCCGCTCATTTCACCTGCGAGCAGCGCGCCGCTCTTTTTCATTTCTTTCTTGATCAGCGAGTGGCCGGTTTTCCACATCACCGGACGACCGCCATGTTCGCTGATCAGCGGAGTCAGGCGACGTGTGCATTTGACGTCGAAAATGATGTCGGCACCCGGGTTGCGCTTGAGCACGTCCAGCGCGAACAGCATCAACAGGCGATCCGGGTAAACCACATTACCCTTGTTGGTCACGACACCGACACGGTCGCCGTCACCGTCGAATGCCAGGCCCAGATCGGCACCGGTTTCCTTGACCTTGGCGATCAGATCCTGCAGGTTTTCCAGCTTGCCCGGGTCCGGGTGGTGGTTGGGGAAGTTGCCGTCCACTTCCGCGAACAGCGAGATCACTTCACAACCCAGCGCTTCGATCAGCTGCGGCGCGATCACGCCTGCCGCGCCGTTGCCGCAGTCGACCACGACCTTCAGCTTGCGGGCCATGACGATGTCGTCCTTGATCTGCTTGAAGTAGCGATCGAGGATGTCGACTTTAGTGATGCTGCCTTTCTGCGAAGTCAGGTTGTTGGTCTTGATACGCTCGTGCAGCGCCTGGATCTGCTCGTTGGCGAGAGTGTCGCCCGCGATGACGATCTTGAAACCGTTGTAGTCCTTGGGGTTGTGGCTGCCGGTCAGCATCACACCGGTCTTGCCTGCCAGCACGTTGGCGGCGTAATACAGTGCAGGCGTCGGCACCAGGCCCACATCGCTGACATGGCAGCCGCTGTCGTGCAGGCCTTGAATCAGTTGCTGCACCAGTTCCGGACCGGAAAGGCGACCATCGCGACCGACGCTGACGTTGGGTTCGTTCTGCGCCAGGCTTTCGGAGCCGATGGCGCGGCCGATCCAGTAAGCCGTTTCAGCGTTGAGGGTGTCCCCGACCACGCCGCGGATGTCGTAGGCGCGGAAAATAGTCTCGGGAAGGTTGGGTGCCACGGATGCTGGGCTGTTCATAGCGAGGGGATGCTCCGATCTCAGGAAGTCCTGGTTTTCATCGAGAAGGTCGATATCAAGGATATCGGTATCTTGAAACAGTGGATCGGTCCAGTCGGTGCGTGATGCAGCCACTGTGGACGGAGCACTGCCTTTGACAATATCTGCATCGCGCTGCTCACCGGCAACCAACGCAGGCACTGCCTGGGGTTGACTGCGAAGCGAGACACGAGCAAGGGCCTGGGCCAGACCACTCAGGGCCGGGAGGCTCAAACCGAAGGGTTTGACGGCTTTTCCGCGTGAGAGTTCTTGGAGCAACTGATCCAGTTGTCGTGCGTCGGCGCAAATACGCCGTTGCAGAGCTCTCTCGCTGCGATGCAAGCCAAGCAGCACGCCCGCTGCAGCGATAACCAGCGCCAGCAGCAAAAGTACGACGGAAGGCGAAGTTTTCAGGCCGGGGCCGGGCGTGAATTCGAGTTTCCAGCCTGAATAGCCGGTATCGAACACCTGCGGTTTGCCGCCGTCGGCCTGACCGCGCTGCAGGAAAACCTGCGCAGGTCCGTTGCCAAACTGCTGGCTGAGCACCACTTGCCCGGCTTCGGCAGGCAGTGCCGGCAAGGCATTGAGCAAGCGCTGCAGGTCAAAGGCCAGCAGCAATGTGCCCACCACCGGCTGAGTTGGCGCGGCACGTACCGGCGCAGCACTGTAGATCAACCAGCGCTCGCCCACCTTGCGAGCCTCCGGGGCGACGACCTCGCCTTGTGCAGCCTTGTTGAGCATATCCAGCGTGGCAAAGCTTACCGGCAACGCGCCCTGCGTATCGACGTCAGCCAGACCTTTGGGGTAAAGCCGCGCGCCTGCCAGGCCGTCCCAGCGAGTGAAGCGATCCTGTGCTGCCAGCAATGCGGAGGCATCATTGCTCTGAAGCGTCTGTACAAGTGTTGCGCCGGAGGCGGCCGATTGAGTGTCGGCATTGATCTGCCGCAGCGCCAGACCAATGGCTGCCGCCTGACTGCCGCCCCATGCCTGAATAAGCTGATCCTGCTGCTGGGGGCTGGATATCAGCGCAACCCAGACCAGCGCCGCGGCGATTATCAGGCCGATTGTCGCAGGCACAAGGCCTGGAGCAAGCCCTTTCAGGCTCGCTGCAGGGGGAGAGTTATCGGCCGCAATAGCATGTTTTGGAGCGCTGTGCTGACTGCCTTTCACCGACCTCTCCCTGAGCCTTTTTCCGAACCCGGATTATGTGCCGAATGACGATTAATGGCTGCCGGAGTGGCCGAAGCCGCCTGCGCCACGCTGACTTTCGTCGAATGCTTCAACCAGCTCGAAGTGCGCCTGCACCACAGGCACCAGCACCAGTTGCGCAATACGCTCGCCCACCGCGATGTTGAATGCAGTCTGGCCACGGTTCCAGCACGACACCATCAATTCTCCCTGATAATCGGAGTCGATCAGACCCACCAGGTTACCCAGCACGATGCCATGTTTGTGACCCAGGCCGGAGCGCGGCAGTATCAGCGCGGCAAGGCCCGGATCGCCGATGTAAATCGACAGGCCGGTAGGGATCAGCAGGGTCTGGCCGGGCTCGAGGACGGTATCCTCCTTGAGCATGGCACGCAGGTCCAGGCCTGCCGAGCCAACAGTGGCGTAGGCCGGGAGTGGAAATTCGTTGCCAATGCGAGGGTCGAGGATCTTGGCTTGTAGAGCGTGCATTCGTAGTTAAACCTGATTCATGCGGTCGGCGATAAAAGTGATCAGCTGGCGGGCAATCTTGGCCTTGCTGGTCTGGGCAAAAAGCGTTGCGTGCAACGCCCGGTCAATCACGCTGCAAGCGTTCTCTTCACTGTTGAAGCCGATGCTGGGGTTGGCGACATCGTTGGCGACAATCAGGTCCAGGTTCTTGTCCTTGAGCTTGCGGGCAGCATAGTCGAGCAGGTGTTCGGTCTCGGCGGCGAAGCCGACGCTGAAAGGGCGATCCGGGCGGGTTGCGATGGTCGCCAGAATATCCGGATTGCGGACCATCTGCAGCAGCAAGCCGTCACCGTTTGAAGGATCTTTCTTCAATTTGTGCGGGGCGACAACTTCCGGACGGTAGTCAGCCACCGCTGCCGAGGCGATGAACAGGTCACAGGGGATGGCAGCCTCGCACGCCGCCAGCATGTCGCGGGCGCTGACCACGTCGATGCGCGAGACGCGATCCGGCGTCGGCAGATTGACTGGCCCGGTGATCAGCGTGACGCGCGCACCGGCTTCCACAGCCGCTTCGGCCAGGGCAAAGCCCATTTTTCCGGAGCTGTGGTTAGTGATGTAGCGCACCGGATCGATGTTTTCCTGGGTCGGGCCAGCGGTGATCAGCACATGCTTGCCGGTCAGGCTCAGGCGCTGGAAACAGTCCGCTGCGCACTGGGCCAGATCGTCGGCCTCCAGCATGCGACCGAAGCCGACATCGCCGCAGGCCTGACTGCCGGACGCTGGCCCAAACACACGAAAGTCACGCTCTTCAAGCTGCCGGGTATTGGCTTGCACTGAGGCGTCACGCCACATTGCCTGATTCATCGCCGGTGCGATGGCGACGGTGGCATCGGTTGCCAGCACGATGGTGGTCAGCAAGTCGTTGGCGATGCCTTGCGCCAGGCGCGCGATCAGGTCGGCGGTGGCCGGAGCGATGAGGATCAGATCGGCCCATTTGGCCAGTTCGATGTGGCCCATCGCGGCCTCTGCGGCCGGGTCGAGAAGGTCCAGGTGCACAGGGTGCCCGGACAGGGCCTGCATGGTCAGCGGCGTAATGAACTCTGCTCCGCCTTTGGTCATGACGACACGCACTTCAGCGCCCTGATCGCGCAGGCGGCGGACCAGCTCGGCGCTCTTGTAGGCCGCGATGCCGCCGCCGACGCCAAGAACGATGCGTTTTCGATACAGCCGCTGCATAGACCTGCCTTTTTGGTCGAGTGAATACGCGACGCCCATGACGCCTCCCCAGGCCAGGCCGTCGCGCAAAAAAGATGGGCTAAGATAGCACAGCGACTGCACCGCAACAGCGGTGCCCAATCACATGGAGGTGCTATGAGTATTCGCAGTTGGCCCGCGGCCGAACGCCCGCGGGAACGCTTGTTGGAGTTGGGGGCGGGGAGCCTTTCCGACGCCGAGTTGCTGGCTATCTTTTTACGCACCGGGGTGGCCGGAAAAAGCGCCGTAGACCTTGCTCGTCATCTTCTGAATCAATTCGACGGGCTCAGATCGTTACTGGATGCTGACCTGTCCACGTTTACCTCCCAGCTCGGGCTGGGACCTGCCAAATTTGCTCAGTTGCAGGCTGTCATGGAGATGGCGCGCCGGCACATGGCCGAGTCCTTGCGCCGTGACTCAGCGCTGGAAAACCCCACTCAGGTGCGCAACTACCTGAAGGCTCAGCTCAGACATGAACAGCATGAAGTTTTCGCCTGCCTTTTTCTGGACAACAAACACCGGGTCATGACCTTCGAGATACTGTTTCGCGGGACGATCAACGCCTCCTATGTGCATCCGCGCCAGGTGGTGAAGCGAGCGATGGCTCACAACGCCGCCAGCCTGATCCTCTGCCACAACCATCCTTCCGGCATCACCACGCCCAGCCGTTCCGACATAGACCTGACCAAGCGCCTCAAGGAAGCACTGATGCTGGTGGATGTTCATGTGCTGGACCACGTGATCGTGGGCGACGGCGAGCCACTGTCGATGGTCGAGCGCGGGTTGATGTAGCGCTCACGCGGAGCGATAGGGCGGGATTCGGCTTGTCGTTCCCGCGCTCTGCGTCCGGTCTTGAGGTGGGGCGTGCCAATGCAGGGCATTGGCACGCCAGTTACGCAGACAGGCCTAGGTCTGACGACTTACTTGACCTGCACCTTGTAGAAATCCTGCCTGCCAAACGGGCTGACCTGATAACCCGTGACGTCCTTGCGTACCAAGGCTGCTGCGGTCGGGTGGGCGAGGGGTATCCACAGTGCCTGCTGTTGGATCTGCTGTTGCGCCGAATGGTACAGCTTGCTGCGTTCGCCCTGATCGCTGACGGACTTACCGTCGGTGATGAGCTTGTCCAGCGTCTTGTCGCAATAGCGGGCAAAGTTGGTGCCTGACTGCACGGCTGCGCAGGAAAACTGCGGCGTCAGGAAGTTATCCGGGTCGCCGTTGTCGCCCGCCCAGCCCATGAACAGCAGGTCATGCTCGCCAGCCTTGGCACGGCGAATCAATTCGCCCCATTCAATGATCTTGATCTCGGCATCAATACCGATCTGTTTCAAGTCAGACTGCAGCAGTTGAGCGCCCAGGCTTGGGTTGGGGTTAAGCAGGCTGCCGGAAGGCCGGGTCCAGATAGTGGTCTTGAAACCATCCTTCAGACCGGCTTTGGCCAGTAAAGTCTTGGCCTTGGCGACATCGTGCTGATAGCCGGGCAGGTCTTTGGCGTAGCTCCAGGTGTTGGGCGGATAAGGGCCATTGGCCGCCGCGGCGGTACCTTCGAACACGGCCTTCAGGTAATTGGCCTTGTCGAACGCCAGGTTGATGGCCTGACGAACTTCAGGCTTGTCGAATGGCGGGTGCTGACTGTTGATCGCGACAAACGCGGTCATGAATGCTTCAGTCTTCTCGACCTTGAGCGAGTCATCCTCGCTGGCCGCCTGAATATCCAGAGGCTTTGGCGAAAGCGCTATCTGGCACTCGTTCTGACGGACTTTCTGCAGGCGCACATTGGCGTCCGCTGTGATGGCATACACCAAGGTGTCGACATCAGACTTGCCGGCGAAGTAATCCTTGAACGCCTCATAACGCACCACGGCATCTTTCTGGAAGCGCTTGAACACGAACGGCCCGGTGCCGATCGGCTGGCTGTTGAGTTTTTCCGGCGTGCCGGCTTTCAGGAGTTGCGCGGTATATTCGGCCGAGTAGATCGACGCAAAACCCATGCTCAGCGTGGCCAGGAAGGTCGAGTCCGCCCGATTGAGTGTAAAGCGGACGGAGTGCGCGTCAGGCGCTTCGATGCTCTTGATCAGCGCGGGCAACTGCATGGATTGCGCATGCGGGAAGCCGCTCTGGGCAATCTTGTGCCACGGGTTCTGCGGGTCGAGCATGCGCTGGAAGCTGAACAGCACGTCATCGGCGCTCAGCTCGCGGCTCGGCTTGAAATAGTCTGTGGTATGAAATTTCACTCCGGAGCGCAGCTTGAAGTCGTAAGTCAGGCCGTCTTTGGATACGGTCCAGCTTTCTGCCAGGCTCGGTACCAGCTTGCCGCTCTGGGCATCGAAGTCCACCAGACGGTTCATCAGCACGTCGGCCGATGCGTTGGTGGTGGTCAGTGAGTTGTACTGCACAACGTCGAAGCCTTCGGGACTGGCTTCGGTACAAACCACAAGGCTCGATGCCTGGGCGGCAATCGGAAGCAGCAACGGAACAAGCAAAAAAGGGAGTGCAGCTAGGCGCATGGCGTTATTTCCTGTTCAGAAAGGGCCCCATCTGCCGGCGCAGTCTGGTGAGGGACTAACCCTAGACCATCTACTGGCGTAGAACAATCGTCACGGTGCGACGAGCGGTCGATTTGCCTGTGCCCCCGCATTGCTTGAGCATACCGCCGCGCAGAGCGGATTCATTCGGGTCAAAGTGCTTTGCCTGTTGTTGCGTCCAAGGGTTTCTGGTATAAAGCAGCGCTCTTTTCTAGGGGCCCGGTTCCTTCACTGTAGGTGTAGCCGGTAAGACCCTTAAAGAAACGCGGCGCCTGGCGCCAAATGACTGAGAGATTAAGCGGCCAACCCATGCCGGGTTGGGCATGTGGTTTTAGAGGGCTGAGGCATGTCGAGAGTATGTCAAGTTACCGGTAAGGGTCCGGTGACTGGGAATAACATTTCCCACGCAAACAACAAAACCCGTCGTCGTTTCCTGCCAAACCTGCAGCATCACCGCTTCTGGGTTGAAGGCGAGAAGCGTTTTGTTCGTCTGCGCGTATCTGCTAAAGGCATGCGTATCATCGACAAGCGTGGCATTGAAGTTGTGCTCGCTGAACTGCGTCGCGACGGCAAAATTTAAGGGAGAGAATCATGCGTGAATTGATCCGTTTGGTGTCGAGCGCTGGTACAGGCCATTTCTACACCACCGACAAGAACAAACGTACTACCCCGGATAAAATCGAAATCAAAAAATTCGATCCGGTTGTACGCAAGCACGTGATCTACAAAGAAGGCAAAATCAAGTAATTGATTCTGTCGGCTACAAAAAAACCCGCCTCGGCGGGTTTTTTTGTGTCTGCGCTCCTGGCATAGCTGCAAGGGCAGTACTTATTTATCCGCAGCGGCTTCAAACACCACATAAATCTTGCGGCATGTTTCCAGCACCTCCCAGGTGCCCTTGAAGCCGGCCGGAATCACGAAACGGTCGCCTGCGCGCAGGGTTTTCGCGTTGCCCTGCTCGTCGCGCAGGACTGAAACACCCTGCACAATCTCGCAATACTCATGCTCCGAGTAACTCACCCGCCACTGCCCGGGCTCGCCATTCCAGACCCCCGCGCTCATCTGTCCGCAGGGGCTGTTGTAGTGGTTGTAGAGGGTTTGTGCCGGATCGCCCTTAAAGACCTTTTCCGGTGCAGGGCGATAGTGCTCGGCGGCGGTGCTCGCTTCACTGAAGTCGACGATGCTTTCGATGCTCATGATGGGCCCCTTGTCCTGAATGCGTTGAGGGTTTGACGTGCGTGCTGTGCGTTAGTGCCTCGCACGCGCGGAGCTGTTTAATAAAATCAACAAAAAAGCGCCTTGGCGGCTATTTATGTCAAATATATTGGTTTTGTCGGGCCGCTGGTTTAGGGTAACGGTCTTCCTGAAAAATTTCAGATTGTGTCTTTAATCAACCATGACACACCCACATTCAACAAGAGGAGGACATGCAAATGACCACCCTGACTCGTGCCGACTGGGAGCAACGCGCCCAGCATTTGAAGATCGAAGGCCGTGCCTTCATTCAAGGTGAATACACCGCAGCCTCCTCCGGCGAGACGTTTGATTGCATCAGCCCGGTCGATGGCCGGATGCTTGCCAAGGTCGCCAGTTGCGACACCGCTGACGCGCAACGCGCTGTCGACAGTGCGCGCAGCGCCTTCAACTCGGGTGCCTGGTCGCGACTGGCTCCGGCCAAACGCAAGGAAACCATGATCCGTTTCGCCGGGCTGCTCAAGCAAAATGCCGAAGAGCTGGCCCTGCTTGAGACTCTGGACATGGGCAAACCGATTGGCGACTCGTTCGGTGTCGACATCCCCGGTGCTGCCAGAGCCCTGAGCTGGAGCGGCGAAGCCATCGACAAGCTGTATGACGAGGTCGCCGCAACGCCTCATGACCAATTGGGCCTGGTTACCCGAGAGCCGGTCGGCGTCGTCGCCGCCATCGTGCCGTGGAACTTCCCGTTGATGATGGCTTGCTGGAAGCTTGGTCCTGCACTGTCCACCGGCAATTCCGTGATCCTGAAGCCGTCGGAGAAGTCTCCGCTGACCGCCATTCGTATTGCGCAGTTGGCCATCGAGGCAGGCATTCCTGCGGGCGTGCTCAACGTATTGCCGGGTTACGGTCATACCGTCGGCAAGGCGCTGGCGCTGCATATGGACGTGGATACCGTGGTGTTTACCGGTTCGAGCAAAATCGCCAAACAACTGATGATTTACGCAGGCGAGTCGAACATGAAACGCGTCTGGCTGGAAGCCGGTGGCAAAAGCCCGAATATCGTCTTTGCCGACGCGCCGGATTTGCAGGCCGCCGCCGAAGCAGCCGCCAGCGCAATTGCCTTCAATCAGGGCGAAGTCTGCACTGCCGGTTCTCGGCTGCTGGTCGAGCGCTCTATCAAGGAACGTTTCCTGCCTATGGTGCTTGAGGCATTGGCCACCTGGAAGCCCGGCAATCCGCTGGACCCTGCGACCAATGTGGGCGCGCTGGTCGACACCCAGCAGATGAACACAGTGCTGTCTTACATCGAAGCCGGCCACGCCGGGGGTGCCAGACTGGTTGCGGGCGGCAAGCGCGTTCTGCAGGAGACCGGCGGCACGTACGTCGAACCGACCATTTTCGACGGCGTGAACAATGCCATGAAGATCGCCCAAGAGGAGATCTTCGGCCCGGTACTTTCAGTGCTGACGTTCGACAGCGACGAAGAAGCGATACAGATAGCCAACGACACGCCTTATGGCCTGGCTGCTGCCGTGTGGACCGCCAATATCTCCAGAGCACACCTGACCGCCAAGGCACTGCGCGCGGGCAGCGTATGGGTCAATCAGTACGACGGCGGCGATATGACTGCCCCGTTCGGTGGCTTCAAGCAATCAGGCAACGGTCGTGACAAATCACTGCACGCCTTCGACAAATACACCGAGCTGAAATCCACCTGGATCAAGCTGTAAGTCAGGAGCGTGATACCTATCGTGCCGACGCTCCAGCGTCGGTACGCCGTTCTGGACGCTCCGCGTCCGGTCTTGCGTCTGCGGCGCGGCGCAGATTTTTGACGCGGAGCGTCACGCACGGCATTCCCACGCTGGAGCGTGAGGAACGATAACCTTAACTATCGTGCGACGCGCCGCGTCCTGGCTTGCGTTAGCGGCGTGGCGCAGATTTGTGACGCGGAGCGTCACGCAAGGCATTCCTACGCTGGAGCGTGAGGAACGATAACCTTAACTATCGTGCGACGCTCCGCGTCCTGGCTTGCGTCTGCGGCGTGGCGCAGATTTGTGACGCGGAGCGTCACGCACGGCATTCCCACGCTGGAGCGTGAGGAGCGATAACCTCAACTATCGTGCGACGCTCCGCGTCGCATGCCGTTCTGGACGCTCTGCGTCCGGTCTTGATTGCGCCGTTAGGGCAGCAGGAGCTTGATAATGCGTTGGGGTACTTATTTTGCCGTGCTGGCGTCCGTGTTGGGCGTCGGGCTGGCAATGGGCGTCAGCATGCCGCTGGTTTCATTGCGTCTGGCAGGCTGGGGCTACGGCTCGTTTGCCATTGGCATCATGGCGGCGATGCCTGCGATGGGTGTGCTGGTGGGGGCGGCGCTGGCCAGTCGTCTCGCCGCGCGCTTCGGTACCGCTAACCTGATGCGCCTGTGCCTGTGGGGCGGCGCCGTTTCGGTCGGCGCACTGGCGCTGCTGCCGTATTACGGAGTCTGGCTGGTCTTGCGCCTGGCGCTCGGGGTGATTCTGACCATCGTCTTCGTGCTGGGTGAAAGCTGGATCAACCAGCTGGTGATCGAGCGTCTGCGCGGACGGCTGGTAGCGCTGTATGGCAGCACTTACGCCTTGAGCCAACTGGCTGGCCCGCTGTTACTGGGCGTTATCGGCACTCAGGCCGACTACGGCTTCTGGATTGGCGTGCTGCTACTGGTCGGCTCCCCGTTCCTGCTGCTGGGTCGCACGGGTGCGCCATCGACTGAATCCTGCAACGTGACCTTCACTGATCTGGCGGGCTTCTGTCGCGGCATGCCCGCTATCGCCTGGGCAGTGGCGCTATTCGCTGCATTCGAAGCCTTGATCCTCACGCTACTGCCGCTCTACTGCATACGCCACGGGTTCACCCCGGAAATCGCCCTGATCATGGTCAGTGTGGTGGTGATAGGTGACGCGTTACTGCAGCTGCCGATCGGCATGCTCGCTGATCGCGTTTCGCGCCGCGCAATGTTTACCGGATGCGCCGTTTTGTTGCTGGCGTCCAGTCTGCTGGTGCCGTTACTGATCGATACCATTCTGATCTGGCCGCTCTGGACAGTGTTCGGCGCCAGTGCTGGCGGGCTGTTTACCCTGTCGCTGATCCTGATCGGCGAGCGTTACCGAGATGATTCACTGGTCCGCGCCAATGCGCATGTCGCTCAACTGTGGGGCATCGGTTGTCTGATCGGGCCCCTGATAGCGGGCGCGGGCAGTCAGTGGGTCAGCGGTGAGGCCTTGCCGTTGCTGATGGCGGCAGGTGCCTTTGGCTTGCTGATTCTGATCAGGCGACGTGGAGCGTTCGGGGTTGCCCAGGCTGCGCCCGCCTAAAGCATTCTTTCCAGGCCGATGGCACGGCTCATCCACGCGTTGAAACGCCGCCACCAATCACCGGGTTCGGTATGCAGCGTGTGGATCTGGCCATTGTCTTCGGTCACCCACACCACTTTGCCATCCTCCAGCTTCGCCTGGTAAGTGAGCGAGGGAGCCATACCCTGAAGCGTCAGTTCGCGCAGCTCTTCGGCCAGTTGCGGACTGTCGACCAGCACGCCGACTTCGGTGTTCCACAGCACAGAACGCGGGTCGAAATTGAATGAGCCGACAAAGACTTTCTGCCGATCGAAGATCATCGCCTTGCTGTGCAGGCTTGATTCCGAACTGGCCAACGAGCTGCTTTTCTTGAACAAGTGCGGACCGCTGCCGCGCATGGTTTCGGTATCGCCAGGCTGGCGGCGCAGTTCGAACAGCTTCACGCCATGCTCCAGCAGCGCCTTGCGGTAAGGCGCGTAGCCGCCATGCACGGCAGGAACGTCGGTGGCTTCCAGTGAATTGGTCAGCAGGCTGACGTTGACGCCGGCATCGGCACGGCCGGTCAGGTACAGCAAACCTTCCTGACCCGGTACAAAGTACGCCGAAATCAGCATCAGTTCCTTGCGAGTGTTCAGCAGCTCGGGGGCCAGTTGCGTGGTCAGTAGCAGGTGCGGATCCGGGTCTCCCTGCGCCAGTACCTTGGTCGGCGCGTCCCACAATGCCTGGTTGTGCGCCCAGACCAGCTCGTTGAGCCAGGTCTTCATGCGTGGCTGAGTCTTGTAGGCCATCAATCGCTCATACAGAGCCTTGTGTTGCTGATGCGCCTGCTCCAGTGAATCGTCCAGTCGCTGCCGCGCCTGGGCCAGATCCTCACCGTCGGGCAGGAAGTACATGAACGCATCAATGGGCTTGCTGAGCGTGCTGTTCCAGTATTGATCGAAGCTGTGGCCGAGCTGTTCGGCGACCGGTCCCACGCTTAGCATGTCGATATCGGTGAAGTTCAGGTTCGGCTCGGCGTCGAAGTATTCATCGCCCAGATTGCGCCCGCCAACGATGGCCACACTGCTGTCGGCCAGCCACAGTTTGTTGTGCATGCGCCGGTGCTGACGCGACAGGTTCATCAAACGCCCCAGGCTGCGCGTGATGCCGGTCTCGCGCCCCAGATTTTGCGGGTTGAATAGGCGAATCTGAATGTTCGGGTGCGCGGCGAGGGTGGCGATGGCCTGATCCAGCCCGTCGCTGGTGGTGTCGTCCAGCAGGATGCGCACCCGCACGCCACGGTCTGCCGCTTTGAGCAGTTCGTCGATCAGAGCGCGCGTGCTCAGGCCGTCGTGGACGATGTAATACTGCAGGTCGAGGCTGCTTTTGGCGTTACGGATCAGCTCGGCGCGCGCCTTGAATGCATCGCTGCTGTCGGGCAGCAGGCGAAAGCCGGAACGCCCGTCGTGGGGCATCGCCATGGCTTGAATAGAGCGGCCGAAAGCAGAACTCGAGGGCGGCATGGCCTGGCTTGGCTCGCTGGCAAGTTGCTGATGTGCGCAACCGCTGACGCACAGTGCAACCAGCAGGCAAAAGGGCAAGGCCCATGAGTTATTCAAATTGATCTTCCGCGTCTGTACATGGCTCGACTTGGCGTTATGACCCGAAAAACCGGGAAAGATTTGCCAACGTCAGTCAGTTTGCGCATTTAGTAGTGCAATTGTCTCGCCCACGATACGCACAGCGTTCTCGATTTCGCGGCTCGGTTTGGCCGCGAAGTTCATGCGCATGCAGTTACGGTACTTGCCCGAGGCGGAAAAAATACTGCCCACCGCGATCTGTACACCCTTGCCCAGCAGCGCGCGGTTCAGGCGCAGCGTGTCGAAGCCTTCGGCCAGTTCCACCCACAGCATGAAACCGCCTTGCGGGCGGCTGGCGCGGGTGCCTTCGGGAAAGTAGCGCATCACCCAGTCGATCGTCTGGTCGCGACTGCGCTGGTATTGGGTTCTCATGCGCCTTACATGCGGCTCGTAATGGCCGCCTTCGATGAAGTCGGCGATGGCCAACTGTGGCTGCGGTGCAGTCGAGCCGGTGCCGATGTATTTCATGTGCAGCACCTGCTCCAGATACCGCCCCGGCGCTACCCAGCCAATCCGCAGGCCGGGTGCCAGGGTCTTGGAAAACGAGCTGCACAGCAGGACACGACCGTCTTCATCGAAGGATTTGATGGTGCGCGGGCGAGGGTAGTTGTAAGCAAGATCGCCATACACATCGTCCTCGATGATCGCCACATCGAAACGTTGCGCCAGCGTCAGCAACGCACGTTTGCGGGCTTCGGGCATGACGTAACCCAGCGGGTTGTTGCAATTGGGCGTCAGCTGAATGACCTTGATCGGCCATTGCTCAAGGGCCAGTTCCAGCGCCTCGAGGCTAATGCCGGTCAATGGGTCGGTGGGGATTTCGAGGGCCTTCATGCCCACACCCTTGAGCGTCTGCATGGCGCCGAAGAAGCTGGGCGAGTCCACCGCAACTATATCACCCGGCGAGCAGATGGCCCGGACACTCGCTGACAGCGCTTCATGGCAGCCATTGGTGACGATCAGGTCATTGGCGGTCAGGTTGCAGCCCGAGTCGAGCATCAGTCGGGCGATTTGCTCACGCAGCCTGCGCACGCCGTAGATGTTGTCGTAATACAGTCCCGGCATGTCTTGGTGGCGACTCAGCTGACTCAGCGCGCGCATCAACGGTTTCAGGGTAGGGCTGGTGACATCGGGCATGCCGCGCCCCAGTTGCGTGACCGCTTCGAGAGGTGCCACCCGAATCAGGTCCAGTACCTGATCCCATTGAGAGATATCCACAGGCCGCTGGACGGGTCGCCCGACAGCAGGCAACGCAGGTGCCGCTCGACTGACCGATACGAAATAGCCGGATTTGGGTTTCGGCGCTGCCAGGCCGTTGTCCTCCAGCACCCGATACGCTTGCTGCACGGTGCTCAGGCTGACGCCATGTTCGACACTTAACGCACGCACCGATGGCAGGCGGTCGCCGGGGCGGTAGAAGCCGTTTTCGATCCGCGAGCCGAGCAGTTCGGCGAGGTTGACGTAAAGCGTCATGACGTACTCTCAGGCTGGTGAGCGTGGTATAGCAATACAGATTGGGCAAAAATATAGCATTCAGTGCTGTTTTTGCCTCATCTGTATGGAAAATATAACCTGTTTTTGAATCTGTAATGGTTTGGCCGTTCGTTTCATCATAGACCCACACCCACCCAGGATGAGGGAATCGGAAATGAACGGGTTCAGCGATGTACGCCTTGCGCTTCACAGCCAGGAATTGAATGACTATCGGCCAACTGCGGTCAGAACGGTCCGCTCAAACAAGGCCGATCTGTTGGCGGGCATGGGTCGCTGGGCGCTGTATCGTCACCGCTGGGCCTCTCGCCGCACCTTGCTGGAGCTGACGGACGATCAGTTGCGCGACATCGGGCTGGATTTCCAGCAGGCGCGGGTCGAAGCGATGAAACCGTTCTGGAGGCCCTGAGCCGTTCAGCGCAGCTCTTTGAGCCGGTGCCAGAGCATGCCCAATGCCAGTAACGGCGAGCGCAAGTGTTTACCGCCCGGAAAGGTCATGTGTGGCACTTTGGCGAATAACTCGAAGCCATCGCTGTGTTGCCCGGCGATGGCTTCGGCCAGCAAGCGACCTGCAAGGTGTGTCGCGTTCAGACCATGCCCCGAATAAGCCTGCGCATAAAAAACGTTGGGGTGCTGCTTGAGCTGGCCAATTTGCGGCAGGCGATTGGCACCGATGCCGATCATCCCACCCCACTGGTAATCGATCTTCACTGAAGCCAGTTGCGCAAACACATCGAGCATCTTCGGCCGCATGTAAGCGGCGATGTCCCGTGGGTCGCGGCCCGAATAGTGACAGGCGCCCCCGAACAGCAAACGCCGATCCGCTGACAGCCGGTAGTAATCTACAGTCACGCGCTGATCACAGACCGCCATGTCCTGCGGCAACACTTCCCGGGCCTGAGCCTCGCTCAAGGGTTCGGTCGCGATGATGTAACTGCCCGCGGGCAATACCTTGCCGCTTATTTCCGGATTCAGATCGTTGAGGTAGGCATTGCAGCCCAGCACCAGAGTTTTCGCCAGCACCGCCCCCTGAGCCGTATGCACTTTGACCTGCGGGCCGTAGTCGATTCTCGTCACTGCAGAATGTTCGAACAACCGAACGCCCAATGACTGCGCTACGGCCGCTTCTCCCAAAGCCAGATTCAACGGGTGCAGATGTCCGGAACCCATGTCGATCAAACCGCCGACGTAACGGTCGGAGCCTACGACACTGCGCATCTGATCGGCTTGCAGCAACTTAAGCTCATGACGGTAACCCAGGCTGCGCAGTTCATCGGCATCTTCGGCAAGGCTGTGCAGGTCGCGCGGCTTGTTGGCCAGGTCGCAATAACCCCATTTCAGGTCGCAATCGATAGCGTGCCGCTCGATGCGCTGACGCACGATATCGACCGCCTCGATGCCCAGCAGCTTCAGCTGCCGCACACCTTCGCTGCCGATGACATTGGCGAACTGCTCGACGCCGTGGCCGACCCCGCGAATCAGCTGGCCGCCATTGCGTCCGCTGGCACCCCAGCCAATCCTGCGTGCCTCAAGCAACGCGACACTCAGCCCGCGCTCGGCCAGCTCGATGGCAGTGTTGAGGCCGGAAAATCCGCCGCCCACCACGCACACATCAACCTTCACCTCGCCTTGCAGCGCAGGGTGATCCGGTTGCGGATGGCTGCTGGCGGCGTAGTAGGAGGCAACATGCTGGTCGTCGTGAAGAGTCGGGTGCTGAACGCGGGCGTTCATGAGCGGGTCCTGTCGGTGGCGGTTTGCGTGTGGGGAGGATAAGCCGCTGTCATGAGCCTGCCAACTGGGGCAAACTCAGCGCATTGTGTAGGAATGGTTGATTCAATGAGCTGCAACCGTCAGAAAATAAGTGATCTGCGCCGCCAGATTCCCTCGTTCGAGTGTGTGCCTGGCTGCCACGACTGCTGCGGCCCGGTTACCACGTCGCCCGAAGAAATGTCGCGCTTGCCGCGCAAGACTGCCGCCGAACAGGACGCCGCGCTCGATGAGCTCAATTGCGTGCACCTTGGCCCACAGGGCTGCACCGTGTATGACGAACGCCCGTTGATCTGCCGTCTGTTCGGCACCACCGACAGCCTGCCATGCCCGAATGGCCGTCGCCCGGTCGAACTGATTCACCCGCGGGTAGAGAAGCAGATACACGAATATATGGCTTCCACCCGACAAGTGCTGGTCTAGGCTCTGTACGTAAAGTGGCTGCGCTCGGTGATGCTGCGTTAAAAACAGGCTCGGAATGCTCATTTACAACACGTAGACTCCGCTTCCTCGCCTGTTTTTGCCTTGCCTGACCTTCGCTCGCCGACTTTTCGTACAGAACCTAGCGCAATCAGTCGGCAATCGGCAGGTTCAGGCTCTCTTTCACTTCTTCCATCACGATATAGCTCTTGGACTCACGCACGTGCGGCAGCTTGAGCAGGATATCGCCCAGCAGTTTGCGGTAGGACGCCATCTCGGAAATGCGCGCCTTGACCAGATAGTCAAAGTCGCCTGATACCAAGTGGCACTCCAGCACATGCGGAAGCTTCAACACGGCACGGCGGAACTCCTCGAAGGTGTCGCCAGACTTGTAGTCCAGACTGATTTCCACAAATACCAGCAGGCTGGCCTTCAGGCTTTGCGGGTTCAGGCGGGCGTTGTAGCCCATGATGATGCCCTCGCGTTCCAGCCTGCGAACCCGCTCGGTACACGGAGTGGTCGAGAGGCCGACGCGCTCGCCCAGTTCGGTAAACGAGATACGCCCATCTGCCTGGAGGATGCGCAGGATATTGCGGTCGATCTTGTCCAGTTCACGATTTGACTGGTGTTGAGTGCGCATGGGTTATTTCCCCTCTACCAAAGCGTTTATCGCCGGGAATAAACGCCAAATATAGATGTTTATACAGTGAGAAGCACTGCCCATTGCTCAATATACTGCGCACATTCTTGCTTAAAACTTCAAAACGTCAGCGGATATCCGCGATGAGGTCATCTACATGCGCGTTCTGGTCCTTGGAAGTGGTGTAATCGGTACAACCAGTGCTTATTATCTGGCGCGTGCCGGTTTTCAAGTGACCGTGGTAGACCGCCAGCCAGCTGCCGCCATGGAGACCAGCTTTGCCAATGCCGGCCAGGTCTCGCCAGGCTATGCCTCGCCATGGGCAGCGCCGGGTGTTCCGCTGAAGGCGATCAAGTGGTTGCTGCAGCGCCACGCGCCATTGGCGATCAAGGCCACGGCAGATATCGATCAATACCTGTGGATGGCGCAAATGCTGCGCAACTGCACCGCCAGCCGCTATGCCGTGAATAAAGAGCGCATGGTGCGCCTGTCCGAATACAGCCGTGATTGCCTGGATGAACTGCGCCTGGAAACAGGTATTGCCTACGAAGGGCGCAGCCTGGGTACTACTCAGCTGTTCCGCACTCAGGCCCAGCTGGACAACGCTGCCAAGGATATTGCCGTGCTCGAGCAGTCCGGTGTTCCTTACGAACTGCTGGATCGCGAAGGCATCGCCCGTGTCGAGCCCGCACTGGCCGGTGTGACCGGTATTCTCAGCGGTGCACTGCGCTTGCCTAATGACCAGACCGGCGATTGCCAGTTGTTCACCACGCGCCTTGCAGAAATGGCCGTAGAGCTGGGTGTCGAGTTCCGCTACGGACAGAACATCGAGCGCCTCGACCACGCTGGCGACCGCATCAATGGTGTGTGGATCGACGGCAATCTGGAAACAGCCGACCGCTACGTGCTGGCGCTGGGCAGCTATTCTCCGCAACTGCTCAAACCGCTGGGTATCAAGGCTCCGGTTTACCCGCTGAAGGGCTATTCGCTGACGGTGCCGATCACTAACCCGGCCATGGCTCCGACCTCGACCATTCTCGATGAAACCTACAAGGTCGCCATCACCCGCTTCGACAACCGCATCCGGGTCGGCGGCATGGCGGAAATCGCCGGTTTCGACCTGTCGCTCAATCCGCGTCGACGCGAAACACTGGAGATGATCGTCGGTGACCTCTATCCTCAGGGTGGCGACCTGACCCAGGCCAGTTTCTGGACCGGGTTGCGTCCGACCACTCCCGATGGCACACCGATTGTGGGTGCAACACCGTTCCGCAACCTGTTCCTCAATACCGGCCATGGCACATTGGGCTGGACGATGGCGTGTGGTTCCGGTCGCTTGCTGGCAGACCTCATTGCCCGCAAGACACCCCGTATCAGTGCCGAAGGCCTCGATATCTCTCGTTACGGCAACACTCAGGAGAATGCACAGCATGTCAATCCAGCGCCAGCTCACCAATGAGCGCATGAGTCAGGTCGTTGTCCACAACGGCACCGTCTATCTGTCGGGCCAGGTCGGCGATGACATGACTGCAGGTGTCGAGCAACAGACTCGCGAGGTTCTGAACAGTATCGAGCGCCTGCTCGACCTGGCCGGCACTGACAAGACTCGCATTCTGTCGGTCACGATCTATCTGAAAGACATCGATGCTCATTTTGCCGGCATGAACAGCGTCTGGGACAAATGGCTGCCCAAGGGTGTCGCGCCTGCGCGTGCAACCGTCGAGGCCAAGCTGTGCGAGCCGGAAATCCTCGTCGAACTGTCGGTTGTCGCCGCGCTGCCTTGAGTCTGCTGTCTTCATACTGTTGTGCCCGACGCATCTCTGCGTCGGGGTTTTTCTGACCCTTTTCACCCTTCAGGCAAGAAACGTCATCATGCGTCCAGCCCGCGCCTTAATTGATCTTCAGGCACTGCGTCACAACTACCAACTGGCTCGTGAACACAGCGGCGGCAAAGCGCTCGCGGTGATCAAGGCCGATGCCTATGGTCACGGCGCGGTACGCGTCGCCCAGGCACTGGAAGCCCAGGCCGACGGTTTCGCAGTGGCCTGCATCGAAGAAGCGCTTGAGCTGCGCGCGGCAGGCATCCACGCACCTGTTCTGCTGCTTGAAGGTTTTTTCGAAGCCGATGAACTGGCGCTGATTGTCGAGCACAACTTCTGGACGGTCGTGCATTCGACCTGGCAGCTGGAGGCCATCGAGCAGGCGCAGCTCGCCAAACCTTTAACGGTCTGGCTCAAGATTGACACGGGCATGCACCGCGTCGGCCTGTACCCGCATGAATATCAGTCCGCCTATCAACGCCTGCTGGTAACCGGCAAAGTGGCCAGAATCGTCCTGATGAGCCACTTCGCCCGCGCCGATGAACTGAACAGTGGATGCAGTGATGAACAGTTCGCTGTATTCGAGAGCTTTCGCAAAGGCCTGGTTGCAGAAACCAGCCTGAAAAACTCCCCGGCCGTTCTGGGCTGGCCGCATATTCCAAGCGACTGGTCGCGCCCCGGCATCATGCTCTACGGCGCTACGCCGTTTGGTCAGGCGCACCCGCTGGCTGACCGCCTGCAACCGGTCATGACCCTGGAATCGAAGATCATCAGCGTGCGTGAACTGCCTGCCGGTGAAGCCGTGGGCTATGGCGCGACGTTTGTCTGTGATCGGCCATTGCGTATTGGCGTGGTGGCGATGGGGTACGCCGACGGCTATCCGCGTCATGCGCCAACCGGCACGCCTGTGCAGATCGACGGTCAGGCCTCCCGGCTGCTCGGGCGAGTGTCCATGGACATGCTTTGCGTAGACTTGACCGGCGTACCGCAGGCCGGGCTTGGCAGCCGGGTCGAGTTATGGGGCAAGCACGTGCTCGCCAGTGAAGTGGCCACACTGGCAGAAACGATTCCCTACGAAATCTTCTGCAATCTGCGTCGCGTTCCGCGTATCTATTCCCAAGACTGATCGAGCCCCTGTCCGTCAGGCCGCTGTATGTCTGGTGTCTGTCGAAGTGTTGTAAATATTGAACGCTGTTGCCATGATGGCGTTCATCTCGACTAGACCTGACAAAACCTGGGGGAATATCGCATTGGACGTGGGTGAACGACTGCAATCGATCCGCAAGCTCAAGGGCCTGTCCCAGCGTGAACTCGCCAAGCGCGCAGGCGTGACCAACAGCACCATCTCCATGATCGAAAAAAACAGCGTAAGCCCTTCGATCAGCTCGCTGCGCAAAGTGCTCGGCGGCATTCCCATGTCCATGGTCGAGTTTTTCTCGGAAGAAACCGTTCCGGAAAACGCAGCGCAGGTGGTGTACAAGGCCAGCGAGTTGATTGATATCTCGGACGGTGCCGTGACCATGAAGCTGGTCGGCAAGTCGCACCAGGGCCGTGCCATCGCCTTTCTTACCGAAACCTACCCGCCGGGTGCCGATACCGGCGAAGAAATGCTCGTCCACGACGGTGAAGAAACCGGAATCCTCGTCGAGGGGCGACTGGAGCTGGTGGTGGGTCTCGACACCTACGTACTGGAAGCCGGGGACAGCTATTATTTTGAAAGCACCCGGCCGCACCGCTTCCGCAACCCGTTCGACGTCCCGGCACGATTGATCAGTGCGGCAACGCCAGCCAATTTCTGACCCGCCCCTTGCAGTGAGTGACGCGTGAAGCTGACCCGGAAGATTCTGAGCAACGCTGGCGTTCTGACGTTGTGGGTGTTCAATGTGCAAGCCGCCGATACCGCCCGAGCCCCTGACGACATCATCGCCGCCCATTGCGTCGCGTGTCACAGCGTCGGCCTGCTCAACGCGCCGAAAACCGGTGACACGGCCGCCTGGGAAGAGCGGGCCAGACAAAAAGGCGGCCTTGACGGCCTGCTGGCCAGCACCATCAAAGGCATTGGCATCATGCCGCCGAAAGGCACCTGCGGCGATTGCACTAACGACGAACTGAAGAGCGCCATTCAGAGCATGTCCGGGTTGAAGTGAGGTGCACTCCGTTCTCACGCTGGAGCGTGGGAACGATAGTTGCGCAGCGAGCATGCAGCAATTTCAGATTGCCACCGGTCCAAGCTGCACCAATAACAATTCAGGAGAGCTGGGATGCCGTATTCCTGTTCCATCGAGCACGCTGTCGATCACGTTCTGGCGCAGTTGCCCGAGCATATTCACCTCGGCATGCCGCTCGGGCTGGGTAAGCCCAATCGGTTCGTCAATGCGCTGTACCAGCGCATCAGCCAGTTGCCCGAGCGACGGCTGACGATCTACACCGCGCTGACACTCGGGCGGCCAACGCCGGGAGAGGGTTTGCAGGCGCGGTTTCTGGAGCCGTTTCTGGAGCGGGTCTTCGGTGACTATCCGGAGCTGGAGTTTCTAGCCGCGCTGCGTCGCGACAAACTTCCACACAACATTCGCGTGCAGCAATTCTTCATGCAGCCGGGCAGCCTGCTGAATAGCGAGTCAGCCCAGCAAGACTACGTCAGCAGCAATTACAGTCATGCCGCCCGCGATATCAATGCCAACGGCCTGAATCTGGTCGCGCAACTGGTGGCCCGTGACGATCAGCACCCGGGCAAGCTGAGCCTGAGTTGCAACCCTGATGTGACCCTCGACCTGCTGCCCATGATCGCCAAACGCCGCGCCGCCGGAGAAACGATCCTCATGCTGGGTCAGGTCCACGCCGACCTGCCTTACATGCCGGGCGACTCGGAGCTGGATGTCGATGCGTTTGACCTGCTGATCAACGAAGATGAGCGCAGCACGCTGTTTTCCACCCCGAACATGCCGGTGGGTTATCAAGACCATTTGATTGGTCTGCATGCCAGTACACTGGTGCGCGACGGCGGCACGCTACAGATCGGCATCGGCTCGATGGGCGATGCACTGACCGGCGCACTGCTGGCCAGGCAAGCCGACAATGAAACCTGGCGCAGTCTTCTGGCTGAGTTGAACATGAGTAACTGGCAGACCCTGATCGACCGCGAAGGCGGCGTTCAGCCGTTCGCCAGCGGCCTTTACGGTTGCAGCGAAATGTTCGTCAACGGTCTTTTGGTACTGGCCGATGCCGGGATCGTGCGACGCAAGGTGTATGCCGACGCAGAGCTGCAACGGCTGGCCAACCTGGGCACGCTGGATGAAGACGCCCATCCCGAAGGCGTGGTGGTGCACGGCGGCTTTTTCCTTGGCCCGAGTAGTTTCTACGAGCGCTTGCGCGAGCTGCCCGCCGAGCGACTGGCGCAGTTCAACATGACTGCCATCAGCTATATCAACGAGCTTTACGGTCAGGAAGAACTCAAACGCCTGCAACGCCGCGATGCGCGCTTCATCAACAGTGCGTTCACCGTCACCCTGATGGGCGCAGCCGTGGCCGATCAATTGGAAGATGGCCGAGTGCTCAGCGGTGTGGGTGGCCAATACAACTTTGTGGCGCAGGCTCACGCCCTGGAGGGCGCTCGTTCGATCCTGATGCTGCGCAGCTGGCGTGAGTCAGGTGGCGAGGTCAGCTCCAATATCGTCTGGCAGTACGGCCACACCACGATCCCCCGGCACCTGCGCGATATTGTCGTGACCGAATACGGCATTGCCGATCTGCGCGGTCAGACCGACGCCACGGTGATCGAGCGCATCCTCAACATCACTGACTCGCGCTTTCAGCCCGGCTTGATCGAGCAGGCGCAAAAGGCCGGAAAGCTGCCCAGGGAATTCCGCCTTGATCCACGCTTCATAGAAAACACCCCGGAACGCCTCAAGGAGACGGCATCGCGCTATCCGTCGCTGTTTACTGAATACCCGCTGGGATGCGATTTTACAGGTGAAGAGCGCGACCTGATGCGTGCGTTGAACTGGCTGAAGAGCAAGCTCAAACTTACCGAAATTCTGGAATTGGGCAAGGCCACTCTCGACGCCCCGGCCCCCGAAGCCTTCCCGGAGCACTTGCAACGAATGCAACTCGACCAGCCTCAGGGCTTGCGCGAAGAGTTGTATCAGCGACTGCTGCTGGCCGGGCTGCACCACACCAGCGGGACCAGCGGACTGACGGGCCAGAGCACGGAGACTGATCGTTAACGGTCGCTACATCGCAGCCTTACGGGTATTGCGCCCCACTGGGCCGGAGCGTTCTTCGATGGCGTGTTGCAGCGGTTTGCGCAAGCCCATCAGGAACGCCAGCTCCGCGATCACGAACAGCGGGCCGATGATCAGGCCGGTCACGTCATCGATAAACGCCGGTTTGCGCCCTTCGTAGTAATGGCCGATGAACTGGATGATCCAGCCGATCACAAAGAGCCCGACGCCCGCGCTCAGCCAGACCATGGTCGCCTGTTGCGCCAAGTTGGCCCCGGCCCAGATGCACAGTGCCAGCAGCACTGTCATGACCACGCCCAGCGGACGGTCCAGGCGCAGATAGAAAATCGTCGAACCCAGGGCTAGCAGGGCCGCAGGCGAAACCCACACGCCGCTTACAGTCCAGCCGGGACGCGACAGAAGTACCGCCACGGCCAGTACAATCAATGGAATGCCCACGAAGTGCGTCACGATATTGCGTGAATCACGGTGATACGCAGCGTATTGGCTGAGATGATCGACAAGGGTTTTCATTATTATTCCTGCCTGAGACGATGATCGGCTTGAGCCAGGATTGTTGTACAACACGCATGCCTGAAATAAAAGGGAGCAAAAATGACAAATGGAGTGTCGTGGCGGTCACGACTGCTATCCGATTACTGGTTTTCTCATTTACCTGCCGGTTTGCAGGATAGCCTGCTGGACGCTGCTCGCCAGCAGCGCAGGACGCCTGGCAGGACGCTGTTCGAGAAAGGCGATCTGCCTTGCGGTCTTTATGTGTTGCTGGAGGGCTGTGTGCGTATCGGCGCTGCCCATGAGCAGCGACTTTCGGGTGTGGAGCCGATGCGTGCGCCTATGTGGTTTGGCGAAGTCTCGCTGTTCGACGGGTTGCCGCGCCGTTTCGAGGTCTGCTCACTGGAGCAAAGTATCTTTCTGCATGTCCCTCAGCAATTTCTGCTCGAGTTGCTCGACAGGCACCCGGAATATTGGCGCTGGTTTGCCGCGTTACTCAGCCAGAAAATCGGTTTGCCGCTGCAGAACCCCGAGAAAATGCGCCGACTGCCTCCCAGAGCGAGGGTCGCATGGCGTCTGTTGATGCTCAGTGAGGGTTATGGCCCGTTGAGCCATGCACGCCGCCTGATTGTGCTGGAGGACATTCAGGCAGTGGAGTGCCTCGCGCTATCCCCGCCGGCCTTGCTGGAAGTGCTTCAGGATCTGCATGAACGCAAGATCGTGCGCCTGGGAGAAGGGCAGCTGGAAGTGTTCGATGTGGACAAGCTGCGCAGGGTTGCGAACTTTTCCAAAGCCAGGACCGTTTGCTGATCAGGCTGTCAGCCAGAAACATCCGGTAACGGCTCCGCTGCCTCTTCGATTGAGATAGCAAATGGGATTCACTACCATTTCGCCTCATTTGCGAACTCGAGATACCCCGATGCAGGCAAGCAAGCGTCTTCTGGCTGCTCTGACACTGACTTTACTGGGCAGTACCGCTCAGGCTGCCGATGAAGTGGTGGTGTATTCGTCCCGGATCGACGAGTTGATCAAGCCGGTGTTCGATGCATATACGGCCAAGACCGGGGTGAAGATAAAGTTCATCACCGACAAGGAAGCGCCATTGATGCAGCGCATCAAGGCCGAGGGCGAGAATGCCACTGCCGACCTGTTGCTGACGGTCGATGCCGGTAACCTCTGGCAAGCCGAACAGATGGGCATTCTGCAGCCATTCACCTCACCGGTGATAGAAGCCAACATTCCGCCGCAATACCGCTCATCCACTCACGGCTGGACCGGCCTGAGCCTTCGCGCACGAACCATCGCCTACTCCACTGACCGGGTGAAACCTGTCGAGCTGACCACGTATGAAGCGCTGGCCGACAAGAACTGGGAAGGGCGCCTGTGCCTGCGCACCGCGAAGAAGGTCTACAATCAGTCGCTGACCGCCACATTGATCGAAACCCATGGCGCCGAAGCGTCCGAGAAAATCCTCAAGGGCTGGGTGAACAACCTGTCCACCGATGTTTTTTCCGACGACATCGCAGTGCTTGAGGCGATCAACGCCGGGCAGTGCGATGTGGGCATCGTCAATTCCTACTATTACGGTCGCCTGCACAAGGAAAAACCTGACCTGGCGGTGAAGCTGTTCTGGCCGAATCAGGCGGACCGGGGTGTACACGTAAACCTGTCGGGTATCGGCCTGACCAAGTACGCACCGCACCCTGAGGCTGCCAAGGCGCTGGTCGAGTGGATGACCGGTCCCGATGCACAGAAGATCTTCTCAAGCGTCAATCAGGAGTTCCCGGCCAACCCGAACGTGGCGCCGTCAGAAGAAGTGGCGAGCTGGGGCCAGTTCAAGGCCGACACCATTCCGGTCGAAGTGGCAGGCAAGCGTCAGGCAGAAGCGATCCGCATGATGGATCGCGCGGGCTGGAATTGATTTAATACCCAGTGCCTGGCTCTCGTTGATACGCTTCGCGCTCATTACACAAATCTTGAATAGCCCGAAAAGCGTGGCTTTCAGGCTTCTGCCCGCAGGGCGTAGGAGCGGACTTGTCCGCGAAGCCGTCAGTTCAGATAGTGCATTTTCTGAGAATGTACCGGCCTTTTCGCGGACAAGTCCGCTCCTACGGCTTTCAGCCAGAATCAGAAGCAGACCTGTGCGCACGCTCTGCTTACCCTCTTGAACCCCCTCATTTCGAGAACCTCCTTGGCCCATCCTGTCCAACGCCGCTGGTACCCACTGGTCTTCGCCATCGCTGCGCTGGTGTTATTGCCGCTGAGCGTGCTGCTGCTGTCGTGGGAGACCATTGACCAACAGATATGGTCACACCTGCTGGAAACCCAGATGTCCCGTCTGCTGGGTAACACGTTGATTCTGGTGCTGGGTGTCGGTTTTGGTGTAACGCTGCTGGGGGTGAGTCTGGCGTGGCTGACCAGCCTGTGTGAATTCCCTGGTCGGCGCTGGCTGGACTGGGCGCTGATGCTGCCTTTCGCTATCCCCGCCTACGTACTGGCGTTTGTATTTGTCGGGCTGCTGGATTTTTCCGGCCCGGTGCAAACCCTGATGCGTGAATGGTTCGGCTCCGGCCTGCGCCTGCCTCGTGTGCGCTCCACCGGTGGGGTGATCATCGTGCTGGTGCTGGTCTTCTATCCCTATGTCTACCTGTTGGCGCGCACGGCGTTTCTGGCGCAGGGCAAGGGGCTGATGGAAGCTGCACGAGTGTTGGGCAACACGCCCTTGCAGGCGTTCTGGCGTGTGGCGCTGCCAATGGCGCGTCCAGCCATCGGTGCGGGCGTAGCTTTGGCGCTGATGGAGACCCTGGCCGATTTCGGTGCGGTATCGGTGTTCAATTTCGACACGTTCACCACCGCAATCTACAAGACCTGGTACGGCTTCTTCAGCCTGTCCAGCGCCGCGCAACTGGCCAGCCTGCTGCTGTTGGCAGTCCTGGTGCTGCTGTATGGCGAACGTCGTGCCCGCGGTGCAAGCCGACCGACCAATGAACGGCCGCGTGGCGCTGCGCTTTATCCGCTTAGCGGTATCAAGGCCTGGGGAGCCAGTTTATGGTGCGGGCTGGTTTTTCTCTGTGCCTTCGTCGTGCCGATGCTGCAATTGATCGTCTGGGTCTGGCAGCGCGGCCGATTCGACCTCGACGAGCGCTATACCGGCCTGATTTTGCACACGCTCTATCTGGGCGGTATGGCGGCGTTGATCACTGTCAGCGTGGCGCTGATTCTGGCCTTCGCGCGGCGCATGGCACCCACACCTGCGATCCGCTCTGGCGTCAGCCTCGCCAACCTGGGTTACGCGCTGCCGGGTTCGGTACTGGCCGTTTCAATCATGCTGGCGTTCAGTTATCTGGACCGTGAGCTGGTCGTTCCGCTTTCCGGCTGGCTGGGCGGTGCAGGCAAGCCGTTGTTGCTGGGCAGCCTTTCGGCGCTGCTGCTGGCTTACCTTGTACGTTTCATCGCGGTCGCCTTCGGCCCGCTGGAGCACAGCCTGTCGCGTATCCGTCCCTCATTGCCTGAAGCCGCACGCAGTCTGGGGGTCAGCGGACCAAAGTTGTTTCTCAACGTGTATCTACCGCTTTTGGTTCCGGGAGCCTTGAGTGCTGCGTTGCTGGTGTTCGTCGATGTACTCAAAGAGATGCCTGCGACCCTGCTGATGCGCCCGTTTGGCTGGGATACGCTGGCGGTACGCGTGTTTGAAATGACCAGCGAGGGTGAGTGGGCACGAGCGGCATTGCCAGCTTTGTCGCTGGTGCTTGTAGGATTATTACCCGTCATCGGGTTGATTCGTCGCTCTGCCCGTCAGATTGGCTAGGTGCGGGCCCTTCACCTTGCCGCTACAATGCGCCGCAATTGGTGCGGTCTGTCAGAAAATTCGGCCAGCTGTAAGTGCTGCAAACTCCGGTTTATTGGGGGCTTGCCGATCTTTTCTGCCCGCACCTTCGCCACGCCCGGAAGGAGAAACCCATGGGACAGCGTACCCCCCTGTTCGACCTGCACCTCGCCCTTGGCGCGAAAATGGTCGATTTTGGTGGCTGGGACATGCCGTTGCATTACGGATCGCAGGTCGAGGAACACCATCAGGTGCGTCGCGACTGTGGGGTCTTCGATGTCTCACACATGAACGTGATTGATGTGGTTGGCCGTCAAGCCAGAACCTGGCTGCGTTACCTGCTGGCCAACGATGTGGAAAAACTGAAGACCCCGGGTCGAGCCTTGTACAGCGCCATGCTGGACGAAAGAGGCGGGGTCATCGATGACATGATCGTCTACCTCACGCCCGAAGGTTATCGGCTGGTGGTCAATGCCGCGACCGGGGTCAAGGATCTTTCCTGGATGCAGTCGCAGCTGGGCGACTTCGATGTACAACTGATCGCGCGCAGCGAAATGGCGATGCTCGCGATTCAAGGGCCAAAGGCCAGAACCCGTATCGCCGAGCTGGTTTCAAGCGCCCGCGCCGAACTGATCCACCAGCTCAAGCCGTTTGAAGGTCTTGATGATGGCGACTGGTTCATCGCGCGCACCGGTTATACCGGTGAAGACGGCCTGGAAATCATGCTGCCTGCCGAAGAGGCCCAGCGCTTTTTCAATGAACTGGTCGGCGCGGGTATCTCCCCGATCGGTCTGGGCGCTCGCGATACGTTGCGTCTGGAGGCAGGCATGAACCTGTATGGTCAGGACATCGGTGAGCATGTCTCACCGCTGGCGTCGAATATGGCCTGGAGCATTGCCTGGGAGCCTGCCGACCGTGATTTTATCGGTCGCAAGGCGCTGGAGAGCGAACGGGCTGAAGGAACCGCCTTCAAACTCGTGGGATTGGTGCTCGAAGAGCGCGGCGTTTTACGGGCGCATCAGGTGGTACGTGTCGCAGAAATTGGCGAAGGAGAGATCACCAGTGGTAGTTTCTCTCCTACGCTGAGCAAATCCATTGCTCTGGCGCGCGTTCCGATGGCAACCGCTGACCGGGCCGAGGTGGAAATCCGCGGCAAGTGGTATCCGGTGCGGGTGGTGCAGCCAGCGTTTGTGCGCCACGGCAAGACCCTGATTTAACCTATGGCGGGTTTTCCGCTGACCCGATGTTGAGGATGACTAAATGAGCAATATTCCCGCCGAGCTGCGTTTCGCCGAAAGTCATGAATGGGCACGTCTTGAAGCAGATGGCACCGTGACCGTCGGCATCTCGGACCATGCACAGAAAGCACTGGGCGATGTGGTCTTCGTCGAGCTGCCGGAAATCGGCAAAGTGTTCGCTGCCCGTGACACCGCCGGTGTCGTCGAGTCGGTCAAGGCTGCTTCGGATATCTACTCGCCGGTTGCTGGCGAGGTGGTCGAGGTCAATGAAGCACTGGGCGATTCGCCCGAGTCGCTCAACAGTGATCCGTACGACGCATGGATCTTCAAGCTCAAGCCAAGCGACGCCAGCGGTCATCTGGCCAAGCTGCTGGATGCAGCCGGGTACAAGAGCGCTATCGGCGAATAAACGATTGCCGCTCACAAAAATGCCGCTCATGGAGCGGCATTTTTTATGCGCGAAGCTAATCGGCAAGGCTTACTGGTTTTCAGCGACCAGATTCTTATCCAGGATCGCGTTGGCCAGTTCCATGTCGGTGGCTTTCAGGCCTGGATTGTCTTTGCGCACCTGCTCGATGGCCGCTTCCAGAAACGGACCGCGAATGCCACCGTCGCTGGCGACGAAGCTGCCTGCGTCGTCTTGGGCGGCAACGATCAGCTTGTGATCCTTGAAGGTCAGGTAAGTCGAGCCGGTGGTTGCACCGGAAGACAGCACATTACGCCAGAAGGTGTCAGCCATCGCTGAACCCATTGGGATGGAAAGCAAGGCTACGGTGGCGACAGCAAACTTGAGACGCATGATGAGTTACTCCAACTGTGGTTGTTCTGAGGGGTTGGATAGCTAAAGCCACGAACTAGTTCAATCAAGGTGTACCAAGTAGTTCACTTTAGCTGGTTCACCACGATGCACAGCCTTCTGGAACAACGCTTTCAGCCCTGATCAGCGTTGCTCGCTCTGCGGTGTCACTCGCAGCACTTCCTCAAGTGTAGTCAGACCTGCCGAGACTTTCTGAGCACCGGACAGACGCAAACTGCGCGTTCCTTCCTTGAAGGCCTGGCGACGCATGGCGGTCAGGTCCAGGTCCGCAGAAATCAATGCCTTGATGTTGTCGGACATGACCATGATCTCGTAAACCCCGGCCCGTCCCCGATAGCCGGTATCGCGACATTCCACACAACCGACCGCCTGATGCGCGCCGGGCGGTACGGGTGCCTGCCACGGGCGGGTCAGGGTTTGCCAGTCGGTTTCGTTCAGATTGATCGGTGCCTTGCAGTGCGGACACAGGGTCCGCACCAGACGCTGGGCCATGACGCCAAGGATGGTCGCCTTGAGCAGGTAATGCGGCACACCCAGCTCGAGCATACGGCTGATGGCGCTGGGTGCGTCGTTGGTGTGCAGCGTCGACAGCACCAAATGCCCGGTGAGTGCCGCCTGAATGGCCATTTCAGCGGTCTCCAGGTCGCGAATCTCGCCGATCATGATGATATCCGGGTCCTGTCGCATCAGCGCGCGCACGCCGGCGGCAAAGCTCAGTTCGATGTTGTGCTGCACCTGCATCTGGTTGAAGGCCGGCTCGACCATCTCGATGGGGTCTTCGATGGTGCACAGGTTGACCTCGGAGGTCGCCAGTTTCTTGAGGGTGGTGTACAGCGTGGTGGTTTTACCCGAACCGGTCGGGCCGGTGACCAGAATGATGCCGTTGGGCTGGCGGGTCATTTCCTGCCAGCGACGCAGGTCATCACTGGAAAAACCCAGCTGGTCGAAGTCCTTGAGCAGCACCTCGGGGTCGAAGATCCGCATCACCATTTTTTCGCCGAACGCCGTCGGCAGCGTCGACAGGCGCAACTCCACTTCGCGATTCTCGGGTGTGGTGGTTTTGACCCGCCCGTCCTGTGGTTTGCGTTTTTCGGCGACGTTCATCCGGCCAAGGCTTTTCAGGCGGCTGACAATCGCCATGATCACCTGCGCCGGAAACTGGTAAACGTTATGCAGCACGCCGTCGATGCGAAACCGCACGGTGCCCTGTTCGCGGCGCGGCTCGATATGAATATCGCTGGCGCGCTGCTGAAATGCGTACTGGAACAGCCAGTCGACGATATTGACGATGTGCGCGTCGTTGGCGTCCGGCTCCTGATCACTGGCGCCTAGCTTGAGCAACTGTTCGAAATTGCCCATGTTGCTCATTTTTTGCTCAGAGGCGCTGGCACCGCTGACCGACTTGGCCAGCCTGAAAAACTCCATCGCCATGCGCTGAATGTCTGTCGGGTTGGCGACCACACGCTTGATCTGCAGCTTGAGCACATGCGCAAGATCGCCTTCCCAGGAGCGCACGTAGGGTTGGGCGCTGGCGATGGTCACCGACTCGCGGTCAACCGCCACAGCCAGAATCTTGTGGCGCTGGGCAAAGGCGTAGGACATCAATGGCGTGACGGCTGCCACGTTGATTTTCAGCGGGTCGATGCGCATGTAGGGCTGGCCACAGGCTTTGGCCAGCCAAGCGGTCAGGGTTTCCAGGTCCAGCTTCTTGCCAGGCCGCTTCAAGTCGTCAAACTGCAGCGAAGCGAGAAATTCGAGAGGATGCAGCTGGATGTTCACCGCACTGCGACGCTGTGTGAGTGCCGTTTCTGCGTCGTCCTGGCCGAGATAGCCTTCGGCAACCAGATCTCGCAGCACATCATTCAGGTCAAGCCAGCGATCCTGTGAAGAGGGGGCCAGGGCTGCCATGTGCGCTCCTTGAGGCAATTCGTCATTGGGCGATGAACAAGAGTAGACGCCAAGCGTGACAGCGTTACTCGTTCTATGCGACCGGGAATTGCCGAAGCGGCTAAATTGATTCAGCCGGTCGCTAGCGCCACATGTGTTTGTGGGCTGTTCTGCGCGTCGATCTGTTCGACTTCCACCGAGCAGACATCGATCAGGTTACGCATTTTTTCGCCGATCACCTGCGCTCTGTGCCAGCTCAGGCTGGCAACTTGCAGACCGATGAGCAGCGTCTTCTCTTGTCGCGCCACACTGAGCTGGTCGGGAATCAGGTACTGCATTGCAAACAGGTTCAGCACCTGACAAAGCAATGCAGGCTCGGCTGCAGCAACAATTTGGTAGCGCGCACAGCATGCCGCATTCCTGGATGACCAGTTGTCGGGACGCTGCAAGGGGGCGGTAACGGCTTCAAGGTCAGGCATGTGGATACTCCAGAACAGTGGGAGAATCTTTACATGCCAAAAAAGAAATTTCTGGTCCATCATCATCTGGATTAGGCTTGATTGGACTTGTTAATGCGTAAAAAGCCAATGCGGAAAATTAATTATGCAAACCGAGCTGGACGTTTACGACCGCAAGATTCTGGCGCTGCTGCAAGAGGACGCGTCGCTCTCCAGCGCGCAGATTGCCGAGCAGGTCGGCCTCTCGCAATCGCCTTGTTGGCGGCGCATTCAGCGGCTCAAGGATGAAGGGGTCATTCGTCGTCAGGTTGCGTTGCTGGATCGCAAGAAAATCGGCCTGAACACACAGATTTTCGCCGAGGTGAAACTCAACGCCCACGGGCGCTCCAACTTCACCGAGTTCACCGACTCGATTCGTGGCTTCCCGGAAGTGCTGGAGTGCTATGTGCTGATGGGGTCAGTGGATTTTCTGCTGCGTATCGTGACGCCGGATATCGAGGCATACGAGCGGTTCTTCTTCGAAAAACTGTCGCTGGTGCCCGGCATTCAGGAAGTGAACTCGACAGTGGCGCTGTCCGAGATCAAATCCACCACCAGCCTGCCGCTGCTGCGCCAGGGTGGCTGAACGTGCGCTTTTGACCATCCCGCATGCTCAAGATCGGACGCAGAGCGTCCAGAACCGCGTCCCCACGCGGAGCGTGGGAACGATAGTTAACCTACGCATCAAGATGACTATCGTGCCAATGCTCCGCGTTGGCATGCAGTTCGTGACGCTCTGCGTCACAAGTTTGCGCCGCACCGAATACTCAAGATCGGACGCGGAGCGTCCAGAACGGCATTCCCACGCTGGAGCGTGGAACGATAGTTAACTGACGTATCAAGATGACTATCGTGCCAATGCTCCGCGTTGGCATGCAGTTCGTGACGCTCT
>NZ_JAWHPJ010000047.1:0-48290 GCF_032587815.1 Pseudomonas syringae group sp. 26L6
AGCGTGAGGAACGATCACTTCAACTATCGTGCGGCGCTCCGCGTCGCATGCCGTTTCTGGACGCTCCGCGTCCTCTTGACGACGCAGAGCGTCGAGAACTGCATTCCCACGCTGGAGCGTGAGGAACGATCACTTCAACTATCGTGCGGCGCTCCGCGTCGCATGCCGTTCTGGACGCTCCGCGTCCTCTTGACGACGCAAAGCGTCGAGAACTGCACTCCCACGCTGGAGCGTGTGGAACGAGAATCCCGACGATCGTGCCAACGCTCCGTGCAGTAGAGCCCGTCACTAAAAGTTGACAGTGGCCGACAATCTCGCCGTTCTGGGTGCGCCCATGAATAGGTAGTCGTCACCCAGATACTCCCCGGCATCACGCCAGTAGCGTTTGTCGAAAAGGTTGTCGACGGTCAGGCGCAGGACAGTGTCGTAGCCGCTGATTCGGGTGCTGTAACGGCTGCCGATATTGAACAGTGTGTAGCCATTGACCTGCACGGAGCCTTCACGGTCAGCGTACTTGCTGGCGCTATACTGCATCCCGCCGAGTAAGGCGAGCCCGGTCACCGGCAGTCTATAGTCAGCTTGCAGGGTGCCACGGTATTTGGGCACATTGAGGGCCTGGTGATCGTCGTAGGCGTCGGTGCCGCTGCCCTCGACTCGCGCCCGGATGGCCGCCGCACTGGCGGATATCTGCAGGCGGTCGGTCACCCAGCCACTCGCGCCCAGTTCAAGCCCGGTGTTTTTCTGCTCGCCTTGCTGCACATAGGTAAACGTGCCGTCATCGTGGGGCCTGGAATACTGGTAAGCCTGACGGGCTTGAAACACTGCGGCCGTCAGGCTCATACGCTGCCAGTCATACTTGATACCCGCTTCCAGTTGTCGAGACACGGTGGGCGCAAGAATTTCACTGGCGTTGGTAGTAAACCAGGCAGCTGTCCCGCCCAGCGAGAGGCCTTTGCTGTAGCTGGTGTAGAGCGAAACGTTGTCCACCGGTTTGTAGATCAATGCCGCCTGCGGCAGGAACACGTAACGCTCGGTGTGTCTTGCGTCGCTGCCGTCTTCGGTAAACGCCTGCTCGTGGAGCCGCACTTGTCGCCCGCCCAGCACGGTCTGCCAGTGCTCGTTGAAACTGATCCGGTCGGTGATAAACAGCCCGTACTGGCGGCTGTCCAGACGGCGCTCGGTATGTGGCAGTGTCAAAGGCGACGGTGCCACCGATTCAGGCGACTCGTTGATCGTGCCTGAGCCGACGAATTCATTGAAGGTCCCGCGCGTGTCCACGGTGCGGCGGTAGGCGCTGGTGCCGATGGTCAGCTCGTGCCCCAGTGATCCGGTATTGAACGTACCGGACATTGCCGCTTCGACCTCGTCGTTACGGCGCGTGTCGTCCGGGCTGCGGAAGTCGTAGATGTCGTAGCCACCCTCGGCGCTGAAGTGGTTGGGTACCGCTTCGGCTGCGCAGCTGGCCGAGCCGTAACAGCCCCACGCAAAGGCGCTGTAGTCATCAATGACCACGCGACTGCGCGACGCACTCAGGCTGCCCTTCCAGCTGTCGTTGAACCGGTATTCGAAACGCCCGTTCATGTTCAGCGAATCGATGCCCACCGGGTTGGACCAGTTTTGATAGCCCAGCAGCTTGCGTGGCGAGGCGTCGTGAGGCAGCACCGTGCCGCCGAGCAATTGATAACCGGGCACCGAGCGCTGCTCTTTGCTCTGATACTCGATGTCGAGTTGCAGCAAGGCGCGCTCGCTGATATTCCAGTCGAAGGCCAGCGAGGCGAAATCACGCTGGCCATCGGCGTGCTCGACGTACGAGTGAATGTCTTCATGGGCCAGGTTGGCGCGCAGCCCGAACTGCTGTTCGCTGCCGAACCAGCCGCCGACATCGGTCGCGAGGTAGCGCTCGCCGTGTTCGTTGGTAGATACCGTTACCGACCGGACATCCTGCGCGCGCTTGGTCTGGTAGTTGATGACACCACCGGGCTCTGAAACGCCGCTCTGCAAGCCGGACAGACCCTTGAGCAACTCGACCTGCTGCTTGTTCTCCAGCGCCACGTTCTGCTCGCCGGCAATGCTGCGGCCGTTGATGCGATAACTATTGGCCGCGTTCAACGAGAAGCCGCGCACCACAAAGTTTTCGTAATAGCCTACCGGCGCATAGCCGTCGCCGACCGAGGCATCGTTGCGCAGCACGTCACTCAGCAGTTTTGCCTGACGGTCCTTGATCAGCGCTTCGCTGAACACTGAAACCGAGGCAGGCGTGTCCAGCAGCGAAGCCTGATCAAACCCGTAAATCGACGCCCGACCAGCTTTATAGTCGCTGGCACCTTCCTGTTCGCTGAACCCGGTCACGTTGACCGCGTCCAGAGTGAGCGGATCCGCAGCCATTAGCGGCGAGGCAACAGCCATGCCCAACGGTAACAATCGCCAGGCATGACGCATGGCAGGTCGGTAGGGCGTACTCATCGATCAGACTCCGCAAGGACAGGTGCCTGGACAGACGCGATGCACCTTCCGGCAGGGGGCCAACCTTTTACGTTCACCGCCGGTTTTTTTCAACCTTTACGTGACGGTCTGCCGGTAAACGAATGACGCGGAAAAACTCTACTTACGTATCAGGGGAAAGAAGCCACCGCAAAAAACGTAGCGCACCGGAATAATTAAGCGTGAATTAAGTAAGTGTGGCTAATCTGAATTCAACAAAACCGCTGAACCAATCAGCGTGTCACGAATCCATTGAAACAGATCAATCAGAAAGGAATACCCTATGAAACTTATGCCTGCCGTCTTCGCCGCTGTTGCCCTCACTGCTGTTGCAGGTGCCGCCCAGGCCGACGTTGGTCCCGATGAAGTGATCCGCCTTTACAAGTCTCAGGCATTGGGTGACTTTGAACAGTTCAACAAGCAGGCCGTTGCCAAGCACACAGGCTTCACGGTCCACGATACCGAGCTTGAAAAAGAACGCGACGGCCGCTTGGTCTATAAGATCGAACTGAAAGACGCCAAGGGTGTGGAATGGAACTACGACGTCGATGCCAAGACGGGCGAAGTGGTACGTGACGCAAAGGATAACTGATCCGACTGCCACAACAGTTATCGCACCGAGAAACCATAAGAAAACTCCCACTACATTGTGGGAGTTTTCTTTTTCAAAGCTTTAACAAGCTATTACTGAGCCAACCCGACTTTCAGTAACTTCCCCTTGTCTTCATCCGTCAACAAATACAAGTAACCGTCCGGCCCCTGACGCACATCGCGTATCCGCTGTTTCATGCCTTTCAACAGCCGTTCTTCATGAACGATCTTGTCGCCATCAAATTGCAGCCTGATCAATTCCTCAGTGGCCAGCGCGCCGATGAACAGATTGTGATCCCACGCCTTGAACAGGCTGTGGTCATAGAACGCCATACCGCTGATGCCCGGTGACACTTCCCAGACCTGAAACGGTACTTTTGTGCCTTCGACAAACTTGCCTTTGGCTTCCGGAATCGGCTCGCCCGAATAATTGATACCGTGGGTCGCAATCGGCCAGCCATAATTCTGGCCACGCTCGATGATGTTCAATTCATCGCCGCCCTTGGGCCCATGCTCGTTGGTCCACAACGTACCGGTCCACGGGTTGAGCGCTGCGCCCTGCTGGTTGCGATGGCCGTAGGACCAGATCTCGGGCCGGACGTTTTTCTGCCCGACAAAAGGGTTGTCTTTCGGCACACTACCATCCGGGTAGATACGTACGATCTTGCCTTGCAGCTTGTCCAGGTCTTGCGCAGTAGGACGATCATTGTTTTCGCCCAGCGCGATAAACAGATAACCGTCGCGATCGAATACCATCCGCGCGCCGAAGTGGTTGCCCACCGATAGTTTTGGTTGCTGACGGAAGATGACTTCAAAATCTTCCAGCCTGGTCAGGTCTTTGGATAGACGGCCTCGCCCTGCCGCAGTACCCGCAGTATCTCCCTCGGCGGCGGTTTTGCCACTGCCTTCGGAGTAGGTCAGATAGACCATGCGGTCCTTGGCGAAGTCCGGGGAAAGCACAACGTCGAGCAGACCACCCTGCTTTCTTGCCCAGACTTGCGGCACACCGGAAAGCGGCTCGGATAATTTGCCGTCCGCCGACACGATACGCAGGTTGCCGGAGCGCTCCGTCACCAGAATGCCCTGCTTGTCAGGCAGAAATGCCAGTGCCCATGGGTGATCCAGACCTTCGGCAACCGGGGTGACCGTGACGGTGCCTTGTTCGCTTTTGTAGGTTTCCGGGGCGGCGCTTGCCGTCAGCGGCAGGCTCAGAATGGCAGCAGCACACCAAGTGGCGATCAGGGTTTTTCTAAGCATGAGCGTTTCCTTATGCATTGAGTCGACGTCCCGCGGTGAAACGGGCTCGCTTGGTTGAAGATTCAGTTGGCGCGGCTGGGGTCGGTTGTCGGCGTAGAGGGACGCGGAGCATTCTGGCGCGTGGGGTAGCCGTTGCCGATACCGCCGTTCTCCAGCGTAGGCCTGCGCACAGGCGGCGCAATATTGGAGCCGGGCGCGCGGGGCGTGATTGACTCGGTGCCCTGACGGCTGTTGGGGTTGGAGCGCTTGATCGGGCTGTTATAGGGGTTGCTGCTGGCGCCGTTGTTGAGTGTGCTGTTTGGCAGTGTCTGCGCCTGAACAGCACCGATGCCACATGACGCAACCAGCACGCCCCCTACAAGATTGCGCAAAAAACTGTTCATCACTACCTCTTGGCAAAGGTGAAACTGCGGGGTAACCGTGAAGACTCAGGCCTTTGACGGCAGCCCAGGCCTCAGGTTCGACCCGACAGTGTCGATGAGCAAGCATAGCGGTGTGAGAGTTTGTAACAAGGATGGTCAAAGCGCATACCTTCAGCCATGCGCGACGCCACGCAGGCTTGGCCCTGGCGCAGGGCAAGGAAGCGCCACGCACAGGTCACACATCGTGGTTTGCGGGCGTATCTACGCCGACTTCAAAGGCATCCTGAACGTGAAGACAGTGCCCTGCTCTTGTGTCGAGCACACTTCAAGCGTACCGCCATGCGCCACGGCTATCTCGCTGGCGATATAGAGCCCCAGGCCTAGCCCGGCTTGCGGCTCGTCGGTGATTGGCCGTGAGTAAGGGAGGAACAACTGCGAACGAACGGACTCGGGTATCGGCTCGCCCTGATTGGTAACGCTGAGTAGAAACAGATCACCGCGCACGCCCGCTGTCACCTCGACCGGGCTTTGGGGATCGCCGTGACTGATCGCGTTGGACACCAGATTGGACAGCAATTGTGCGATCCGCTCGTGGTCGCAGCGAATACGCTCCAGCATCTTTATATCCGACTTGATCAGCCGGGACGGGTGAACGCGGCGTATCTCTGACACAACATGCTCAAGCGTTTCATCCAGCCCGTGTGCATCGTGCATGCTCAGCGGAATACCATGTCCCATGCGGCCACGGGCAAAGTCGAGCACGTCGTCGACCAGTTGCGAGGCGCGTTTGCCAGACGTCAGGATGTGTTGCACGACTTGCAGGGCCTTTTCATCCAGTGGCCGACGCAGCAGCAATTCGGCACTGGCATTGATGGCAAACAAAGGGTTGCGCAGGTCATGCCCCAGAACGGCGATGAACTGCTCGCGCAGCTCTGCCACCTCACGCTCGGCCAGAAGGTCTTCACGCACTTGCTGCAGGTTTTCTTCGGCCTCGATCTGCAGTGCCAGAAGACGCGCAAAAGACGCCATCATCGACTCGATGGGGGTACCCGTCAGCTTGGCGGGTTTGGGGTCCAGCGCACAGATAGTGCCGAAAAAGGTGCCATTGGAGAGGAAGATCGGCACCGATATGTAACTCTGGAAGTTGTATAACCGCGGCGTATGGTGCTCACAAAACAGCGGATCCTCAGCGACATGATCAATCACCACAGCCTTGTGGGAGCTGCGAATCTCGTGGCAGATTGTGCTGCTGAGTTCCAGCTCGCCGCCGGGTTTCAAACCAAAATCCAGCTTGTCCAGAACCGCGCAGGCCATCCAGGTACTTTCGGTGACACGCGCCACGGCGGCAAAGCCCAGGCCGGTTGATTCGGTGATGACTTGCAGGATGGCCGGAACCGCGCTGATCCGGCTTATTTTGGCTACATCATTTGAAATGGATTGCCGCATGGAGAACCTGTACCAGCCTTGAGGTAATAGCGCAGCGTTTAGTTTAGGTCTGTAACGATCATTGTGCACCCGTGAATACGCCACGTTGACCGAAAAAAACCTGGCCGCACGTTCACTCATGCAGGAGGGCGCGGGAAGGCCACCGTGAACGTTGTACCCTCCTCAACCGACGAGCGAACCGTCACCTCACCCAGATGGGCTCGAACAATCTCACGAACAATGAACAGGCCAAGCCCGACTGTGCGGGTTTCGTCACTGTCGCTGACCACCCGTACGACCGGTTCGTACAGGTCGTCCACCTTCTCCATCGGTATCGGTTCGCCGACGTTGTGCACCGACAGCTTGATCAGCCAGGTATCGAAGGACGACGTGATCAAAACCTCGCTGCCGTCCGTGCCATAGTTGATGGCGTTGCTCACCAGATTGCCGAGCATTTGCAGGAGACGATCCGGATCCGCCGAGCACGCACCCTGTCCTTCGCTGCGATGCGTCAGCACCCTGTGCGGGAAAACCTGGCGCAGCTCTTCGACGCCTCGAGCAACAACCGCGTGCAGATCGATAGCCTGAGGGACCACGGCAATACCGCTGCCGACGCGGGCATGAGTAAAATCCAGCAGATCCACAATCATGCGGTCGGCCCGATCAGTGGAGTGGTGGATGTGCCCGAGGATTCGTTCTTGTCGCGACTCGAGTTGCGTGCGCTCCAGCAGCCCGGCCGCCATCTTGATTGCCGCCAGCGGGTTACGCAGGTCGTGGCTGACGATGCCAATCATCTGCTCGGCAAAAATGGCCCGTATTTCAGCCTCGGCATGAGCCAGACGCAGGCGATTGCGTGCCGAGGTAAGTTCTGTCTGAACAGTCATCTGTTGCTGCAACAGCTCTTCGGCGATCTTGCGCGCAGCAAGCAGTTCACGTTCGTACTTGTTGCGCTCCTCGGCCATGAACACCGCCACTTCATGCAAAACCCCGGTCGGATGCTCGCGGCGTACGGCATTGAGCATCATGGGAATGGCGCGGCCATCGGCATGGATCAATTCAACCTTGACCTCGGCAATCGACCCCTGGGTCTGTAACAGCGGCGCCCAGTGGGTTTGCAGGAAGACTTTGCCTGCCAGACTCAGCAGGTCTTGAAAGCGGCGACCCAGAACAGTTTCACGCTCAAGGCCCAGCCAGCGGCAGAACGTCAGATTGGCACGCTCAATGGTGCCATTGGGCAAGGTAACCAACAGACCGCAGGCCGCATGTTCGTACAGGTCTTCTGTGACTGGCAGACTCACCTGTTCAACCGTCATGTGCAGCGCTCTCGTAAGACGCCAGAAACTGATTCATGGCGGTTATGCATTCCTGCGGCGCGCTCATGTGCGGGTAATGCCCAACATTGTCGATCATGTGCAGGGTGCTGTCGGCAATGACACGGTGCAGGTACTCGCCAACCTGCACCGGCACCACCAGATCGTCACTGCTTTGTATGATCAGCGTCTTGCTTTTGAGTTTCGCGACATCGGCACGATGGTCGGAAAGAAAGGTTACGCGGGCAAACTGCCTGGCAATCTCGGCATTGGTACGACAGAAGCTGCTGGCAAGCTCTTCACCCAGTTCAGGCCGGTCAGAGGCGCCCATGAGTGTCGGCGCCATGGTGCTGGACCAGCCCAGGTAATTGCTTTCCAGCGTCTCAAGCAACGAGTCGATATCAGCGCGAGTGAAGCCGCCGACGTAATCACCGTCGTTGAGGTAATGGGGCGATGGACCCACCATGATATGGCCGTCGAACCGGCCGGGCGACTGCAGTTCAGCAAGCACCGCAATCATGCAACTGACCGAGTGACCGACATGCACAATCGGCCCGTCTCCGGCGAACTCGTCGACCAGTTCCAGTAAGTCGCTTGCATAGCCCTTGAGTGACGCATATTTGTGCGGGTACCAGGCCGACACGTCGGAATCTCCGCTGCCTACAAGGTCGAACAGAATAACCTTGAAGCGTTCGGCGAAGTGCGGAGCCATGAAGCGCCACATGTGCTGATCACAGCCGAATCCATGAGCAAAAATCAGAGTGGCCGGTCCGTCGCCCACGATATTGACGTTATTGCGCTGTTGGACCGACATATCGGGCTCCGAAAATAACCAGGCAACCGGCCTGTTGTGCATACCGTAATGATGATGAGAGGAGATTATCACCGTTAAAGGCACACTAGTGGCACAAACAGCACTTTAAGTCCGGAGCGGAAGAAGATTATTGATCGATGATCAGGGTCGGGCCATTGAGGCCTGAGCGTCGGTTATGCACGCTGCCTCGCCAGGCTGAGGATGTGTGACGCAGAACCTCACCAAAGGCATGCCAACGCAGAGCATTGGCACGGCAGGCAAATATCGCGATGACTATTGTGTCAATTGCGCTGGTCCAAGCCCGTTCTCGGACTCATGACCTGGAGGTTTCACCCCCCCTTACTCGCCGATATCTTCGTTCCACAACTCAGGCTTGCTGGCGATGAAGCCCTGCATCATGTGCTTGCACTCCTGGTTATCAAGCACCTCGATCTGCACGCCACGCGAGCGTAGCAATTCTTCCTCGCCCATGAACGACTGGTTCTCGCCGACGATCACCTTGCGAATGCCGTAGAGCAGGATCGCCCCGCTGCACATCGCACAAGGAGACAGCGTGGTATAGAGCACCGCGTCACGGTACACGCGGGCCGGTTGGCGACCGGCGTTTTCGAGAGCATCCATTTCGCCGTGCCTGGTTGCACTGCCCTCTTGCACACGGCGGTTATGCCCCCGACCAATGATCTTGCCCTCGTGAACAATGACCGAACCGATGGGGATTCCACCTTCCCTCAGCCCTAGTTGTGCCTCATCGATTGCAGCCTGCATGAATGCGTCCATGGTTTTGCCTCATATCATCGAATGGATGTCAGCGTTGCAGTGCTGCCTGAGCGTTGCCCAGCGCACGACTTACGAATTGTCCCAGCAGCTCCGAGGACCGGGCTTTCATGTCGGCACTGACCTGGGTGTTTCTGGCTCTGAATCTGCTCACCAGGGAAGGCGAGTCCTCGCCCTGATTGAGCGAACGCAATTCCTCGGCCGTAAATGAATGGGCATAGGCCGCTGCCAGATTGCGGTCCCATCGCGATTGATACTCAGGTTGCAGGCGCTGCAACTCTTTTTGCACCAGTTCCTGAGCTTCGGTCTTGCCAATTGCTTGCACGATACCGGCAAACGTCGCTGTGCGCGAGGCGACCTGATAACCCAGCCACGCCAGACCTTCGCCCAGATTTCGCTGTTCCACCAACGCCAGCGCCATGTCATCCGCTTCTTCAGCATTGACCGGGTGCATCGCGTCCAGGCACAGGCAGGCCATGAGTGCCATACAGGTCTGCCACGCACCTCGCGAGCCCTGGATGTAATCAGCCATGGCTCCTCCTGAGCATGAATTGACTGAGTCTTGAACTTAACAGCTCGGCAGGGCTTTACCACCCGACACGTCGTATACCGGCCATTGATGACGTTATCAGCTATGCCCCTTCCATGATCCTTGCAGCGCAACAGTCACAGACTGTGACTGACTTTGGCGGCAACATCGGCTGGTAACCAGGCTTTCCAGACCTCAGGGTGCTGCTTGAGGAACCTGGCGGCGGCGACGCCGGGGTCCTCATGTTTGTCACTCATTTCACCCAATGTCCGGTTGAGCAGATCAATTGGAAAATCGACGTTTTTGAAGACACTCACCAACTCTGGGTATTGCTTGCTGAATTCTGCCGACACACCAATAGACAACGTCGCCGCCAGCGAAGAGGTGCCACGCGGGTTGGGATTACTCGCGTCGGTCAGGGTTTTCCAGGCTTCGGCATCGAAAGCGGGCTCTTCCAGTTTGATCAGCTTGTACTTGCCCAGCAGGGGTGTGGGTGACCAGTAATAGAACAGCACTGGTTTGCCACGGCGGATGGCCGATGCGACTTCGGCGTCCAGCGCCGCGCCCGAGCCGGTGCGAAAGTTGACGAAGCTGTCTGTCAAGCCATAAGCCTTGAGCTTCTGGGTGTTGACGATCTCCGAAGTCCAACCGCTCGGGCTGTTCAGAAAACGACCCTTGTCGGGCGATTCAGGGTCTTTGAAAACGTCCTTGTAGCGCGCCAGGTCAGCGACAGACTTCAGATCGGGCGCTACAGGTTTGATACCTTTGGCGGCATCGCCCTTGATCACGTACTCAGGCACCCACCAGCCTTCGGTCGCGCCTTTGACGATGTTGCCCAGGCCGAGCACCTTGCCGTCAGCTTCAGCCTTGACCCACACCGGGCTGCGTCCGGTCCACTCTTCAGCGATCACCTGAATGTCGTTTTTCGCCAGCGCGGTTTCCAGGCTGACGGTGCTGCCGGGCAAGGTATCAGTACGGTAGCCATAGCCTTTCTCGACAAGGGTACGCAGCACCTCGGTGATCAGGCTGCCACTTTCCCAGGTAAGCGCACCGAACTGGATAGGCGCGTTTTTTTCAGCCGCCCCTGCTGTCTGCCCAAGCAGCCCCAGCGCCAGAAGTGAACAGCCCAACAGTCGTGTTATCGATTTCATGCTCACCTCAAATGGCGGGGGAAAAAAACGGGTCTGAAACTATCGACAGCAGCCCGTAGCGATTAGTTGTGACGGCTTTAGCCTCTGTATGATGCGAAGCCCACGTTCCGAGCCTGTCCGCGATGTCTGAAATCCGCTTTTACCCGTTACCCGATGCGTGCCGCCCGCTGTTGGGCAAGTTTTACCGCGAGCACCAGTCATCGATGCGTGCGGCCAGCAAGGGGCAGGCGTGGGTGGCGAAGCAGGCAGAAATCATCGGTGCCTTGTGCCTGACGCCCGTCGCTGAGGGACATTGGCTGACCGGGCTGTTCGTAGCGCCCCCCATGCGCGGGAAGACAGTGGCGCGAAGCTTGATCGACGCCGCGCTGCAACCGCTGGCCGGGCCGGTATGGCTGTTCTGCCACCCTGATTTGCTGGGGTTTTACCAGCTCGCCGGGTTTGAGACAGCACAACGTCTGCCACACACCCTCGGCGAGAAATTCATGCGCTACAGCCGCAGCAAACCGCTGATTGCGCTCTGTCGGGAAGCCTGACGGTTTTGCAGAGCCGTCGGGTGATCACTCATCGGCATTGGGGTCCATGTCCGGGAACATTACGTCCGTGAAGCCGAACTTGCTGAAATCGGTAATGCGCGACGGGTAGAGACGACCAATCAGGTGGTCGCATTCATGCTGCACGACCCGAGCATGAAACCCATGGGCAACACGCTCGACAGGCTGGCCTTCAGGGTCAAAACCTTCATAGCGAATGCTCTGGTAACGATTCACCATACCCCGCAACCCGGGCACCGACAGGCACCCTTCCCAACCCTCTTCCAGGCTCGGGCTCAATGGGGTAATCAGTGGGTTAAGCAGGATCGTCTGCGGGACCGCCTCGGCCTGGGGATAGCGCTCGCTGCGCTCGAAACCGAAAATGACCAGTTGCAGATCAATGCCGATCTGCGGTGCGGCAAGGCCCACACCGCCCACGCTGTGCATGGTCTCGAACATATCGGCAATCAGCGTGTTGAGTTCGCTGCTGCCGAACATGTCTGCGGGCACCGGAGGGGCGATGCGCAACAGGCGCTCATCGCCCATTTTCAGGATGCTACGGATCATGGCTGCGTGTTCCTTGCCTAAAAAGCAATCTTGCCACAGAACGCGATCAGGTTTCGTCAGCCTTCTGCAGTGGCACCGAGTGATCGCGGCCCAGCCCGGAAACGTGCTGTTTGCCTGTTTCGCTGCTTTCCTCGCCCAGCCCGTCACCGGCTTCCTTCTCGCCTGCGTCCTTGCCTTCGGCGGACATATGCTCGATCACCGCATTCATTTCAGCCCCCAACAACAGCACGGCAGCCGAAATGTAGAAGTACAGCAGCAGGACAATGATCGCGCCGATACTGCCGTACATGGCGTTGTAATCGGCAAAGGTCTTGACGTAAAAACCAAACGCCAGTGAAGCAACGATCCATACCACCACCGCCAGCACCGAGCCTGGGGTAATAAAGCGAAACTCCTGTTTGACGTCAGGCATCACGTAATAGATCAGCGCCACCGCAACCATCAGCAGAATGATGATCGCCGGCCAGCGCAGGATGGTCCACAGCGTCACGATGAAGTCTTCCATGCCGATCTGGGCTGCAATCCAGTTCATCACTTGCGGCCCCAGCACCATGAAAGCTGCGGCCGCGAGCAACATGCCGGCAATGCCTACGGTATACAGGATCGACAGCGGGAGGCGCTTCCAGATAGGCCGCCCTTCGACCACGTCGTAGGCAGCGTTCATGGCACTCATCATCAGGCGCACACCTGCTGAAGCAGTCCACAGCGCGATCACGATACCGATGGACAGCAGGCCACCCTTGGACTGTTGCAACTGGTCGATGACCGGGTTGACCTGCTCGAGCGCCTGGGGCGGCAAGAGGAATTCCGATTGCAGCCGCAACCAGGAAAAAAAGTCCGGCAGGTGCAGAAAGCCGATCAATGCGATCAGAAACAGCAGAAACGGAAACAGAGAGAACAGCATCTGATAAGCCAGTGCCGAGGCGTAGGTGGACATCTCGTCGTCGAGGAACTCGTTGACGGTTCTCACCAGCACCTTGCTGACTTTCAATTTACGCAAATGGGGGAAAATCATGGCGCTTCCTCTCGCTCCCTTACTGGAAAACCTCACATCCTGAAAACCGGTACTTCATGCATGCAGTGTCCCGTATGTGGCGCAGAGATGCGAATACCGATGGCACATTGACTGGACAGGTCGTGAAAGGTTTCAGTCCCGCAGAGCAGAAAGCATAACGGCCATCCGCGGATGGCCGTTATCGGTCTTGCCTGATCCCGGAATGAAAGCCCCGGGACCCATCGACTCAAGCCTTGTCCACACCCTTCTTGATCGCGTCCTTGGCTTTGCCTTTGGCTTGCTGGCCTTCGCCTTTCAGCTCTTGCGCCTTGCCTTCAGCCCGCAGTTTGGTGTTGTCGGTAGCCTTGCCAACAGCCTGCTTGACGTTACCAACGGCTTCGTTGGCCATACCTTTGGCTTTATCGCTGGTGCTGCTCATCGTGAATCTCCTGGGTCTGAAGACCGCGCTGGAATCGGATGTCGTACTCGACAAAATGGTTGACCTGCGGCTGTCGCGAAGAGTTTCAACTATTTTCTGGCCGGCTGATGCCACTCGTCTGCCATGTGCAATGGCGCGTTTTTAGCGCCGCCGACGGCGAGTTTGCATCGAAGTTTGTGCGAGAATGCGCGCCACTGTTGTCCGGCAGGGCCGACACGCTGAACAAACCGATGCACAGGAACGTTATGAAACTCGATAAAAAGCTGGCCATTGCACGCAGAAACCAGGACTTGGGCGGCGCGGTGCTCGGCGTCAATAACACGCACTTCGCCGTGCTGGACCCAAAAAGAAACATCTGGTGGTTCGACCTGCCTGTGCCGCGCCTGCAAGTGGGTCAGTACGAATGGCTGCACTTGCTGCTGCACACACCTGAAACCGACCAGTTGCTGCACCTGAAAGTGACCACGGTGTTCATGCGCGATCACATGGAAGGCCTTGAAGTGCGCAATGCGGACAAACGCAAGCCGACCGTCAGCCTGGAGCTGAGCGCCGACAAGGATTCATTCCTCAAGGACATGCGCCCCAAGGGCAGCAACCTGGGTTTTGCCGCCTTCTTGCAAAAATAGCTGCACCAGCAGTCGTCACGTTCCCGCACGGCTCGGGATGAAAGTTGCCAATCGGCAGCCTCATCCCGGCCTGCCGCTTCACGTAAACCGACGCACCGCCAGATACCCCGCCGTCCCGGCCAATGCCGACACCACCGTACCCCACGCAAGGTCTATCAGCGCCAGTTGCGCAGGCCAGCCCTGCAAGGTGGCCCAGTTGGTCAGGTCATAAGTACCGTAGGCAACCAGCCCCAGCAGCCCGCTGAACAAGGTCGCACGGCTCAGTCGCTCCTCTCTGACCGCGGGCATTACGCCGAAAACCACGACGCCTGCCCCGTAGAGCAGATAGAACGCTATTGCAGGCCCAGCCACGGGCGTGGCAAGCATCAGCGGTCCGAGCCATTCACGGTAGGTCGGCCCCATGAGGACGCCCAGCCACAACCCGTCGAGGATCAGAAACGCCAGTAACGTGCCGAAGTAAGCCGTGAGTATTCTTTTCATGGGACGTCCTTGATGAAATTCCGGGCCCGGGCGATATATCAGACCAGGTCGATACGGTCAGCGTGAATCACGATCTGCCCCTGTTTGTACAACGCACCGATAGCTTTCTTGAAGTTACCTTTGCTGACCCCAAACAGGCCGCTGATGACCTGCGGATCGCTTTTGTCGCTGACTGGCAATGTACCGTTGTTCTCACGCAGCTTTGAGAGAATTTTCGAATTCAGGCTGCTCGCTGCTTCTGCGCCCACCGGCTGCAGGCTCAGGCTGATATTGCCGTCGGCACGGATTTCCTTGATGTAGCCCTTTTCCTGCTTGCCGGCGCGCATGAACTTGAACACTTCGTTCTTGTGAATCAAGCCCCAATGCTTGTTGTTGATAATCGCCTTGAAACCCATATCGGTCGCTTCGGCGACCAGCAGGTCAACCTCCTGGCCGACGCTGTAACTGGCCGGGGTTTTGTCCAGATAGCGATCCAGGCGCGCGGTGGCGGTGATGCGCCGCGTGTGTTTATCGAGGTAAACATGAACCACACAGTATTCACCGGCCTGCAAGGTACGCTTCTCTTCGGAGTACGGCAGCAACAGGTCCTTGGGCAGGCCCCAGTCGAGGAACACGCCGATGCTGTTGACTTCAACCACCTTGAGGCTGGCAAACTCACCGACCTGCACTTTGGGTTTTTCAGTGGTGGCGATCAGCTTGTCTTCGCTGTCCAGGTAGATGAACACATTGAGCCAGTCTTCATCTTCAGTAGGAATATCCTTGGGGATGTACCGATTGGGCAGAAGGATTTCACCATCCTGCGCACCGTCCAGATACAGACCGAAGTTCGTGTGCTTGACGATTTGCAAGCTGTTGTAGCGCCCGATTAAAGCCATTTCCAGATACCCTCATTGCGTGGGCGGCATTCTACCCGACTTTACCGCCGGGTTCGCGCCGCGTGGCAGAAGGTGCCGACATAGCCTCCACTCGTCAGTTTCCCCGATCGAAACGGCTTGACTCGCTCGGGCAGCACAAAGGCTACCAGTCATAAACTTGTCTTTTAAAACAGTGTGTTAGATTTAAATCGCGCAGAGCCCAGGCAGCTCCGCCAAACGGCCGACCTCGGGCGAATGCCATATTTGCCAAGCAATAATCAAGCGTTTCCTGTACTCTGGCTGGCCGTATTACGTTTATGAAGGTAAATGGCAGCCATGCGTATCAAAGCATCCCACTCGAAAGCCAAACCCGCCCCAGCCGTTGAAACGAGCGATTCGATCAACGCGCAGATTGCAGCTTTCCTGAAGTCCGGCGGTGAAATCCAGCAAATTGCCAAAGGCGTGAGTGGCCAGACCTTCGCACCTTCCAAGCAGATCAATCTCGGTAAAAAGTAAAACCGCGCCCTGCCTGTCGATCTCTATGCGCCTTGACGCTCAAGGCGCTAGATTGACGATCCTTCGCTGGATATTCTTCCGGTCACGCTGCTACTCTCTCCTCTGATATCACTATGACCACGAGCTGGATCACGCTCTGGACGTTATCTCCTTTGTGGAATGCTCGAATGAAGAACTGGATGCTTTTCGGCGCACTTGTCTACCTTGGCGGCTGCGCATCGCACCACTGCGAAAACGGTCCCAATGACAGTCAGCTCACCGACAGCCCATGCCGGGCGGGGCATCTGCTTTATCAGAACGACATGCTCCAGGCCAAGTTGCTGATCAGCGAAGACGACCGCGAAAACTACGAGCTGGCCGAAGCCATGCTGCGCCGTGCTGCACTCGACGACGCATCGGGCGAAGCCGAGTTCTACCAGGCCGTACTGTTGATCCGCCAGCAGGCCGATCAAAAACAGATTATCGAACTGCTGCAAACTGCGGCAAAGCACAAGCATCCACTGGCCATCGCCCTGCTCTCGCAACAGCTGAGCGTCAGCGACCCGAAGCTTGCTGAACGTTACCAGGCCGAGTACTCCCAACTGGACGTTGCCAAGAGCGGCTACCCGTCATTTCAACAGGCGCTGGTAGTGATTCGCGGCCTGGTCATCCCCTCGGCGCGTACCACTGCGGCTAACTGACACACAACGGATCGACGAACGGTGCGCCCGCGGTCCATTTCAACGGTATCCTTGCGAGGCTCTAGCTCGCGGCTTGTGTCGGCTCCTGAGCCATTTTTGATACGCCATCCCTGACCACACTCCTCGCAGATCAAGGAGTGAGCCATGCTCAGCCATCGCTTACATGTGCTGTCTTTCAGCGCCATGCTTGTCTGTCAGTCCGTCTCTGCCCAGGTTCTGGAGCGGGATTTGGGCGACTTCGACCTGAAACTGGCAACTACGCCCACGCGCAGCATGGCGCAAGGCCTTGTGACGCCCAGCGGCGGCTCGGGCTCTTTTCATGGCGGACTGGACCTGACCCACGAGAGCGGCTTCTACTTCGGCCAATGGGCACCGAACATGGGTTTTGCTTCCGATTCAGGGATGGAACTTGACTCCTATATGGGCTTCAAGAAACCCTTCGATAATACCTTGGGCTATGAACTGGGGATGATTCGTTACAGCTACCCCGATACCAGCCAGATCGACAGTCACGAGTTCTACGCCGGACTGCGCATGCGAAACAGCCGCATCGGCGCAGCGTTCAGTAACGATGTTGGCACACGCGACAGCACGGTATTTGTCGACCTGGGGGCTATCGAGCAACTGGGTGTGGGCGTGCGCATGCAATACGCCAATCATCAGTTCGACACCCCGCAGTCTTCCGCCGACGGCGGGTTGATCAACGGTTTCAACGACTGGTCGCTTAACCTGTCACGCCCCTGGCTGGGCATTGACATGAACCTCATCTACAGCGGCTCAAGCCTGAGCGGCGGCGATTGCAGTGTCTACAGCGGCCACAACGCGCGCTGTGAAGGGACGTTTACGCTCAAAGCGGTGCGCTCGTTCTTTTAAAGGCTCAAACCGGTTGAACTGCCAGACGCTACACTCCTCTACTGCACGTCAGTACGCCAAGGAGTTGTCATGCAGTCTTTATTCAAAGCCCTCATCACCCTGTTGATGACCACTGCGCTGCTTGCAGGATGCAATCAGGTTGGACTGGCGTATCGCAATCTCGACGTCATCATCCCGTGGACGCTCAGCGACTACCTGGACATGAATTCGGAACAGAAAAGCTGGCTGGATGTGCGCCTCAAGCAACACTTGAGCTGGCATTGCAGTACCCAGTTGCCGGAGTATCTGACCTGGCTGGACAAGCTTGAAGACATGGTCAAGACCGACCAGGTGACTTACGAAGGGCTGCAAGCCCGTACCAGCGAAGCCAAAGAGGCGATAGCCAAGATCTCGAAGGAAATCACCCCATCTGCCGTGGAGTTGCTGTCGCGCTTTGACGACAAGCAAGTGCAGGAGATGCAGGAGTCGTTTGCCAAGGATCAGCGTAAACGTGAAAACAAATACCTTGAGCAACCACTGGAACGCCAGGTTGCAGAGCGTGCCGACCGGATGGAGAAACGCGTGACACCGTGGGTCGGCAAGCTTAATCAGGCGCAGAAGGATCGCATTCAGGTATGGTCTGCATCACTGGGCGAGCAGAACAAGGCGTGGATTGAAAACCGTACGCGCTGGCAGAACCTGTTCCTGGCCACGGTCCAGCAGCGTCAGGCCAGTGACTTCCCGCAACGCATCGCCGCGCTGCTGCAGGACCGCGAGACGTTCTGGACCCCTGAATACCGCAAGGCCTACGACCAGACCGAGAAGGCCGCGATATCGCTGATCGTCGACATCACCGCCCTGAGCACCCCGGAACAGCGCGCCAAACTGCTGAGCCGCATCGCCGACATGCGCAAGGACTTCACCGACCTGGATTGCCTGAAGTCGCAGAAGTAGTCCGCTAGCCCTATCACCATGACTATCGTGCCCATGCTCTGAAGTGGGCATGCCGTTCCGGACGCTCTGCGTTCTGCCTTGAGTGCGCGGCGCAGGATCGTGACGCAGAGCGTCACCCAATGCATTCCCACGCTGGAGCGTGAGGAACGATGGTCATTTCAGCACAACTATGACTATCGTACCCATGCTCCGCGTGGGTATGCCGTTCTGGACGCTCTGCGTCCTCAGAATCGGCATGTGCAGTGTCAGCGGTTTCAGGCGATCTGCGGCTTTTTGGCGATGGTGTCGAAGAGTGCGGGGTCAAGCGGGTCGCCTGCCTGCTCATTCAGCACCTGACGAGGGTGATCATTTCCCGGAATGCTGCTGTCGATCAAAGAAAGCAGGCTTGCGCCGCGCTTTGTCAGCATGTAGCTCGAGCCATCACCGCCCTCCTCGCCAGGACGAGGTTCGATGTAACCGCGATTAAGCAGCGTCTCAAACTCAGTGGCTGTCGATTTGGCGCCGTCGTTCTGCACTTCGTGCAACAAACGCTCGATAAGGTCCCAGTTGTAAGTCATTTTTCTAAACCTCCGTCCAGCATGGATTGATCGCCCATGACATCCAGCCACAGGCATACGACTCAGAAAATGTGACCTGCGGGGTTTGTCGCGGTTCAGAGAAGCTGCTGGAAGATATAACGGGGGGTTGTTCTGCACAGGTGGCAGACAGAGGAGAAGCTGACCGCTCCCGCCTGCGCGGGAGCGATCATGGCAATCACTCGGCAGCCGGGGCCGGGGTGCTGCGTTTTTTCAGCGGCGCCATGCCGTCCTGGCTGACCAGATCGGACTTGGGACGGTTGACCGTCTTGCGCTTGGTCGGCCCCTTGGCCGCTGTCTTTTTCTTGTCGCCCTTGGCGTCAGTCTTTTTCTTCTTCACGCCTACAGCCTTGCCCGATGCCTTGACCTTCTTCGGCCCGCCGTAAGTGCCTTTGACTTCCTTGATGACACGACGCTCAAAGCTCTGCTTGAGGTAGCGCTCGACGCTCGACATCAGGTTCCAGTCGCCATGACAGATCAGCGAGATCGCCAGACCGTCGCTACCCGCACGGCCGGTACGACCGACGCGGTGGACGTAATCGTCACCGCTGCGCGGCATGTCGAAGTTGATCACCATGTCCAGACCTTCAACATCAAGACCGCGAGCCGCCACATCGGTGGCGACCATGATCTTGGCACCGCCCTGCTTCAGACGGTCGATAGCCGCCTTGCGGTCCTTCTGGTCCTTGTCGCCGTGCAGCACGAACGCCTTGTATTCCAGTGCAACCAGACGGCCGTACAAACGGTCGGCCATCGCCTTGGTGTTGGTGAAAATAATGGCTTTCTGGTAGGTCTCGTTGGCCAGCAGCCAGTTCAGCACCTGCTCTTTGTGCACATTGTGGTCGGCAGTGATGATCTGGTGGCGTGTGCCGGAAGCCAGTTCGCTGACGCTGTTCACTTGCAGGTGCTGTGGATCCTTGAGCACCTTGCCGATCATTTCCCGCAGGCCAGCGCCGCCGGTGGTCGCGGAGAACAGCATGGTCTGCTCACGACCGGCACATTCGCCGGCCAGACGCTCGACGTCTTCGGAGAAGCCCATGTCCAGCATGCGGTCGGCTTCGTCCAGCACCAGCACTTCAACGTGCTTGAGGTCCAGATTGCCTGCGTTCAACTGCTCCAGCAGACGACCCGGCGTGCCGATCAGAATGTCCGGCACCTTGCGCAGCATCGCGGCCTGAACCTTGAAGTCCTCACCACCAGTGATCAAACCGGCCTTGACGAAAGTGAACTGCGAGAAGCGCTCGACTTCCTTGAGCGTCTGCTGAGCCAGCTCGCGGGTAGGAAGCAGGATTACCGCACGGATATCGACACGAACCTTGGCCGGGCCGATCAGACGGTTGAGGATCGGCAGCACAAATGCCGCGGTCTTGCCGCTACCGGTTTGCGCTGTCACCCGCAGGTCACGCCCTTGCAGTGCGAGCGGAATGGCGGCCGCCTGCACAGGCGTAGGCTCGACAAATTTAAGCTCGGCCACAGCTTTAAGCAGGCGTTCGTGCAGGGCGAATTCGGAAAACACGGGTGCTACCTCGACGAAAAACAAAAATACAGCCGCATAGCGTAACGGTTTCGAGCGCCGGGGCCGAGTTTCTTTACCAACAAAGGCCGATTTTGTTTATAAATTGCCCGGTGAAGCACCGCCGCAAGCAGCACAATCGAACCGCTGAAGGTGATCAACCAGCACGCCTCAGCACACCGGCAGCACAATATCCACCACCAACCCACCGCCCGGCCGATTGCGCGCAGCAATCTGTCCACCGTGCATTTCAACGGCACGCAGCGCGATGGCCAGGCCCAGACCGAAGCCTTGCGCGGTATTGTCGGGGCCACGCTCAAAGGGCTGAAAAATACGTTGCAGGCAATCGTCATCCACGCCCGGCCCCTGATCAATGACATTGACCGTCAAGCACGGCGGCTGCGCCTGAACATTGGCAACCACCACCACATCAGTGCGCACCGCCGTGTGGCGAACCGCGTTGCGGATCACGTTTTCGAATGCCCGGTAAAGCAATTCGCTGTCGACCTGTGCCACAAAAGGTTCGGGGGCCTGCAGCCTGACCCGACACTGTTTCAGGCCAGCCTCGAACGCGGCATCCTCGACGATGGCGGCCAGCAGGCTGATGACATCGACCGTCTCTCGCTCCAGGCTTTCGGCATCGCTCTGCATGCGCGCCAGGGTCAGCAGCTCCTCGATGAGTGCGTCCATCCGTTCCGACTCGCGCTCGATCCGCTCGAGCATGTCCAGTTGCGTCGGCGCCTGGCGCAACAGGCCAACGGCAGCGCTCATGCGGGTCAGCGGTGAACGCAGCTCATGGGAAATGTCATGCAATAGTTGCTGCTGAGAGTCGGCCATGACCTTGAGCTGATTGGCCATACGGTCGCAATCCTCGGCAAGGTCGACGATTTCATCGCGCCGGCGGCCCATGTCGGGTTTCACCCTGGTGTCGAAACGACCTCTGGCGACCTTGCCCATCGCCTCACGCAACTTAATCAGCGGTGCCACCAGATAGGCGCTGAGGAACCAGCTGAACAGCGCACTCATGAAGGTGCCGGTGATCAGTGGGTTAAGGTGGGAAGGCCGATCTTCGTGGTTGGGCCGTTGGGTGGCCCTGATGTTTACGACTGTGCCTTCCCTTGTGTGCACGGCCATTTCGAAACGCGGATTATCTACCGGCTTGCCCGCCAGCAACCGGCCCCTGTCATCGTACAGCCCGACCCGGTCCTGCCCGTCAGGCTGCCAGGCATCGAGCAACGCCTGCCCTGCGGGAATGCCCGACTGTTGAAGCATGCGCACTTCGTTGTCGAACACGGTGCTGAACGAGGGGTCGCCCGGTCCTGACCGGGACAGCATGAACAAGCCCGCACCGACCATGAAGGTCAGGCTGGTCGCCAGCCAGAACGCCAGAAACAGCTTCCAGAATAACCGGCTCGGCCTCATGGCGTAATCAACAGGTAGCCCAGATTGCGTACGCTCTGTATCCAGCTCTGGTTATCGTTGCGCGGCCCGAGTTTGTGGCGAATGCTGCTGATGTGCACATCGATGCTGCGGTCATAGCGGGCCAGCGGCCGCCCCAGTGCGTTCATCGACAGATTCTGCTTGCTGACCAGTTGCCCGGCATGACGCGCCAGCTCCTCCAGCAGGCAGAATTCGTTGCCGGTCAGCTCCAGCGTGACGCCCTGCCAGCGTGCTTCACGTTTGCCCGGCCAGAGCGTCAGGTCACCGGCCTGAATCACCTCCCTGACCGTCTCGACCACCGGCACCGCCCTCACCCGGCGCATGATCGCCCGCAGACGCGCCACCAGCTCACCCGGCGAGCTGGGCTTGGGCACGTAATCGTCGGCGCCCAGTTCCAGACCGGAAATACGGTCGATATTGTCGCCGCGTGCGGTCAGCAGAATCACCGGCACCTGGCTTTGCGCACGGATCCGCCGCAGCACCTCAATGCCGGAGATGCGCGGCATCATGATGTCGAGCACAACAATGTCGTGACGACCGGACAGCGCCTCGATTTCCCCTTCTTCCGCACTGTTGGTGCAGGTCACAGTGAAGCTTTCACGGGTCAGGTACTGGCTGAGCATTTCGGTCAGTTCCCGATCATCGTCGACAAGCAATACGCGAGTCATGGCAGGCCCTTGATTGGTGGTTGCCGATTATCCCGGCGCCGCTGCAGCGTGTCAGCCAGGCCTGATGATCTTTACCTAACCTTACACCGCGTTAACCGTCCCCAACATGCCCTCCCCCTATGCTGCGCAGCCAACAGCGCCTGCCGGACCGGCCCTTTCTGGCGTGTCATCGGCAGCGCTCAAATGCCTTTGTCGCCGCTTTCTGGAAAGGGTTTGATGATTTCTTCGCGTCTGCTTCTCTCGTTCTGCCTGTTATTCAGCGTCCCGCTGGTACATGCCGACACTTTTTCCATCTCGGACATCCGCGTCAACGGCCTGCAACGGGTGTCTGCCGGCAGCGTATTCGCTGCACTGCCGCTCAATGTCGGCGATCAGGCCGATGAACAGCGTCTGGCCGACGCGTCGCGCTCACTGTTCAAGACCGGTTTCTTTCAAGACATCAACGTTGCCCGCGACGGCAACGTGCTGGTGATCAATGTCGTCGAACGCCCGTCCATCGCCAGCATCGAGATTATCGGCAACAAGGCAATCAGCACCGACGACCTGATGAAAGGGCTGAAGCAGTCGGGCCTCAGTGAAGGTGAAATCTTCCAGCGCGCTACCCTGGAAGGCGTGCGCAATGAACTGCAACGCCAGTATGTCTCCCAGGGCCGCTACAGTGCCTCGGTCGATACTCAGGCGCTGCCTGCACCACGCAACCGCATTGCCCTGAAAATCACCATCGACGAAGGGATGGTGGCGTCGATCCAGCACATCAACGTGGTCGGCAACACGGTGTTTTCAGATGAGGAACTGACCGACCAGTTTCAGCTCAAGACCAGTAACTGGCTGTCGTTTTTCAAGAACGATGACAAGTACGCCCGCGAAAAACTCTCCGGAGACCTGGAACGACTGCGTTCGTGGTATCTGGACCGCGGCTACATCAACATGGATATCAACTCGACGCAGGTATCGCTGACACCTGACAAGAAAGGCGTGTTCATTACCGTCAATATCACCGAAGGCCAACGGTACACCGTGGGCAGCGTCAAACTGGGCGGCGACCTGAAAGTGCCGCAGGAGCAGCTCGAACAACTGATTCTGGTCAAACCGGGCCAGGTGTTTTCACGCAAGGTCATGACCGATACCACCAATCTGATCACCCGCCGCCTGGGCAACGATGGCTATACCTTCGCCAACGTCAACGGTGTGCCGAAAGCCAACGATGCCGACCATACCGTAGACATCAGCTTTATGGTCGACCCCGGCAAGCGCGCCTACGCCAACCGCATCAACTTTCGCGGCAACACCAAGACTGCCGATGAAGTGCTGCGCCGCGAGATGCGCCAGATGGAAGGCGGCTGGGCGTCGACCTACCTGATCGACCAGTCGAAGGTGCGTCTGGAGCGTCTGGGTTTCTTCAAGGAAGTCAACGTCGAAACGCCTGCTGTGCCGGGCACCGACGACCAGGTGGACATCAACTACGCCGTCGAAGAACAGGCCTCGGGCAACATCACCGCCAGCGTAGGCTTTGCCCAAAGCGCCGGGCTGATACTCGGGGGCTCGATCTCGCAGAACAACATCCTCGGCACCGGTAACTTCGCCAGCCTCGGCATGACGCGCTCCGAGTACCAGACCAAGTACAACTTTGCATTCACCAACCCATACTTCACGCCTGACGGTGTAAGCCTGGGCTACAACGTTTTCTACAACGCCACTGATTACAGCAAGTATTACGACGATGATGACGAGGTGTCCTACTACTCGCTCAACAGCGTCGGTGCGGGGGTCAACCTCGGCTACCCGATCAGCGAAACCTCGCGCCTGACCTACGGTTTGTCGATCCAGCACGACACCCTCGACCCCGGCAGCTACAGCGCCGACGAGATTTACGACTTCATCGAGCGTGAGGGCTCGTCATTCACCAACCTCAAGGCCAGTGTCGGCTGGTCGGAATCGACCCTCAACAAAGGCGTGCTGGCCACTCGCGGTCATTCACAAAGCCTGACCCTGACCAGCACCGTGCCGGGCAGTGACCTGCAGTTCTACAAACTCGACTACAACGGCCAGACCTTCCTGCCGCTCAGCGACGCCACCTCGCTGCGCCTGCATACCAAACTGGGCTACGGCAACGGTTACGGCGAAACCGACGGCCTGCCGTTCTACGAAAACTATACGGCGGGCGGCCAGGCCACCGTGCGCGGCTTCAAGGACGGCACGCTGGGACCACGCAATACCCCGTCGACCGGCACCTACGCCAGTCAGGGGCAGATCTACTATTCCGACCGCGACACCGAAGCCCTGGGCGGCAACATCCTGATCACCGGCGGCATGGAATACCTGTTCCCGATGCCTTTCGTCAAAGACCAGAAATCCCTGCGCACCTCGCTGTTCTGGGACTTCGGCACAGTCTACGCCGACAAGTGCTACCTGAGCACCACGCAGAACTGCGGCAACATCAATATCGACCAGATGGCCAGTTCGGTCGGCGTCGGCGTGACCTGGTACTCGCCGCTCGGCCCCCTGAGCTTCGACCTCGCCGTGCCGATCAAAAAGCCCGAAGACGCCGAGACCCAAGTGTTCCAGTTCTCGCTGGGCCAGACCTTCTGAAACGCTGGCCTTTTAAGCATGAATCAGGCGGTCTTTACCCAGCATTACCTGGCCCGGACCGCGCTTTACATCCCGTCGTTGAATACTGCCTGCACTACTCATCAGGTCAGGAGTCGTTACATGAGCCGCGAAATCAGACAGATCACCCCCGATGTGCAGGAAATCATCCAGCACGCCCTGCGCTCACTGCTGGGCAAAGGCTTCGTCATCGCGCTGTTCGGCAGCGAGGATGCAACCGGGGCCATGCACTACCACCTGCGTATCGACCACGACGCCACGGGGCTTGGCATCGAGCATCACGACAACGTCGAAGACGGTTTCATTGACGACATCTTTCTGCTGGCCACGCGCATGAAAGCCATGCTCAAGCAACGTGAAACCCTGAATCGCATGCACGGCGGTAGCCAGGCTACGGGTCAGGTGCGGGTGCTGACCTGGATCACCGAGGACAGCAGCCAGACAGTGCTGCAAACGGCCGAGGACGCCGGGCGTGAATGTTTGAGCGCATTGCGGGGGCGGCGAATAGCGAGTTGATACGGGCTGCCCTGGCTAATCATGGTGACAAAAACTGTCCCTGTCGCTGTGTACTGTCACTTCCACACTCACCGGGGGGAGATGACTGATGCAGCGGATTCAATACAGCAAATACGGGGGGCCGGAGTTGATGCGGCTCGATAATTTCGAGTTGTCCGCGCCCGGAAAAGGCGAGGTGGCTGTACAGGTCAGGTTTGCGGCTATTAATCCAATCGACTGGAAACTGCGCAACGGCATGATGAAGATCGTCACGGGCAACGCGTTTCCCCGGGCGATGGGCATGGACTTCTCGGGTACCGTCATCACGGTTGGCGCGGATGTCACCCGGCTCAAGGTCGGCGATGCGGTGCTGGGGCTTGCACGTTTCAAGGAAAGCGGCGCATTTGGTCAGGCTGTCGTGACCAGGGAAGCGTTTCTGGCTAAAAAACCCGAGTCGCTCTCTTTCGAAGATGCAGCCTGCATCGGCACGCCGGGCATCACCGCCTGGAATGGGCTGATCGACAAAGCGAAGCTGCAGGCAGGCCAGCATGTATTCATCAATGGCTGCTCGGGAGCGGTCGGCGAAGCAGCGGTGCAGATCGCGCGTTACTTCGGCGCTACGGTTTCAGGCAGTTGCAGTGCTGTGGATTTCGACCGGGCGAAGGCGCTGGGCGTACAGAATGTCTACGACTATAAAACCACCCACGTATCGGCTATTCCCGCACGTTTCGACGTGGTGTACGACACCGCCGCCACGCTGACGGTATCGGAAGGCGTTGAGATGCTACGACCGGGCGGGGTGTTTCTGGACCTGAATCCTGGCCCCGGCAAGTTCATACGCGCCCTCTTCGATCGCAGGCTCAAGCCAATCATAGGTTCGCCACGCGTCGAGATTCTGGATAAGCTGGCCGAAGCTGCCAGCAGGGGCACCTTCAAGATCCCGGTGGGTGAAGTGGTTACCTTGAGCAGCGCAATCACACTGATCAACGAACTTGAGAAAGGTCGCAAGCTCGGTGGCAAAGGTGTTATCGCGATGGAGTAGGCATGGCCAGAAGTCATCGTTTGTTTGAATTGATGCAAGCGCTTCGTCGGCATCGCAGAACGGTATCAGGCGCGTCTCTTGCGCAGGAACTGGGCGTTTCACTGCGTACCATCCGCCGCGATGTTGCGACCCTGCAAGGCATGGGTGCTGATATCGACGGCGAGCCGGGCCTGGGGTACATCCTCAAGCCCGGCTTTCTATTGCCTCCATTGTCGTTCACGGAAGAAGAAGTGCAGGCGCTGATGATCGGCGCGCAATGGGTCAGTCGCCAGACGGACGACAAGTTCGCCTTCGCCGTAAAAAATGCCCTGGCCAAAATCAGCGCCGTTTTGCCTGTAGAGATGCGCCCGACACTGGAAGACGAAACGTTCTACATCAGCAAACCGCTCAGCGTCGCAACGACCATCGACCTGAGTGAGATCCGTCGTGCGCTGCGCGACCAGTGCAAGCTGAGCATCACACTTTCGATAGAGCACGCACCCAAGGACCCGCAGGTCATCTGGCCGATCATGCTCGGCTTCATCGAGTCCAGGCGTCATTTGGCGGCCTGGTGTGAGGGCGACAGTCGCTACCGGTTAATCGACATGGGTGACATCGCGCAGGCGCAAGTGCTGACTGAACGCTACACGCGCAACCGCCGCCAACTTATCAAGGAGTGGCGAGCACTGGAGGTTCTGCCTTGCAACGTCCGGGGCGAGACCTGCTGATACACCCGCTGCACTCGCAACACTCTGCCCTGCCCCGCATGAGCAGAAACAGTGGCACTGTTTCATCGGTCAGCTTTTCGATCTGCCCGGATCCGCGCGCTCAGTATCCCGCTGCCTTGGCCAATTGCCGCAACCCGAACTCCGGCGCGATGCGACTCAGCAAATACAGCATCTGGCTCAAGCCTGGGCGAATCTCGGTCTTTCCTGCTGCGATACCTGCCATTGCCTGATCTGCCAGCTTGGCGAGTGGCATAGGTGCCGGGCCTTTGGCAGCGTGGTCGCTTACCAGGTTGTTGAACAGCGCTGTGTCGGTACTCGGCGGAGCAATTTCGATCACTTTGAGCGAGGTGTTTTTTAATTGCACGCGCAATGCGCGAGTGTAGGCATGTAGCCCGGCTTTCGCGGCGCTGTAGACCGGAGACGCAGGAAAAGGAACGAACGCTAGTCCTGAACTGATGTTGACGATCATTGCCTGGGGCCGGCTGAGAAGGTGCGGGAGAAACTGCTGCACCATTCGAATGGGGCCATTCAGGTCAACGTCGACTTCAAGCGCTACATCATCCAGCGAGCGGGGTTCGGAAAGTTCGATGTTGCGCATGATGCCTGCATTGTTCACCAGAATATCCAGCGTCGGAAATTCCTGCATCAGTTGTTCATGTAACCTCACGATGTCTTCTGGTCGGCCGACGTCACTGCGTATTGCCTTCACACCTGGTAACTCGCGCTGGGCTGCCTGTAATCCTGCCTCGTCACGCCCTGTCACGATGACTACGTTTCCCATGGCCAGAAAGCGGCGGGCGAGTTCAAGGCCTATACCGCGGGTACCGCCGGTGATCAGTACCGTCTTTGCGCTCACGTTCATTACTGCAACTCCCCTACTGGCTTGCTCTCATAAAAAAGGTCAGGACTACTTTGAATACTGCGACTGTGAGCAACGCAGCCTGGAGCGCACGTTTGAAGCTTCGAACCTGTCACGGCCTGCAGACGCAGGCCGCGACCCGGTGTTTTGATCAAGCCAGCGTAATGACGAGCTTGCCGGTCACGCGCCCGGCGGCGCTGATCGCTTGAGCATTGGCAACTTCCCCTAGCGAAAAGGTTTGCTCGATACGCAGATCAAGCGCTCCCATCTCATACAAGCGCGCCGCTTCTTTAAACGCCCGCTCGGGATGGTCGAGCGATTTCGCGGAGAAAACTACGCCATGCTGCGGGGCCGACACATCAGAAATGGACACGACCCGACTGGCATCGCCGACAATGGCAACCAGTTCAGGCACGCTGCCAGCTCCGGCCAGGTCCAGCGCGGCATTGACGCCGTTGGGTGCCAAGGCCTGGACTCTGGCGGCCAGGCCGGGTTCGTAGGTGGTCGGCACAGCGCCCAGGCTGCGAAGGTACTCATGCTTGGGAGCACTCGCCGTACCTATCACGATGGCACCGCGATGCAGTGCCATCTGGATTGCGGCAGACCCGACACCACCTGCCGCGCCCGTTATCAGGAGTGTTTCGCCAGCCTTGAGATTGACGTGATCGAGGATGCGGGTCGCAGTTTCAACAATGACAGGCAAACCACCTGCCACCTCGATTGGCATGCTGCGCGGCACAGACGCCCAACTTCTCAGGACGGCCTGTTCCGCCAAAGTATTTCGTCCGTGGCCAAAAACGACGTCACCGACCGCAAATCCTGAAACACCCTCACCGACCTCATCAATGATGCCTGCCGCCTCTGAGCCGACCCCGGCGGGAAAGGTAACGGGCATGAAGTCATGAACATACCCCGCGCGTATTTTCCAATCGATGGGATTGACACCGACCGCCTGCACTTTAATGCGCACCTCACCCGGCCCAGCGTGCGGAGGATCTATGTCGACGATCTTCAATACATCGGTGCCACCATATTCGTTGAACTGAACGGCTTTCATAAGTAGTCCTCTTACTGCGTCAATAACTGTCGGGAGTGGAATTCCCGTCGTTAGGCTGTGCATAAATTCGCTACAGCGACTTTTTGAAACAGATGCGGGCGAAACACCGCCGATGGCGGATGGGCCTTTGTGATCTCGCGGAAATCGGGGTGTTTGAAAGCAGTGCGCCAGGACTGCGCAGACTCGAACACTGCGTAGTTGAGATACGTTGGGCTGTCTCCCAAGGCGCGATGTAGCTGCGTCGAGATGAAGCCAGGCTGTTTTTTCATGAACGCAGCGTCAGTTGCCCACGCGATGAGAAAGGCTGCTTCGTCCTCAGCTGACATCGTGCAGACGTTGATTAACACGATGGGGGCAGCATCGATTCCCATCTGTTGGCTTAATGGAAAGGACGGATCAAGCGGCTTAACACTGGACATGGTGATCTCCTCAATCAGCTACTGATTCAATTGCCAAGGCAACAACAGTCTCCGCTGCGTCAAGCGCTCATCAAGGGCTTTGCCTTGTCCGTGCCATGGTAAGTGGGGAGAGGGACAGTTTCTGTCACCAGGGTGCAGTAGCGGTCAGATTTGAAGTCGCAAAAGGCTGACGACAAAAAAGGCCCTGCTGTTGCAGGGCCTTTTGAAGTATTCAGGACGGGCTGATTACTTCAGGTTTTTCTTGAAGAACTCACCCAGCTTATCGAACGGGATGAGATCGACCCGATCATAAAGGTCCACATGCCCCGCGCCCGGTACGATAATCAGTTGCTTGGGCTGACCGGCCAGTTTGTAGGCCTCCTCGCTGAACTCCAGAGAGTGCGCAACCGAACCGGCAATGAACAACATCGGGCGTGGCGATATCGTCTCGATGTCGTTGAACGGATAGAAGTTCATGAACTTGACGTTGCTGGTCAGCGTCGGGTGAGTGGTCAGTTCTGGGGACTGGCCTTCAGGCGTGAACTCGCCCCGTGGCGTGCGATAGAAATCATAGAACTCGCGTTCGATCGGGCCGGATTTGTCAGTCAGTTTGTGTACAGTGCCGCTGGTGTAGGCCGTATCGCCACCGCTATATTCCACGTCGCGTTGCAGTGCCGCCTGCTCGATGATCTTCTTGCGCTGAGCCAGGGTTTGCGAATGTTTCAGGCCGTTGCGGTTGGCGGCGCCCATGTCATACATGCTCACCGTGGCGATGGCTTTCATGCGCGGATCGATCTTCGCGGCACTGATGACAAAGCTGCCACTGCCGCAGATGCCCAGCACCCCGATGCGATTCTTGTCCACAAAGGTCTGGGTGCCGAGAAAGTCCACTGCGGCGCTGAAGTCTTCGGCGTAGATATCCGGTGAAACGGCATTACGCGGCAGGCCTTCGCTCTCGCCCCAGAACGACAGGTCCAGCGACAGCGTGACGAAGCCCTGCTCGGCCATTTTTTGCGCATAGAGGTTGGCGCTTTGCTCCTTCACGGCACCCATGGGATGGCCGACGATGATTGCAGGGGCCTTGATGTTCGGGTTCGAGCCTTTGGGAATGAACAGACTGCCACCGACTTTCATCTTGTACTGATTAGTGAGCAGCACTTTTTGCGCAGTGACTTTATCGCTTGTGTAGAAATTATCAGCACCGTGAGACATGTCTGCTCCTGTCGCAGCGTATGAGCTTATTAAAAGCCCCAACATCAAAAGAAACCTTTTCATGGCGTGTTCCCTTGTTAAGTGATTAACCCGCGTTCTTTTCAGCACTTGTTTGTGACGTTATCTATCAGTGCGAGCATTGCCTCGCGCCGCCGCAGCAAGTGCGGCCGAACCCGCAAGCAACACGCCACCGAATGCGAACGGGCTCCACCAGCCGAGGTTGTCGAACAGTGCGCCGCCGATGCCTGCTCCGGCGGTGATCGCGAGTTGAATGGTTGCCACCATCAACCCGCCACCTGCCTCAGCATCGTCGGGCAGCGTTCTACTCAGCCAAAGGCCCCAGGCAACAGGCGCAGGCGTGGCGATCAGCCCCCAGGCGGCAAGCACGATGGCGACGGCCTGAGGCGAATGGCCCAGACCGGTGAGCAACCCGGCCAGCACCGCCATCAGCAGCGGAATGCCGATCAGGCAGGCATACAGGCCTTTGTGCAGCAGCCTGCCGATCAGGTAGGTGCCGGCCAGCCCACTGGCCCCCAGCGCCAAAAGCATCAGGGACAGCGAGTTGACGCTGACCCCGGTGATCTCTTCCAGAAACGGGCGCAAATAGGTGAAGACGGCGAACTGGCCCATGAACAGCAACAGGATCGCGCTCATGCCGACGGCCACTTGCGGGTTGCGCAGCAGGCGAAACGGATTGCGTGCCCGGTTGTTCGGCTGACTGCGCATGGCCGGCACGCTCAGCCACTGCCAGGCAAACGCCAGCGCCGCGAGCGGGATAACCAGGAAAAACGCCCCGCGCCAACCGATGTACTGGCCCATGAAGCTGCCCAATGGCGCGGCGACCGTCGCCGCCAGCGCATTGCCGCCGTTGATCAGTGCCAGGCCCTTGGCGACCGATTGCTTCGGCACCAGCTTCATCACGGTGGCGGTCGACATCGACCAGAAACCGCCAATGGCAATCCCGAGCAATGCACGTCCCGTCATGAATAACCAGCCGTTGGAGGCCAGCGTGACGATCACGCCAGACACCAGCAGCAACAGGCTGAAGCCCAGCAGGACCGGTTTGCGGTCAAGATGCCCGGTCAGCGGTGTGTTCAGCAGGCTGGTCAATACTGCAAAGAAACCCGAGATCGATATTGCCTGCCCTGCCTGGCCCTGGCTGATGCCGAGATCCTGCGCGATCGGCGTCAGCAGGCTGACTGGCATGAACTCCGAAGCAATCAGCACCACCACACACAGCGCCATCGAAAATACAGCGCCCCATGCAGGGGGATGCGCGGTCCTGGAGGGCTGCTTCAGGGTTGAATCAAATGCTTGCATGCTTCCTGACCTGGCGACGTTGAAAATAGTCGGCACAGGTTAGGGCAAAGGGATTAGGATTATTAGACGCCGTAATTTCCACGCGCTTGTGAGAGATACTCAGCAATGAGCACACCGAAACTCAATGACCTGCAAGCCTTCCTGCTGGTGGCCCGTGATCAGAGCTTTACCAAGGCTGCGACCAAACTGGGCGTTACGCCCTCGGCCCTGAGCCACAGCATGAGAGGGCTTGAAGAGCGCATGGGCCTGCGCCTGCTGGCGAGAACCACCCGCAACGTGGCCCCGACCGAGGCTGGCGAACGGCTGATGCGCTCGATCGGGCCGCTGCTGGATCAGATTGCCGCAGAAGTCGAAGTGCTGGGCGAACTGCGCGACAAACCCGCCGGCACCATTCGCATTACCTGCTCTGATGACGCCGCAGAAGGCATCATCCGCCCGATGCTTGCGGGGTTTCTGGCGCAGTACCCGGATATTCAGATCGAGATCTGCATCGACTACGGCTTCACCAATATTGTCAGCGAACGTTTCGATGCCGGCATCCGTCTGGGGGAGTCCATCAGCAAGGACATGATTGCCGTGCGCCTGGGGCCTGACTGGCGCTTGTCAGTGGTCGGCTCGCCGGCCTACTTCGAGCGACATCCCGTCCCGCTGCAGCCTCAGGACCTGACTCAACACACCTGCATCAACATCCGCCACTCGCCAAACGGCAGCTGCTACGCCTGGGAGTTCGAGAAGGACAGCCGCAAGCTCAACCTTCGAGTCAACGGGCAATTTACGTCGAACAGCATGATCCATGTGCTCAACGCCGCACTGGACGGCGTGGGCCTGGCCTACGTGCCTGACTCCATGGCCGAACCGCACATCGCCAGCGGCCGCCTGACAGAAGTGCTGGTCGACTGGAGCCCTTACTTCGAAGGCTTTCACTTGTACTACCCGAACCGGCGACAGGCGTCGCCGGCGTTCAATGCGTTTGTCGAGGCGGTGAGGTATCGGGGCTAGCCGCCAACCGCCTGATTATTGCGCGGCTTTCAACGCATCCGCGACCTTGTTCAGCGAACCTTGAGCAGGCTCGGCAAGCAGTTTCAGGTCGGTGGTCTTGCCACGCACCACCACTTGCATGGCGGTGGGCGCACCCTTTGCGTCACCCACGATCCGGTAAGCGGTGTCGCCGCGCACGAAGCTCAATACGTGACTGGCAGCGTCGTACTTCAGTTGCTCACCTTCAGCCTGGGGAAACAGCAGCCCGACCTGATTCTTGCTGTCCACGGCTGCGTAGAAGACCGGGCTTGCGTCCCCTGAACGGAACAACACAATGCGCTTGCCGGAAGGCGCGAGCCTGAACGACAGAAGAATCTCACGCTGCTGGTCTTCCTCCCAGACGATGCTGGTGGTGTGCGTCATCTTGCCATTCTGGTTGCGACTGACTGTTTCAGTCGGCAGCCCCGACCCGCCGGTGTGTTCAATGACTGTTTGCGTCTCCAGAACCGGCTCACCGTTATGGATGCCGTAAGTGGACATCTGGTGCCAGCAGCAACCACTTTTGGTCATGGTCTCGATCTTATGGGCTTTCTCATCCACGCTGAACAGGCCGCAGTTGTTTTGCGCCAGTTCGGTAAACGAATCGCTGTGCCGGAAACCATCGGCCGTGCCGAGAAAGACCTGATAAGAGGGGCCGTGATAGCAACTGTTCTGCCCATCCATCAAGGCCAGATCCTTGATGCCATCGAAGTTGAAATCCTGATAGATCAGTACGCTTTGTTCGCCATAGGGCAACTCGTGCACGTTGGTTTTGACCTTGCCGGTTTTCGGGTCAGTGCCGAGCACCAGTTCGTCGGACTGCACGCGGATCAAGGCCGCACCGCTGGCCTTGTCGTACACGTTGATGACGCCGGGACGAAACACATCGTCCTTGGCGGAAATATCCAGCGTCGCACGGTATTTATCGGAAAAGTCCTGCAGGGCGTAGTTCTCCCGGGGGGCGTCCGCAAAGCCTGCTGCATCCATTTCACCGTAGGTCGGTAGCACGCCGACGGCACTCACCAGTGTCGACGAGGCCAGACCGACCAGTACCCACAAGGCCTGCAAACCAAGACGTGACGCACAGCGTTGAACGATGGATAGGTGCAAGACGCAACTCCTTTGATAATGAGCGACGAGGCTACTTCAGCAATCGATACAATTTGAAATCATTGCCCGACGTGCACTTCGTGCTCACGGGCCGCCCCGTCCGACCCGGTAAATGTTCTAATCACGCCCCCTCTTCGCTTAACGGGCCCGATGCTTTTATGGATATTCACTCGCTTTGGCTCAAGACCCAGGAAATCTGGGACATGCTCGATCAGCACCCGTGGGTACGTTCCGGGCTGGCACTGGTCCTGTTGCTGACCGCCGCGCTGGTACTTGGTCGTGTCGCGCGCTTTCTGGTGCTGTACGCCGTCCGGATGCTAGGCCGTCAGCCGTCCTTGCACTGGGTCAACGACTTCCGCCACAACAAGGTCTTTCACCGACTGGCGCAGATGGTGCCGTCACTGGTCATTCAGTTCGGCCTCACGCTGGTCCCGGGCCTGAGCACTGCGGGCCGCAACGTGATCGGCAACATCGCCATGGCGTTCACCATCCTATTCATGACATTAGCCATCGGCACCCTGCTCAACGCCCTGCTGGACATCTACGCGCGCACCGAACACGCCCGCACGCGCTCCATCAAGGGTTACGTGCAACTGTCGAAGATGATCCTCTACGTCTTCGCCGGGATCATCATCGTCGCCACCCTGATCGACCGTTCGCCCCTGCTACTGCTGTCCGGCCTCGGCGCCATGTCGGCGGTCATCCTGTTGGTCTACAAGGACACCCTGCTCTCCTTCGTCGCCAGTGTGCAGCTGACCAGCAACGACATGCTGCGCGTCGGCGACTGGATCGAAATGCCACAAGTGGGCGCAGACGGCGACGTGGTAGACATCACCCTGCACACCGTCAAGGTGCAGAACTTCGATAAAACCATCGTCTCCATCCCAACCTGGCGCTTAATGTCCGAGTCGTTCCGCAACTGGCGCGGCATGCAGCAATCAGGCGGACGGCGCATCAAGCGCAGCCTGTTCATCGACGCCAGCGGCGTACGCTTCGTGCGCGACGATGAAGAACAGCAACTGATGCAAATCCACCTGCTCACCGACTACATCGGCCGCAAACAGGCCGAACTGCTGGCCTGGAACCAGGCACAAGGCAACGTCGCACAAATGTCCGCCAACCGCCGACGCATGACCAACATCGGCACCTTCCGCGCCTACGCCCTGGCGTACCTTAAAAGCCACGTCGATATCAATCCAGGCATGACCTGCATGGTTCGCCAGCTGGAGCCTACGTCGCAGGGCATTCCGCTGGAAATCTACTGCTTCACCCGCACGACGGTGTGGGTGGATTACGAGCGGATACAGGGGGATATTTTCGATTATCTGATTACGGTGATGCCGGAGTTCGGGTTGAGTTTGTATCAGCAGCCTAGTGGGGCGGATATGCGGGTGGGATTGCGGGGGGAGCCGGCGCGGGCGGGGGCTACACCGCTGGTAGAGCCGTTTCCTACAGAACATTCGGGCTGAACGGCGCAGATAATGCGTAGCTGAATGCTCAAGATGGATTCACACCCCGTAGGGACTGGATCATGAGTGCTCGAATTTCTGCAGTCGTGTCGGAGTTTGATCAATCCGAAACACGTGCAAAATTGGCACTGCTGATTAACCCTTTCGAGGTCAGGACTCGAAGCTGCTCAATCAGTTTGCCTCGCTCGGCCTTGGACGTGACCGGATCGACAATTTGGTATTGCTCCTCGCACCACAAGTCGACTCGCTTAGCCCAAAGAGCTTGTGCAGCGGGCTCTGCAGTTAACCGTGCGAGTAAGTAAGCTACTTGCTGCCATTGCGGACGCAGTCGCGTAAGGGCATGGCGGCGCTTTTCGGATAGCTCATGCCAATCCTTGTCTAATTTGGCATCTAGCCCGGTCTTTAATGAAGCCCAAGAATGCTTGTTCAGTTGGGCAACTGCAGCAAGAAATACGGCGCTCGATGGATCGTCGAGCGCGCTGAGCAGCTCAACCGAATGCCCCTCGCCCAGATGGCCCATAGTGGCTTGCCGTACGGAGGGATAATTAGATCCTGCTGCTGCCGTCAACCAGCTGTGTTCGAGTTCGACATCAAGTTCTGCTGCCAGCCCCAGGATACCCAGCCAATCGCGCTTTGCTGTGGGCAAGCCCTGCGTCAGTCGTTCGGCCAGAATGGCCCGCGCATCAATATCGTGTTTCGGCGCTAGCCAGAGGGCCAAGGTTCGGATGGACCGCGAGTTATCCAGTAAGGCCGTACGCAACAACGGTTGTGGATTTTCCAGCAATGGCAGCAGCGCACGCATTACGCAGACTCGCACCTTGGCCCCTGGACGAAACAGGGCTTCGCGTAGCAATGGCAGTGCTTGCGCCGCTGGCAACCCTTGACAAGCGGCCACGGCTGCAAGGCGCACAGTTAATTCTCGGTGGGCCAGTGAATCTCGTAGAAGCGTCTGTGTATCGACATCTTTTTCCAGCAACAACGTGAACAAGTAGCGTGCCGGACTGCTTTGTCGCGCTAGGAAGTTTGCGTACACATCATCGTGAATCTCGGCCGTCTGAAGGACCTTGCGCACGGCCATCAGCGTAGGACCATGATCTGCTCTTTGACGCGAAGCCAGCGCCATGAGCGGTTCAAGCACGAACAATAAGGCCTGAACATAGGACGGCGATAGATAATGATTTAGGCTTTCTGCCGCCAGCTCACGAATTTGTGGAACCCAATCGTTCAACCGATCGATCAATGCTGCTAATGCTTCAGGAGAAGGTTGGTCACGTAGTGCCCTTACCGCTACTTCGCGAATGAAACCGTTGTAGTGGGTGGTCAGCGCTATCCAGTCGCCACTCTCTTCTGCCTTGCCGAGCAAACGCGCAGCTTCCTCACGGCGCTGAGCCTCCCATTGCGTGACGGGCGCCTCGTGATTTTTCAGTCGAGTTAACCATCCCCTTATGGATACCATGCTTCAATCCTTTCGTAACATTTCCATCTGATCCGAAAATATACAGCAGTATTGGTCGCGGATGGCAGGGCGTCGGGCGTAAGGGTTCTGACAGTCACCTTTGGCATGTAGCTAGCTGAGACGACGGCCCGCAATCGGCCAGAAGCGGTCACTCCGCATCACATCCCTGGCCTGAAAGCCTGGATAGCCGAGTTGGCCGTTAACGATGCAGTGCAGCAGCATGTGATCAATCATTAAGTGCCTCCAGGAAACCTATGCATAGCCCTGTAGATCTTCATGAGTTGTTGGCGCACGTCAGAGATGAACCGTCGTTCATACGATTTATCGAAGCCCTCGGTGTAGATTTCGCCAGCGGGCGTTTAATTGAAAAGACATCGCCTTCATCGGCCTATGGGCCAAGTGCTCTAGGCTGGGAAAATGTGTCCGTTGACGCGTTTTTCGATGCGGCAGCTTCGTGGGCAGACGCCAGTTCCCGACTTGCCCAAGAGGATAGGTCGATACCCAATGTTTGGCATCGCTGTGCGGCCATTTTGCTGGCTGGGAAGTATTATGAGTGACACGGGTACGACATCCGCAACGTGGAAGGGAACTGTGGACGGGAGGTTGCCAAAGAATCAACGCAATAAGCTTTTGGTTGAAGCCGAAGCCTACGGTTTAACGTTGAATGATCTTGCTGCCACCTGCGAGGAATTCGGCGTGCCCCCCCGCAATCTGCTGAACGAGCTATCCATAGCGGTTGCTGAAGGCTACTTGGCAGGGGCTTTGACTTACGAGTTCTGCGATGGCGTCATGAACGGGCTCATCGCTGCCATCGTTGATGTGGGCATGACCAATGACATGCCGCAGCCTGCTTTCTCGCTTTATCAGGCCTTTGATCAGGGGGAGTGGGGGCGCCATGATGATCCGCCGGAGATTGATACCATTGAGAAATATGTGAAGCCGCTGGTTGTGCAGATAGTGCGTGAGTTTCAGGGTGGTAGCGGATATTGGCCAGGAGCAAATCTTTAAGCTGGAAAAATAAATCCTTCGAATTTTTTCCCGCTTTAAGAGTTTTTCTACTTACTTTTACACTTTCTGGGCTGGTAAGCAGAGTTGGGAAATCAACTCGTCCCCTCTTCAAAAGTAGGTGCAAATGATGGCTCCCTTCACTCTTCAGGACTTTGACGTTGGATGGGTCGCTACCGACGCCCTCGGACAGGTTGCGCTCTTCACTACAGGTGGCCCCGGACCAGTTCCTAATTCCGCGATACCCTCCGTCGAAAACTCCGAAGAATTTGTCCTTTCCTTGCCGAAAGTGTCCGATGTAGATCGGGCCAGTGCCCGGGCTGGTGCAAACGCTTTCGTTGAATTTGCTAAACGTGGGTTCTTTGCTTACGACTGGTCGGACGTTCATCGCGATTCACGCCAGGCGTTGAGGGGGTATGAGCTGCAATACCGTCCCCAGAATCCACTGAAACTATTCGATTTGCCTGCCCCATTACGTTCATTGGCTGAGGTTACCCGGCTATATCACGTAATCTTCGGAGCATCCATCATAGTGATAGGTGATCAGGTTTCTTAGCCTTTATTCGGCGATTAGGGACCGCTTTTTTGGGGTGGAAGCGTTCAGTTGCGTACGGTAGCTATCGGCCGATTCTGTTGAAAAAATCGGCTGTCATTTCTGAGACGGAAAAGTATGCGTCGGAGGTTGAAATCTTGAGTCTGCGCATAGCCGTTCGAACTGAGATTTCACGCAGAAGCGTGCTGAAGAGGCGCTTTTACCAACCCATGATTTGACATTCAGAAAAACCGACTTTTTCAACAGAGTCGGCCAGAAGCGGTCATCTGAGCTGACCGCTATTCAAAATGTTTTTGGTCTCAACGTTAAACCTGTCCAACAATGAGGCACCGTCAGTGACGCCCAGAATCTGATCGATTGCATAAATTTTCAAGCTTGCATCGGCGATCTCAAAATCTGCGTTGCTGTACACAGCCTCCGCCTCATTGTGGAGCGCATAGGCCATATGCGCCGCGACACGGACGCTCATAGGAGCATCCACATCTCTGCCTAGGTAATCGGCAAGCAACGTCTTGATTTCAAGCAGTGTAAGCGCGAGTAGCTTTATCTGGTCAGTACGCATAAGTGATCCCAAATCCTGAGAGCAAGATTGCTGAGAGATTCATAAGGTTATATAAACTCTTATCCGGGCAAAAACGAAAGACCTCAATGGGTCGATAGCGGCATGTCGTGACCGGCTGCAATCGACCCAAAGCGGTCATTAAAAGCAGGCCTGACCAAAAGAGAGTTCGAAGGTCAGACCTTCCTAGCCTAGTCGCCGGTACCCATCAGAATCGATATTTTCCCATGACCCTGAATATCGAAAGAGAAATCCTAGAATACTGGGTACACAGGATGGCCTCTGGTTAGCCAAGATGAAGTTATGGCGCTGGCTTGGTCGAGGCGCACATACGTGAATGGAGTTTCAAGAAGGATCAGGATTTCTGAGCGCTTCGACGTTAGATCTAGTGGGCAATAACTGCCATCCTGTTAGCCAAAGAATTCGGTTCCCCTATGCGGATACCGCAAAGGCATTATTGGTGCGTACGCCTGTGGGGAGTAGCTTTCACGAACCAAGCCTTGGTGAAGCCCCCGGCTTGGCGTTTCGAGTCGTCATCCCGCGCGCAGCCCTTGCCATGCCTATGTGGACAGGGCTTCAGGAGTAATCGGCCAGCCCACTATCCCCACACAAACCAACGCCATTTCCTACAAACAATTAAGGCCTGAAGGTGCAGACAATAAACACTCTAGCGCCTAAGATAAACTCATCCACACTGGATACGATCAAATATTTACTAAAATACGCACGCCTTTAACAACGAAACAATAAGCAACAAAACCACTGCCTCACACCAAACAGAAACATGCAACCAACTGGCGTACCTGACAACAAGCACGCGCTGTGCAACTGCGTCAAATATCCGCACTAACGCTCATATAAACACATCAAGAATTAAATTCTCAATTGAAGGAATATCATGAAAAAAGTATTAATCAGCGCCGCAATTGCTACCTGCCTGCTGGGCATGTCCCTGACCTCTCAAGCGGCGGAAAACTGCCCTGCCGTGGAGAAGATCGAACAGGTCTCACCCGGTGTTTACCGGGCGAGCGGCAATGAAGGCGAGTGGACCGGCGTACTACAAGGCGTTGTAACAAAGAAAATGTCTGTGCAGTCCTTTGACCTGGCCATCACTATTCAAGAGGGCGCAGACGCACCTGAGATGTTGCAACACTGCACCTACAACATTGGTGGGCGCGAGGCGCTGGACATGCGCTTCATCGCTAAAAACAATAAGGATTTTACTGTAAAAACTGCAGGCAGCGCCTGGAAAAAAGAAGATGGGCCTTTTGGTCTCATCTACAACGTATGTGAAAAAACATCCCCTGAAAACTGCAAGTTCACCGTTATTCAGTAAAACCGAGATAAGCATATCGCTCTTCAGCGGGCCTGCAATGACCGGCTGAAGAGTCACTCACGTCAGATCATGCAAATCCTTGCCCAGTGCAGGCATGACCTCGAAATGAGAGAACACCACCTCCAGCCCTCCCCGTTCCGGACTGCAACACATCGGCCCTACGGCATAAGACTCACTCACGGGAAATGGTGCCAGGCGCAGCAGCGGCCAGCGCAGCCCGTCGCTGGAGTGCTGAATACGCATAACGCCCTTGGCGACCGTGACTCGCAGCCAGAGGCCGGATGACGACTCATCAAACGCACCAGTCGCCCAATCCGATTGCCCGCAGGTCAGAACGCTGCCCAGCATCAGGGCTCCGTCGCTGACCTCAACGCCGGTTTTGACCCAGTTGCGCTCGTCAATGCGGACCATCAAACCCGCCTGATCGTAAAGCGTCTTGAAATCGCCTTGCACATGCACTTGCGCAGTGAAATCACCGGTCACCGAAACACCCAGAAAATGACCTGTGTCGCGGCAGAAGCCGTAGTGAGTCTGTTGCCAGAAATCGGTTTGCGGATCGGTGGTGACTGTCAGACGCTCTTCCGCCACGTTCCAGTGCCGGGGCTCGTTCTGCCAGATGCCTTTGTCGAACATGTTGCCTCCTGTGTGAACTGCATGCCGAGGACAGATTACTAACCAGATCGTCAGCAGCTATTTTCGTACCATACAGAAATTCTACAGGGCAACATTACTCAGTGGCTGATCATCAAGGCCTGCCCTGAGCTCTCCCGTTAGGGCATGCGGGTTTGCCTTGGTCGGTTTTATGGCCATTGGCAAGGCCATATAGCCCGCCCCCTGATAACGCATGCTGTCCTTATACTCCGCTACGGTTCTAGGCGAATAGCCTTGTCGTATTCGTAGGTGATGGTTTGCCCTTTGGCATCCTGTCTCCATTTGGGCAGGCCACGGCCATTGCGCAGCAACTGGGTGGTCTGGCCTTTGCCGTCGGTGTGGGTAAGGACCTGGCCCAGTTCGTTGTAGGTAAAGGTCTCGTGGGTGCCGTCCGGGTGGTTGATGCGCAGCACTTCGCCGTCGGGTTTGCGTTCCAGCGTGGTGGTGTTGTTCAGGGCATCGGTGACGGCGATCAGATGACCGCGATCGTCATAGCGGTAATAAGTATCTTTGCCTGAACAGTCCTGAAAGTGCTCAACCTGAGCGAGGCTGTTCCACCACAGGTATTTGAATTTATAGGTCGCATCAATGATGGTGTGTGGCAGGCCATCTTCACTGTTGAGGTATTCGGTCTTGTGGCCCAGCGCGTTGATCTCACCCAGAAAATTGCCTCTGGAATTATAGAGAGACTTCCATTGGGGTAATAGACCTGAGTGATAACATGGTGGTAGTGGTTTTCAAATCCACTATTCAATAATATAAGAGGGCTAGTGACTGAGGCAAAGTTGACAGCCACTAGCATCGCCTGCTTTGTTATTAAAGAGCATTAATCCCAAGTAGCAGAAAAAATAATAAAAAGCACGACCCATTGAACTCAGGCTTCGAGAATATGCTCTTTGAATTGCAGACCTCGCACTTTATTAATCTCGCATAAGTCTTTAACACGAGCTGTGGCTAGTATAGTTGTAAAGTCCTCCTCCGCTCTAAAAATATCGACACCTATATCCACATCATCTTTAAGAACGATTTCAGTATATATTTTAGGCCCGTCGGGCAGGTAGCTCACAAGCGGCTCATTTTTTGATTTTTCTTTATCAAAAGCGCTAAGTCTTGAGGTGGGGTTAAAAAATTTATAGCCTTCATATTTTTTTCCAGATATATACACGTTTGCGTCAAAAAATTTAACTCCAGAAACATTGGCTTCCAGTAATAATTTATGGAATCTAGGGCTGATAAAGTTAGGGCCATCACTGAAGAAAAAATCGTATTTAAGGATCCCATTGGTGCTAGCTCTTGACGTCGAGGTAAACTCAACCAGTACATCCTCACTTATCTCCATTCCTTTTTTCAAAAGAATAGGGTCTTGGCCTGTTAAGACATTACTTTTAAACCAATAGCTATCTGGATAAGAGCTAGATATATTTATAATGAAAATCTTAGCCACAAGCAATACCTCTCACAGATGCAGAATTTAACTTAGTAGTGCCAGATCGCAATCCTTTACGCTCATCTGCTATAATGCCGTTTACCACTTTTTCGCAATCTCCCTTACTCCAACCATTGACCTTTCCGTAATCACTAGCCACATCAAGCTTTTTCTCAATTCTGGCAGTGTACTCAGCATGAGAACCTCGATGAACTGTTCTGGTAGGATGACTTTCGGCATATTTAGACAGGTAAATAATATTTGAAACCTTATGAATATTCATGCCAGCTGCTTTGATAGCCTCATGATTTGCTAATTGCTGAGGGATTATATGGTGCTTTTGAAAGCCCGAAAGAACTTGCATGGTGTTATAGGTAATCCAGCCAAGTGGATCCAGCCAGCCTACTGGGTTCGGAGCATATTGATAAAGATTAAACCCACCCAACAACCCAATCGGATCCTGCGTTATAAACCGCCCAATCTCCGGGTCGTAATACCGAAACGTGTTGTAGTGCAGCCCCGTTTCGACATCAAAATACTGCCCCTGAAACCGCAGGTTCTGCTCAACCTCGTTCACCACCAGGTTCTCAACCGCACCCCACGCCCGGTACTTGGCCTGCCAGACGATCTGCCCTTCGGCGTCGGTCATTTCCAGCGGTGTGCCGATCTGGTCGGTGTGGAAGTAATAAACCTTATTCTCTACCTCGCTCTCTTTCTCATCCACGCGGGCCAGCGGCGCATAGCTGCCGGGCTCGTAGATATACAGGCTGCTCTGTCCTGGACTTTCCTCACGCAGCATCCGCAGACCTTGCCAGAGGAAGCGTTTGTGGTCGGTGTGGCCTTTGATCTCGGACTGTTTGGCGACTCTTCGGCCCAGGCTGTCGTATTGGTAGCTGCTGGTGCTTTCCACCTGCGTGTCGGCCATGGTTTCGGTTTTGACCAGGCGGTTTTCGCAGTCGTAGGTGAAGGTCTGCCAGCGCACGATGCCGACGACTTTTTCGATCAGGTTGCCCCACGCGTCATATTTGTACTCGTGGTTTGCCCAATGTTTTAGGCGGTTGTCTTTGACGTGGTCGAAGCGGCTGGTGTTGAAGTTCAGGCGGTTGGCCGCTGCGTCGTAGCGGAACTCTTCGCCGTCGACCACTCGGCCGGTGTTGCGCGCCAGCAACTGGCCGTTGGCTTCGTATTCGTACTGGGTTTCGCCGCGCAGTTTGTCGAGGGTACGGCTCAGTTCGCCGGCCGGGTCGTATTCGTAGCGGCAGTGGACCGGGTTGTAGGCGTGTTCGACGTAGCGTTCTGGTTTTATAAGCGGGTTCTGAATCTGCGACAGCTTTTCGGCGAGCAGGGTGGTTGCATACTGCCAGGCCTTGCGGCCCATGCTGTCGTAGCCGAAGCAGCTCGTGAGTTTGCCTTGGGGGCGATAGCCCCAATACTCATGTCTCTGATCAGTTGGTGTTTAGGATTAAACTGTCTTATTAAAACCACTGCCAAGCTACGACTAAAAATAAAACGATATCTTTAAGAAGGAATAAATCTAAGTTTTTAAAGATCGCTAGCATTACCTATTCAAAATAAGGTGAGCTAGTCGTTATTTATGTAATTTTACTTTTATGGATTAAGTGTGAAAAATCAATAAAAATTTATTTTGAGTCCACATGTTAGTGCTAGCTTTTGAAATCAGGGTTTTGATGAGAATCTAACAAATTGCCTGTGTAAGTCTAATGCGGATTTATACTTAATAAGTTTCACATTTTCCGAGATGATCTCTTCTTTTTTTTCTAGTTTTTTAATTAGCAGTGCTATTGAATAGTCTAAATTAAAATCTTTTTTAATTTTCAGTACGTCAGATGCTGACGGCTTGATCTCTGCGACTGAAACTATGTTGCCACTATCACTATCACTATCACTATCACTATCACTATCTGCATCAGCCATCACGTAGGCAGTTAGCTTTTCAATGGAGTCAAATACTTCAGCGTCATTAATAAAGGGATCTCCAGACCCTATAAAGTAGAATTTTTCCAAGCCTTTTTTGGGGATTAATATTAATCCGCCTCCAGAGTCATCTCCAATCAAAATGTACTCGGGGAAATTTATATCTATTTCATATGTTTTGTTGCGCTCGACAATTTGATCAGTAGGATAAATTACGATTTGATCTTCTAATACCGCCCCATTGCATTCAGACCAGAATGTTCTCAACCAGTTTTTTTCTGAGATTCCTAACTCTTTGCAGACGGATTCTATTTCATTTACGTTGGCAGGGCTGTTCTTTTCAGTGAAGGATATCATTAGTCAAATGCTCCCAAGGAGTCGAAGTATTTATATGATCTGCTCGCAGCTTTCTTTGCTACGCTAGGACTAACTCCAGAGTCTATTAGCTCTTTGTATGCGGTTCCAAACTCTTCCTTAATGGTGCCGTTAAATCCGCCCAATCTGCGTCTGGTTCGTTGAAGTGATGAAACAATAGCGTGTGATTCTCCAGAGGAGCTTTTTAATAAAACTGCTGGTGCTGCGTTACGCTTATATCCTGCTACATTCCTCTTTGCCCACTCATCCTGAATAAAGTGGTGTGACTGAACTGATTTATCACTTGGGATGTTTTTATTACCAGGCGCTCTGTTTACGCCCGGTGATAAATTGCCATGGGTATCGACATCACCTGATTTATAGCCCCCCGGACGATTGCAAGCCCAGCCCCATGGATCAACCCATGCTGTGGGATTTGGAACATATTTGTAAAGGTTATCCCCCCCATCCAACCCAATCGAATCTTGCGTTATAAACCGCCCAATCTCCGGGTCATAATACCGAAACGTGTTGTAATGCAGCCCCGTTTCGACATCAAAATACTGCCCCTGAAACCGCAGGTTCTGCTCAACCTCGTTCACCACCAGCTTTTCCACCGCACCCCATGCCCGGTACCTCGCCTGCCAGACGATCTGCCCTTCGGCATCGGTCATTTCCAGCGGCGTACCGATCTGGTCGGTGTGGAAGTACTAAACCTTGTTCTCGACTTCGCCTTCTTTCTCGTCCACACGGGCCAGAGGCGCTTAGCTGCCGGGCTCGTAAAGGTACAGGCTGCTCTGGCCCGGACTTTCCTCTCGCAGCATGCGCAGGCCTTGCCAGAGGAAGCGTTTGTGGTCGGTGTGGCCTTTGATCTCGGACTGTTTGGCGACGCGTCGGCCAAGGCTGTCGTACTGGTAGCTGCTGGTGCTTTCCACCTGCGTGTCGGCCATGGTCTCGGTTTTGACCAGGCGGTTTTCGCAGTCGTAGGTGAAGGTCTGCCAGCGCACGATGCCGACGACTTTTTCGATCAGGTTGCCCCAGGCGTCGTATTTGTATTCGTGGTTCGCCCATTGTCTGAGGCGGTTGTCTTTGACGTGGTCGAAGCGGCTGGTGTTGAAGTTGAGGCGGTTGGCGGCGGCGTCGTAGCGGAACTCTTCGCCGTCGACCACTCGGCCGGTATTGCGCGCCAGCAACTGGCCGTTGGCTTCGTATTCGTACTGGGTTTCGCCGCGAAGCTTGTCGAGGGTGCGGCTCAGTTCGCCGGCCGGGTCGTATTCGTAGCGGCGGTGAATGGGGTTGTAGGCGTGTTCGACGTAACTGCCTGAGCAGTCCTGAAAGCGCACAACCTGAGCGAGGCTGTTCCGCCACAGGTATTTGGACTTGAGCGTCGGGTCGACTATGGTTCCCCAGTAGCATGTTGCTGTGGCGGGTCACCACGTCTTCGGTGTAGGTGAGACGAAGCGCACTGAATCGCCATTACCATTGAACACCTCGCCGAGCTTGCTGTTGCTGTCGGTAGTACAGTTGATGTGGTGTGAGCGATAGCAGAACCACTAATTAAAAAGAAAGCGGCAGCTGATTGAGACAAGGTTGGCAATCATACTGCGGCGCATTTTATTAAAGAACAATAGACCTTTAAAAGCGTATAGGGTAAGTGGCAAATATATCGTTATAAAGCAATAGGTATTTTCAAGCCTATTTATGTAAAATCAGTCGGCATGTTATGAAAAGCAAGTATCTAGAAGGTCGAGATCAAAATCTTTATTTTTAATTATGTTTTTATTGTTCCTTAGCTCTGCTAGCGATTTGTTTTTTAGTGTCGATGAGTTGCATTTCACAGCGCAATGGATAAATGCAGCAGGATATGAATAGTCTCTTGGTGAGTAGAGAACATCATCAATAGTCCGCTCGCTAGACAATACGCAACCCACAATTAAAGGGATGTAGTACTCTTCAAGTGCGTGTCTGATATGATTACAAGTTTCGCTTGCATGTTCAGGGCGGGGGATAGCTATAGTGCCGTAGATGCTAGGGCTAAATTTCTTATCTTGTCTTCCTGATGTGGTAAACGAAAAACAAGCGTCGCTCCCTAAGTTGCTCTTGTAAGGCATGTCTATCTTAGACATGCAATCAAAGATAGGCCCTCCAAAAACTCGCCCGTTGAGCGTAAAGGCGTGTGACTTTACCAGATATTGAAAGTCTAGCTCTGCGACTATTTTTTTTTCGAAGCGGAATTTCAAACCTTTTTTAACCGCTTTTACTGCCAGCTCTTTGCATTCTATATTTTGTAGCTCTTCTTGTAGTTTTTCTTCAAAATAAATTCGATCTTCTTTGCTCACGATATCACCGATATTTTAAAATGTTGAAAGTTGCATCATGCAAAGCCCCTTTTCCTCCTAGGGCTTTTCCGGGAACACCTTTAGTATCTACTTGGAAGGTTCCTGCCGTACCTTTAGAAGGTTTAATAGTTTCCCCACCTAGGTGTTGCGTGGTGTTAATAGGGTTAGACATATCATAAACACCAGTAGCTTTTTGATTTTTAGTAAGGCCACCTGAGCCGTGTTTTACCTCAAAAACGTGGTAGTTACCATGTACATCCTGCGCGACAATATCGGCACGAACCCTGCTGCCGTTTACTTTCATTGTCACTTCCTCTGAAACTATTTTATATCCATTCCTCTCTAGGTCGTGCGTGGCCTTATTGACGCCTTTAGCACCACTTGAAGAGCTTTTGCATAGGCCGTATGGATCAACCCATCCGGTTGGACTAGGCGCATAGGCGTAAAGATTAAACCCACCCAACAACCCAATCGGATCCTGCGTTATAAACCGCCCAATCTCCGGGTCATAATACCGAAACGTGTTGTAATGCAGCCCGTCTCGACATCAAAATACTGCCCCTGAAACCGCAGGTTCTGCTCAACTTCGTTTACCACCAGCTTCTCAACCGCACCCCACGCCCGGTACTTCGCCTGCCAGACGATCTGCCCTTCGGCGTCGGTCATTTCCAGCGGTGTGCCGATCTGGTCGGTGTGGAAGTAATAAACCTTATTCTCTACCTCGCCTCCTTTTTCATCCACGCGGGCCAGCGGCGCATAGCTGCCGGGCTCGTAAAGATACAGGCTGCTCTGGCCGGGGCTTTCTTCGCGCAGCATCCGCAGGCCTTGCCAGAGGAAGCGTTTGTGGTCGGTGTGGCCTTTGATCTCGGACTGTTTGGCGACTCTTCGGCCCAGGCTGTCGTATTGGTAGCTGCTGGTGCTTTCCACCTGCGTGTCGGCCATGGTTTCGGTTTTGACCAGGCGGTTTTCGCAGTCGTAGGTGAAGGTCTGCCAGCGATTGG